>CAZHTZ010000015.1:0-34611 GCA_964535455.1 uncultured Caldilineales bacterium
CTACGGCGCAGGCGGATCTAGCGGCGACGCCGGGCCTGATCTATGGGGGCGCCTTTGTCTCTCCAGACGATCTGCCTGCCCTCTATGGTCCGGTTGATATGTCGTGGATCGCGCACTTTTACGCCGCCAATAACACCAAATGGGCGCGGGCTAATCGCTTCTACGAAAGCAGCTACTTTCAAAAACCGATGTTCGCGCAGACGGGGACGATGGACGGCGAGGTGGTGGCTTCCAGAGGGCTAGGGCTATGTCTGGACCTGGCGGATGAGAATGCGGCCGTGCAAACCGTTCTCGCCACGCGTCTTTCTGACCTTGACGTTTGGCGGCGGAATCTTGCCGCTTTGCCCAAAGAGGTGTACATCCTCACGGATGAGCACCGGCGACTGCTTGAGGTGTTACAGTGAAACAGGTGATCCAACCGCTCGACGCCGATCTACCGGTCGTGATCGAGGTGCCGGCGCCCCAGACGCGGCGGCGCCAGGTGCTGGTGCAGACCGCGGCCAGTCTCGTCTCGGCTGGAACCGAGCGCATGGTGGTTGACTTTGCCGAGAAGAACCTCTTGGCCAAGGCCCGTTCGCGACCCGACCTGGTGCGGCAAACCTGGGAGAAGGCACAGCGCGAGGGCTTGTTGACCACGGTGGACGCGGTCCGCAGCCGGCTTGCCCAGCCGATGGCCCTGGGCTACTCGTCCGCCGGCGTCGTGATCGATGTGGGCGGGGAGACGCCCGGTCTGGTCGTGGGTGATCGCGTGGCCTGCGCCGGCGGTGGCTACGCGGTGCATGCTGAAGTCGTGTCGGTGCCCCGCAATCTTGCCGTCAAGCTGCCCGATGGGGTGAGCCTCGAGGCTGCCGCCTTCACGACGTTAGGCGCCATTGCCCTGCAGGGCATCCGTCTGGCCGAAGTAAAGTTGGGTGAGGTTGTGGCCGTGATCGGTCTGGGGCTGCTGGGCCAGTTGACCGTGCAGATGCTCAAGGCTGCCGGGTGCGCCGTCATCGGCATGGACATCCAGCCGGGCCGCGTGGAACTGGCGCGGCGGATGGGGGCCGATGCCGCAGCAACTTCGGCAGAAGAGCTTGAAGCAGTCTGTTTGCAGTTCTCCGGCGGGCAGGGCGTCGACGCCGTGCTGATCACCGCCGATACCAAGAGCAATCAACCGGTCGAAGTGGCCGGCGCCATCGCCCGCGCCAAGGGCGTGGTGGTGGCCGTGGGAGCCGTGGGCATGCAGATCCCGCGCAAGGTCTACTACGAAAAGGAACTGGCTTTCCACGTCTCGCGTTCCTATGGGCCGGGACGCTACGATTCCGATTACGAAGAAAAGGGCCAGGATTATCCCTACGCCTACGTGCGCTGGACCGAACTGCGCAACATGGAGGCTTTCGTCAATTTGGTGGCCGCGGGTCGTGTGGACGTGACCACCCTGATCACGCATCGCTTCCCCGTGGCTGAAGCCCCCAGAGCCTATGAGTTGATTACGGGCAAAACAGGCGAACGCTTCCTGGGGGTCATTCTGACCTATCCCGATGCACCCGCGCCCCTGCTGCGCGTGGTTACTCTGGGTGGAGCCGCGCCGGGCATGTCCCCGGCTCCGGCGCCCGTCCTCCCGGCGGTGGCGTTGGGTGTCCTTGGCGCCGGCAACTTTGCCAACGCTACCCTCCTGCCGGCGCTGAAGGCGGTCGACGGGCTACAACGTGTGGGTCTTGCCAGCGGCAGTGGCCTCAGTGCTCAGACGGCAGCGCAGCGGTTCGGCTTCGCCTATGCCACGACCGACGAGCAGGCCCTATTCGACGATCCGGCCATCAACACGGTGGCAATCTTGACCCGTCACCAGCACCACGCCCGCCAGGTGCTGGCGGCGCTGGCGGCGGGGAAGCATGTCTTCGTCGAAAAGCCTTTGTGTCTGGATGAGGAGGAGCTGGAGGCGATTGCCCAGGCCTATGCGGCCGCGTCCGCCAACTCACCTGCGCCCTACCTGATGGTCGGTTTCAACCGCCGGTTTGCGCCCTTTGTCGGGTTGCTCAAGAAGCACCTCGCAGGCAGCCAGGAGCCGCTCGTGCTGCACTATCGCGTCAACGCCGGCTATATCCCACCCGACCACTGGCTGCACGACCCCGCCCAAGGCGGCGGCCGCTTGGTGGGCGAGGCCTGCCATTTCATCGACCTGGTCATCTACCTGGCCGCCGACCGTCCGCTGCGCGTCACGACGCGCGCCTTGCCCGATAGCGGGCGCTACCGCCAGGACAATCTGGTCATCACGTTGGAGTTTGCAGGCGGTGGGTTGGGTGTGGTGACGTACGTGGCCAATGGCGATCGGGGATTTGGCAAGGAACGCCTGGAGGTGTTCGGCGGCGGCCTGGCCGCCAGCCTGGATGACTATCGCGTTCTCAGTGTGCGTCAGGGTGGCAAAGGGACCGATGCCAAGGCCCGTTTGCGCCAGGACAAGGGCCATCAGGCCGAATGGCAGGCCCTGGCTGCGTATCTCACTGGCAAAGGACCCGAACCGATGTCGTTTGCGGACATCAACCGCACGATGCAGACTACCTTTGCCGCCCGTCGCAGCCTGGAAACGGGCGTCACCGTCACCATCGAGGAATGAGGCTTATGCGCGTTGTACACGTCGTGGGTGCACGTCCCAACTTCATGAAGGTCGCGCCCGTCATGGCCGCGTTGGCCGTTTGTCCGCACGTCTGGCAGACCCTGGTCCACACGGGCCAGCACTACGATGCCAACATGTCGGACGTCTTCTTCCAGCAGTTAGGATTGCCAGAGCCAGATGTCAACCTGGGGGTCGGTTCGGGCACGCACGCCCAGCAGACGGCCCAGATCATGGTGAAGTTCGAAGAAGTGGTACAGGGTCAGCGACCTGATCTGGTTCTGGTCTACGGGGACGTGAATTCGACCGTCGCCGCTGCCCTGGTGTGCGCCAAGCTGTTGGTGCCTGTCGGGCATGTCGAGGCGGGGCTGCGATCAGGCGACCGCACTATGCCGGAGGAAATCAACCGCCTGGTCACCGATCAGATCGCCGATTGGCTCTTTACCCCATCTCCAGATGGCGACGCCAATCTGGGGCGCGAAGGGGTCGCGGCGGCGAAGATTCACTTTGTGGGCAATGTTATGATCGACACGCTTGTGCGGCTGCTGCCGGCAGCGCAGCGGTCGACACTGGCCGCTGACATGGGTCTGCAACCCCAGGGCTACGGACTGGTGACGCTGCATCGACCCTCCAATGTCGACGACCCTGAACGGCTAGAGGCGCTGATGGCGACGTTGGGCGACCTTAGCGAATCCCTCCCTCTGGTGTTTCCCATCCACCCACGCACCCGCCAGCGCCTGCAGGGCACGGATCACGTCGCCCGGCACCCCGAACTGCTGCTGATCGAGCCGCTAGGCTACCTGGATTTCCTGGCCCTCCAGTGCCGGGCCAAATTGGTGGTCACGGATTCAGGAGGTGTGCAAGAGGAGACAACCTTCCTTGGCGTCCACTGTCTGACGGCGCGCACCAATACGGAGCGTCCCGTGACCGTGACACAGGGCACAAACGTCCTGGTGGGTCACGACATGGCCCTGCTGCGCCAGGAAGTGGCCAATATCCTGGCAGGAAAGGGCAAGGTGGGCCAGGTTCCGTCCCTCTGGGATGGGCGGGCCGGGGAGCGCATCGCCGCCATTCTAACCCAGGCATGGTGAACAAGGTCCGCCTTGGTTTTCGTCTTGGGCAGACGCAGGGTTGGGGCTGGTTAGCGTATCGTGCTCGCTACACAGCCGAACTGCGCCTGGGTTGGCTGCGACGAAAACTTCCGGCGACCACCTGGCAAGATCAGCCCCTGGCGGGATTTCTGGACAATCCTGGACAAGCCGAACCCACCTCGTACCTGGCCTACCGGCGCCACACGGCCCCCCGCTTCTTTTTCGCTCCTTCGGATTTCGCGGGATTCCGGCCGCATTTTGAGGCATGGGATGCGGCAGGCGCTGGTCCCATGTCCCAGGTCGAAGCTCTGGCCAAGGGAAGGTTCACCTACTTCTCGGGATCAGTAGCCGAGCTGGGTCTGACTCCCGATTGGCACCGAAACCCCTTTACAGGCCAGCGGCTCCCCGCCGACCGCCACTGGACGCTGGTGGACGAGTATACGCAGGGAGACATCAAAGTCATTTGGGAGCCAAGTCGTTTCGGGTTTGCTTTTGTCCTGGCCAGGCAGTACGCACGTGATGGTGATGACCGCTGGCCGGAGCTTTTCTGGCGGCTGGTCGAATGCTGGCGGACGGACAACCCGCCTGAATACGGTCCCAACTGGCGCTGCGGGCAGGAGACGACGTTCCGGGTGATGGCGTGGTGCTTTGGGTTGTACGCTTTCCTGTCCAGCCCGACGTCGACTCCCGAACGGGTAGCCAACCTGGCACAGATGATTGCCGTGTCGGGTGACCGCATCGCCGGCAACCTGGCGTATGCCCTCAGCCAACGCAACAATCACAGCCTCAGCGAGCCGGCGGGACTGTGGACCATCGGCGTTCTTTTTCCTGAGTTTGCCAAATCGGCGCACTGGCGTCGTCTCGGGCGAGAGGCGTTGGAACACCAGGTCGCTGACCTGTTCTATGATGACGGCGCCTTCAGCCAGCATTCGTTCAACTATCAGCGGTTGGCACTTCACGTCTTGACATGGGCGGTGCGCCTGGCCGATCTGCGCGGCGAGCCGTTCAGCCCCGGCCTGAAGGACCGGTTGGGTCGGGCGGCCAGGCTGCTGCTAGACGTGCAGGACGAGCGCAGCGGCAGCCTCCCACGCTACGGCCACGACGACGGCGCCCTGATCCTGCCGCTCAGCGGCTGCGATTACGATGACTTCCGGCCGGTCGTCCAGGCGGCGTACACCATGGCGACCGGCAGCCGCTGCTACGACGGTGGTCCCTGGGACGAGGAGTCGATGTGGTTGGGCGGCGTCGAAGCCCTCGGCGTCCCCGTGGTGGTCGCCGCACCCCAGGAGCGGCACAATGGGGAGGGCGGGTATCATACCTTGCGGGCGCCATCTGGGTTCCTCTTTGTCCGCTGTCCGCCCCGTTTTCGCCATCGTCCTGGCCAGGCAGACGTGCTGCACGCCGATCTCTGGTGGCGTGGACAGAATGTGGCCCTGGACCCGGGAACGTTCAGTTACAACGCTCCACCCCCATGGGCTGATATTCCCCTTGGGAGCACGACTTATCATAACACGGTCACAGTTGACGATCAGGATCAAATGGATCGGGCGGGGCGTTTCCTGTGGCTTCCCTGGCTGCACGGGCGGACTACAGGAAGCTGGCAGTCATCTGTAGGACATCTAAGCTGCTGGGAGGGCGAGCATGACGGCTACCGCCGTCTCAGCGCGCCCGTCGCCTATCGCCGTGCCGTCGTGCGTCTTGGCGACGAACATTGGCTGGTGTTGGATGAATTGGCGAGTGCCGCCGTGCACAGCTACCGTCTGCACTGGCTCCTGCAGGATGGACCCTATGCCTGGGAGGCGCCAGGAGCAGGTCTGCGTCTGGAGACACCTGCCGGTCCCTACCGGGCCCGAGTTCTGGCCGCACCCACCGGCGGCGAGACGACGCTCATCCGCGCCGATGACCGCTCGCCGCGAGGTTGGCAGGCTACCCGTTACCAGGTCAAGGCTCCTGCTCTTTCCCTGGCGCTGACGGTGCAGGCGGACGCCGTCCGTTTTCTTTCCCTCTTTGGTCCCGATGCCGCTGCTTTGGCGCTCGTCGATGACGGTGTGCGGATCGAAGCGCGAAACTGGAGGGCTTACCTGCGCTGGGGAGCTCCTGCACCATCATCCCTCATTGGTCTTGTCACCTGGCGGACAATGGCCGGATCGGCCGAGGACAGACTCGTGATCGGCTGATGCGCATTCTTCTCATTCATCAGGCTTTCGTGGGTCCAGGCGAGGCCGGCGGCACCCGGCACTACGAGCTGGGGCGGCTGTGCGTCCAACGCGGACACGTTTTCACGGTCGTGGCCAGCCCCGTCAGCTACCTTTCGGGCAAACGCGCTGCCGGGAATGAGAAAGGTGCTGCGGAGGAATTCGATGGCGTGCGCGTGCTGCGCGCCTACGCACCTGAAACCCTGCATCGCAGTTTTCTGTGGCGCATCGTCGCCTTTCTCAGCTTCATGGTCTCATCGGTGGCGACGGCACTACGAGCCGGACCGGTTGACCTGGTGATGGGGACGACGCCACCCATCTTTCAGGCCCTCTCGGCCTGGTTGGTGGCGGCGCTGCGACGGCGGCCCTTCCTGCTTGAGGTGCGCGACCTGTGGCCCGCCTTCGCCATCGATATGGGTGTTTTGCGCCAGCCCTTGCTCATCAGGCTGGCCCGTTGGACAGAGCGTTTCCTCTACGCCCGTGCAAGCCACTTCCTGGTCAATTCCCCTGCCTACCGGGACTATCTCATGGATAAGGGGATTCCGGCAGCCAGGATTACCCTTATCCCAAACGGAGTGGACGCGGGGATGTACCCACCGGACTTCGACGGCGCCGCTTTCCGGCAGGCATGGGGCCTGGGTGACCGGTTTGTGGTGACCTACGCCGGGGCGCTTGGTCTGGCCAATGACATACCGACGCTTCTGGCGGCAGCGGAGCGTCTGACCGACCGGCCCGATGTGCACTTCTTGCTGGTGGGCGATGGCAAAGAGCGGAGCCACCTCGAGAGCATGGTGAAAGAGCGCAAGCTTGGCAATGTGACTTTCACCGGCGCTTTGCCCAAGGTGCAGATGCCGGAAGTCCTTGCCGCCGCGGATGCCTGCGTGGCCATTTTGCAGGACATCCCGATGTTTCGCACAACCTACCCCAATAAGGTATTTGACTATATGGCGGCGGGACGACCTACGATCCTGGCTATCGACGGTGTCATTCGCGACGTCATCGAAGCTGCGGAAGGTGGCTTGTTTGTGCCGCCGGGAGATGCGGCAGCTTTGACCGAAGCCGTGCGTTTCCTGTACGATCATCCTGACAAGGTGCGGAGCATGGGCGCGTCCGCACGCACTTACGTTCTCGAACACTTCGATCGGCGGCGCCAGGCGGAAGCTTTCGTCGAACTGGCGCAGCAAGTTGCCGCCCAAGGCTGATCTGTTCTTCATGTACCGTCGTTTCGGCAAGCGGCTGTTTGACCTGGTGCTGACAGGATCGTTGCTCATCCTGCTGAGCCCTGTATTGTTGGGCCTGGGCATAGCCGTGCGCCGGAGACTGGGGTCGCCGGTGCTCTTTTGCCAGCGGCGTCCCGGCCTGCACGGCCAGCCTTTCATGCTGCGTAAGTTCCGCACCATGACGGACGCTCGTGATGCGCAAGGACAGCTCCTGCCTGACGCCGAACGCCTGACGCCGTTTGGCGCCTTCCTGCGAAGCACCAGCCTCGACGAGCTGCCCGAGCTTCTCAACGTGCTTGCAGGCGATATGAGCCTGGTCGGGCCACGGCCGCTGCTGATGCAGTACTTGCAGCGATACAGCCTCGAACAGTCGCGGCGTCACGAGGTGCGGCCAGGCATCACCGGCTGGGCACAGGTGAATGGTCGCAACGCCTTGACCTGGGAGGAGAAGTTCGACCTCGACGTGTGGTACGTCGACCACCTCTCGTTGTTGATAGACCTGCGTATTATGTTCGCGACCTTCGTGACGACGCTCCGGCGCGAGGGAATCAGCCATGCCGACCAGGCGACGATGCCGGAGTTCATGGGGAGTCAGGCGCCATGAGTCGCGTCATCATCGTCGGGGCAGGGGGACACGCCAAGGTTATCGCCGATGCGCTCCTTGCTGCGGCCAGACAGGGCGCCACGCTGCAACCCATCGGCTACGTGGACGACAACCCGGCGCTGGCGGGCCAGATCATCGGAGGCCTGCCGGTGTTCGGACCCGTGTCCGCGATCACATTGCATCCTCATGAAGGTGTCGTGGTGGCAGTTGGGGACAATGGCACGCGCGCGCGCGTGGTGACATGGTTGCGCCAACTGAACGAATCTTTTATCATCGCTCGGCATCCCAGTGCGATCATTGCCGACGCCGTCGAGATCGGACCCGGCGTCATGATCTGCGCCGGCGCCATCATCAACACGGCCACACGCATTGGCGCCCACGTGATCCTCAATACCGGCAGCTCGGTCGATCACGACTGTGATATTGCCGATTTCGTCCATATCGCCCCAGGCTCCCATCTTGGCGGTGGTGTGACGGTCGGAAGCGGCGCCCTGATCGGCATTGGATCGACGCTTCTACCCGGTGTGTGCGTCGGCGCCGATTGCATTGTCGGCGCCGGTGCGGTTGTTCTCCACGATGTGCCCGATGGAGCGACTGTGATCGGTGTTCCCGCCCGACTACTCTCCAGGCACCCATAAGGGCATGGTCAAGCATGCCAGAGGAATCGCTTTATGAATCATCAAGATGCCACGCCGAATCTACCAGCCAATTGGCCTGATAGTCAGGCGTTCTGGCGCGACAAACGCGTGATCGTCACCGGGGGGGCGGGTTTTCTCGGCGGCTTCGTGGTGGATGCACTGCAGGCGCGCGGTGCCGCCGAGATCATCGT
This sequence comes from uncultured Caldilineales bacterium, assembly GCA_964535455.1. Lineage (GTDB taxonomy): Bacteria > Chloroflexota > Anaerolineae > J102 > J102 > SSF26. Next base: position 8,530 of record CAZHTZ010000015.1, read on the forward strand.
CCCTCGCCGTCGCGATTACGATCTGCGCGAGATCCAGGCGGTGCGCCAACTTCTGACCGCTACCGCCAGGCCAGGGCCGGTGGACGTGATCATCCACATGGCGGCGCACGTGGGGGGGATCGGCGCCAATCGCGCTCATCCTGCTGAGTTTTTCTACGACAACCTCATGATGAGCGTGCAACTCTTTCACGAGAGCTGGCGTGCAGGGGTGGGTAAGTTCGTGGCTATCGGCACCATCTGCTCCTATCCCAAGTTCGCAGCGATCCCTTTTCGCGAGGAAGATCTTTGGGATGGCTATCCCGAAGAGACGAACGCCCCCTATGGCCTTGCCAAGAAAATGATGTTGGTCCAGAGCCAGACTTATCGTGAACAGTACGGCTACAACTCCGTTTTTCTTCTTCCCGTCAACCTCTATGGCCCGCGCGACAACTTCGACCTGGCTACATCACACGTCATCCCGGCGCTCATCCACAAGTTCATCGAGGCCGAAGAACGCGGCGACACGCACATCGTGGCATGGGGAGACGGCTCCCCGACGCGCGAGTTTCTCTATGTTGAAGACGCCGCCGAAGGCATTCTGCTGGCGGCAGAACGTTACAACGAAAGTCAGCCCGTGAATCTGGGCAGCCACTTCGAGATCAGCATTCGCGAGCTTGTCGAACAGATCGCCAGGCTCACCGGTTTCCGAGGCGAGGTTGTGTGGGACACCAGCATGCCAAACGGACAGCCGCGACGGAAGCTTGATACGTCGCGAGCCAAGCAATTCTTTGGCTTCGAGGCTCGCATGGCCTTTGAGGTTGGCCTGCGGCGAACCATCGACTGGTACCGCGGCGTCAGGCATGAATTGGCGCGCATTGACAAGCCGTAAGCCTTGGCGATTTGCCCGGAGGCAGGGTTTAATGTGAGGCGAGTGGTCGAAGGCTGCGCCCGCAGCCTGTCCGACGCTCAATACCCTTGTCTCAAACCTGTTTTGTCATGAGTGATCCACGCATCTACCTTTCCCCGCCGCACATGTCGGGCCGCGAGCTCAGTCTCGTCGAACAAGCATTTGCCAGCAACTGGATCGCACCGCTGGGACCTCAAGTTGACGCCTTCGAACGCGAGTTCTGCCACACCGTCGGTGCTCGCCATGCCCTAGCTGTCAGTTCTGGAACGGCGGCGCTCCACCTGGCTTTGATCCTCAGCGACGTGGGGCCTGGGGATGAAGTCCTTGTCTCGACGCTGACGTTTTCTGCCAGCGTCAACCCTATTATCTACCAGGGCGCGCGTCCGGTGTTCGTGGACAGTGAGCGCCATTCCTGGAATATGGACCCGGTCCTGCTGGTTGAGGCTTTGGAGCAACGCGCCCGCCAGGGGCGTCTGCCGAAGGCGGTTGTGCTGGTGCACATCTACGGCCAGAGCGCCGATGTGGACCCGATCCTGGAGGCCTGCCAGCGCCACAATGTCACCTTGATCGAGGACGCCGCCGAGGCCCTTGGCGCTACCTATAAAGGTCAGGCGCCGGGCGCGTTGGGACGGTTGGGCGTTTACTCCTTCAACGGCAACAAGATCATTACCACTTCGGGCGGCGGCATGTTGGTGTCGGCGGACGAAACGCTGATTGCCCACGGGCGCAAGCTGGCAACCCAGGCGCGTGAACCCGCGCCCCACTACGAGCACACCGAGATCGGCTACAACTATCGGATGAGCAATGTGCTGGCTGCGATCGGCCGCGGTCAACTACAAGTGCTGGAGGACCGCGTACAGGCTCGTCGCCGCAACTTCGACTGGTATTCCCAGATGCTCGGCCATCTCCCTGGCATCGAATTCATGCCCGAAGCCCCGTGGGGCAGGCACAACCGCTGGTTAACCGTGATCACCGTCGACCCGAGCCGTTTCGGCGCCGACCGCCAGGCGCTGCGCCTGGCGCTGGAGGCCGAGAACATCGAATCCCGGCCTGTTTGGAAACCGATGCACCTTCAGCCTGTTTTCTCGGCCTATGAATACTTGGGAAACGACGTTGCAGCGTCGTTCTTCCGTGACGGTCTGTGCTTGCCCTCTGGTTCGAATCTGAGCGCCGCGGATCTTGAACGTGTGGTCGATATCATCGTCAACCTTCGGAGGTAGTTTTCCGTGAATTTTCAGTACGTCCTCGATGTCCTACGCCGGCGCTGGTGGGTGTTAGCGGGCGGCGTGATCCTCTTTGCAGGTCTCTATGCGGCCGCCAACGCCCGCACTTCGGCCCCCAGCTATGACGCCGAAGCGGGACTTTTCATTTTGCCGTCAGCGTTCCAAATCGAGCTAGAGCCGCAGTTCAAAACCGTGGCCCAGGCGCAACCCAGCGACACGAGTTCCAAGATCGACCGGCGCAATGCCTTGCTTGCGCTGCTGAAAAGCCCGACCATCGCCGAAGAGGTCTTTTCTGAATTGCAGGGCGCCCTTCCCACCGAGATCGAGGCTTCTCAGCAACTGCTGGCGATGCTGGACGGCGCTGTGGCCGGCGAAGTGTTTAAGGTCAAGGTGACGGCTCCCGAACCCGAGTTGTCTGCCCATATCGCCAACGCCTGGGCGCGTTCGTTTGAGAAGCTCGCAAACACTACCTTTGGTAGCCCGGCGACGCCCGGCAATCTGGACGCAGACATCACGGCTGCACACGAGGCCTACACGCAGGCTCAAGACCGCTACCTCGCGGCTGTCGCAGATTCCAAGGTCTTGGAGCTGCAGAATCGGCTGACAGAGAGACAGACGCTGATCAGCGGTTTGCGTCAGGCGCGTGCCCTTGCCTCGCAGGCGGCGTTCACCCGCCGCGCAGATTTGGATCAGTTGTTCGTGGATGTGCAGACGCTGCGTGGGCGGGTCGCAGCGATGCCGGCTTTCGATTTGGCTTCCTATCTCGCCTACCTCATGATCAGCAATCGGGCGCTCCTGCCGGGTGATGAAGGTCCGACAACGACCAGTAATCCCGCAGCGCCGACCCGGTATACGACGCAGCTCTTTCTCAATCCCGACCTTCTGACCAAGGTGTACCAAGGACTAACCAAAGAGCAGTTCCTGGCCGATCTTGACAGCTTGACCACCGCTCTCGATGCGAAACGGCACGACCTCAACGCTCTATTGGGTGCGATCGAGGCATCTGGCATCGTCACCAATGGCAACACGGAGGCCGACGCTGATCTCCTGGCGAGGCTGGAGGTGGAGCTGCGAGATGTGAACACATCCTTGCAGGCTGAACAGGAGCGTCTTAATGTCCTGACAGTCGATCGCGATGCGGCTTTGGAAGCGCTGAAGGTTGTGCAGAACAAGGCGCGAGAAGCGAGTCTGTCCTCGTCAAGCGGGCAGGCGCGCATCGTGCGGTTTGCCATTCCGGCCCTGGTTCCGCCGCTGCAGCCTGTTGCTTCCACACAGATCAGCCCTGCGGGCCTCGTGCTCGCCGGGTTGATGGGACTCCTGGTCGCAATCGGCATCGCTGCGGCACTGGAGTTCATGGATAACCGGGTGCGGAGGGGATCGCAGCTCAGACGGGTGGCGCACCTTCAACTTCTGGCCGAGTTGCCTGTGGCCGCCGCTCAGGCTGATGGCCGCCCCATTGCCATTGCCCAGCCGGCGGCGCCGTTTGCTGAGGCCATGCGACATTTGCGCACGGCGCTGCGCACCAGCGACGCCAGCTCGCTGGTTGTGACCAGCGCCACCGAGGGAGAAGGCAAGACGAGCACGGCTGCCAACCTGGCTGTTGTCATGGCGAATGCAGGCAAGCAGGTGATCCTCGTCGATGCCAATCTACGTGCGGCGGCGCTCCATCGCTGGTTTGACGCGCCGAACACGGCAGGTTTGACGACCTTGCTGGAGGATGGCGACACAAACCTGGCGTCGATCCTTCAAGCTACGCCGGTCCCCGGATTGCGGCTGCTGCCCGCCGGCCCGGCCAGCGATCATGCGCCGGAACTGTTAGACTCGGCGCGCATGCAGGAACTGCTGGCACAACTGGCCGCCATCGCCGATCTGGTCGTGCTGGATGCCCCAGCCCTTACTGGCGTGAGCGACGCCCTTGCCCTGGCTCGCCGGGCCAACCTTGTTCTGCTGGTGGTGCGCTCCGGTAGGTTGAGCAGCAACCAAATCCGCAGTGTCTATCAGACACTGGAGGCAGGGGGCGGCCATGTGGTGGGTGCGGTTCTGAATGCGGTGCCGGGCGCCACCGGTTTTTCTGCCAAGACGCCGGTGCAGCCGTCAGAGGTCGATTCCATCGAACGTCCCGATGTGGCAAAACAGCAGCCACCACCTCCTGCGGCTGTTGCGAGGTAGAATCTGGCCGCGGACGACGTACCCAAGGTAAACGGTTTGGACTTGCCGGATGCCGGCGAGTGCCGGATGCCGGGCGACGAGGCCATGAGCGTGGTCGCAACGCACCGGCAGTCGCTGCGGCAGCGGCTGCTGGTACGGCTGGAAGCAAACCGGAGGTGGGCGCTGGCGTGGCAGGCGGCGGAAGTGACGCTGCTGGTGGCTGCGCTCGCAGCGTTTATCCTGGTGGGACGCCTGTTTTGGGTCGGGCTTGCGGTTGTGGTTTTGCTGGTCGTTTTGCGTTGGCTGGCACGGCAGCCGCTGTGGCGCCCGGCTCCCACGGGTTGGATGCTCCTTCTGATGCTCATGCTGGCGCCGGTGGCGGCGGTGGTGTCACCCGCTCCTGCGGCGGCGCGCCAGCAAGTTGGCTACTTGCTGGCCGGCGTACTCCTCTATGCCGTCGTCATGGTCGGGACCACGACGGTGGAACGCCTGACTCGCCTGCTGGCTGGACTGATGCTGGTGCTGATCGGGCTGGCCTGGATCAGCCCGCTCTTGGTGCAGGCGTCGAATGGTCCCATGCCCGTGCCTGACTTTGTGGTGCGTCTTGGTTCGGGCTTTGCTGAACGCATCAATCCCAACGTCATTTCCGGCGCCCTGGCTATCTGGCTGCCAGCTTGTTCGGCGATAGCCTGGCGACCACCAGGACTGGGTCGAAGTCGAAAAACGCTGCGCTTACTCGCCGTCCTGGCGGTTGGCTCGGTGCTCGGGCTGTTGTTGCTGCTGCGCAGTCGCGGTGTTTGGCTGGCGGTTCCTTTGGGCGTCGTCCTGGCGGCGGGGCTCATTCGACCACGCTACCTGGCAGTGTTCCCGCTTGTCGTGGCGGGCCTGTGGCTGGGGGTAAGCAATGGGTGGCTGGCGCACGTGACCGAAGCCATCTTCCGCAGCGATCCCCTGGGCGGACTGGCCGGCAGGTTGGAGATCTGGTCAAGCGCAATCGCGGCGCTGCACGACTTCCCGTTGACAGGCAGCGGGTTTGGCGCCTGGACGCAAGTGGCAGCTCTTCTCTATCCGTACCAACTGCCTGAGCTGCGGGCGCCGCAAGTGAGCATTCCGCATGCACACAACCTTCTCCTGCAGGTAGGGGTTGACCTCGGTGTCTTGGGTCTGGTGGCCTATGCGGCGTTCGTGGGCCTTAGCCTCTGGATGGCATTGAGCGCCCAGCATCGGTGGCACGCCCAGGGCCGCACCGATCTTTCCTCTTTGGCTTTCGGGGTCCTCGCCGGGCAATTCATTTTGTTGTTCCACGGTCTCTTCGATGCGGTCACATGGGGCACGAAGCCGGCGGCATTGGCGTGGGTGTTGTTCGCCATGGCGGGCGTGCTTTATTTAGTTCCCCAGGCATCTGAGGTCGTGGACGCCGGCCTCGAGGTCACTGCGCCCGTCGAGGCGGCACTGTCGTCCACCCCGGCCGGTTCGGTACTACTTCATTCCCATGGGAGCGCCTAAGTTGGCAACCGCCCAAGGTCCTATTGTCGTCCTCGGCTTTGGTCGCTCGGGGACGACGTGGATTTCCGACATCATCTCTAAGGCGCTGGGCGGTCTGGTGCTGTTCGAGCCGCTGCACCCACAGGCGTGCAGCTTTGCCGCCGACGTCTGTTACGACGACATGTCTGGCCAGGCGAGTTCGAGACGTGTGAACGCCTATCTGAACGCCGTTCTCTCGAAGAACTACCGCCAGCGGTGGCTGTTGCGCAATCACCTGTTCACACCGTTGGAGGAGGTGAGCGGCGAGTTCATTGAGGCGATCTGGAATGAGTGCCAGGTGTTGGGCTTCAAAGAGATCCGTGCGAACTTCATGATTCCCTGGCTTCGGAAGCAGTTGGATGCGCGGATCGTCTTTGTGGTCAGGCATCCGTGCGCCGTGATCGCCTCCATTCGCAAGCGGGCGAACTTCTGGAAGGAGTTTGGCTGGGACACGCACTGGCAGATGTTCGTAGACCGGGCAGTTGCCACTTCGCCTGCAGATGAGACGGTGAACGCGGCGCAGTTGGTTGCCCGCAGTGCCCGGTCGTATCTGGAAAAGCAGGCGGCGATGTGGGCAGTGACATACGCCGTTGCCCAGGCGGAACTCGCCGCCGCCGGGGCGCCGCTCTTCTACTACGAGGACTTCTACGAGCGACCCTTTGCCGCTTCACGCGCCCTCTTCAGTTTCCTTGGCCATCCTGACATCAAGATGCACCCTTCGCACCTCTTCGTGCCCTCAATGACGACGATGCGGACGGTGCACGGCCTGTCCGCCAGCGAGTCGGACTATGTGCGTCATGGGGAGGCCTTGTTCTGGGATGGTGTGCTGGCGGAAAGCGAGGTCGGGGAGATCATGGCGGTCGTCGCTGCCAGTGGCATCGAAGCCTATGGAGCGCCCACGTTGGGGCGTCCCGTACCGGGGTTGGTGGATTGAAACCGACTATTACCTCTTTGAATGGGGCAAGTGAACCCCGCGCATGGCAATGGGCCCGCTGGGGCATTCGCCTGCTCATTGGCGTAGGGCTGGCGGTTCTCGCCATCTATCTTCTCTCGCGCCAGGTGCATTGGGGCACAGCGGTCCAGTATTTGCGGTCGGCATCGCCGGTTTGGGTGCTCATCGGTCTGGGTTTCATTTTGGTCAACAACGTTGCCAAGACCCTGCGTTGGCGTCTGCTCTTCCCGCCAGGCCAACTGCCGTCGCCAGGCTATGCGTTCGGCGCCTTGATGTCAGGACAACTGCTGAACTTCGTCCTGCCGCTGCGCAGCGGCGACCTGACACGAGCGTATCTTATGGGCCGCCACCGCGGCGCCAGCACCGCGGCGGCGGTGGGGACCATCGGGGCAGAGAAAGTCATCGATTTGACGATTCTTGGCTTTCTCTATGCTCTGGTTCTGCCCTCGATTATCCTACCCGCCTGGTTGGGCTCGCCGGAACGCGGCGCCATCATCGGCGCCATGGTGGGCCTGGTGCTTTGGGTGGGTGTGCTCGTGGCCCTGCCCATTGGTCAACGAGTCCTGGCGAGGCTGGCGATGACACGCCCGATTCTCTCGAAGCCGAGCCGTGCGCTCTCAGGTCTGCTCGACGGACTGCAGGCCCTGCGTCATGTCAGGCTTTTGCCCTGGCTGTTGGCCTACTCGGTATTGGCGTGGGCAGCGGGCATCTTCGTGAACACAGCCCTCTTGCAGGCCGTCGGGCTGCCGCCGACCCTGCTCAACTCTGTCCTGGTGGTTCTGGTCATCCAGAGCGGGATCAGCGTACCGCTGGCGCCGGGGCAGATCGGGGTCTTCGAGGCGCTTGCCGTCCTGGCCCTTTCGCTGACCGGCCTCCCGGCCGAACAGGCCCTGGCGTTTGGCATCCTGTTGCACATTGTTGTGCTCAGCGTTCCAGTCGTGGTGGGCGTGCCGTGGCTGCTGCGGCAGAGCCGCAGACTCTGACGTTCCTGGCCGTTCGCCAGCGTTCATAAGGCTGCTTCGCCTTGCCCGCCGGACAGACTCAGCCGGCGGGCTTTCTGTACCGTGTGCCGGTTCAACGGGGTACGGAAAGCCAATCTGAAGGCGTCCTAATCTGCCGAGCCATGGCTTCAAGCCATCCATTTCTCGACACTCATCTGATCGTCCGTCATTTTGCCCAAGGTGCGTATGTATCGATTCGTCAGAATTCTACCTTCTTTCGTCATCCTCTTTCTCCTTTTGGCGACAGCGCCTCTTCTCGGGAGCAGGGCCGGCGGGCCGCTTCCCTCTGCGGAGTCACAGTCGATTCCGGACGACCCGTTCGGCACCTATGTGCACGAGCGCGACACCCTGCGCGGTGGCGCTGAGATGGCGGCTGCGGGCGCCCGCTGGTTGTCGATCAACGTTATCTGGAGCGAAGTTGAGAAGACAAAGGGTGACTATAAATGGGCCAGCACCGATGCGACCTTGGGCAAAGCCGCGGCCCAGAATTACCAAATGGTGGTAACGGTGACGGGTAACCCCAAGTGGGCGGCGGCGAATGACTGTGGGCCGGTTGACGACATGTCCGCCCTGGTCGAGTTCATGCGCAGAGCCGTGGCGCGCTACGGGGCTCCACCCTACAACATCCGGCATTGGTCGATGTACAACGAGCCGGATAGCTTCAATCCGGCGGCGAAGCTGGGCGGCTGCTGGGGGCTCCCGTACCCGCGCCCCACTCCCATCCCACCAAAGCTTGGTGGCGCCGCCTATGGCAACATGCTCAAAGCCGTCTATCTGGCCCTCGATGAAACCAATCCAGAGGCGGTTGTGGTCTTGGGGGCATTGGCCTATGACTTCTTCCCGGAGGATGGCGGCACCTTCGACCCGATCTTTTTCGACGAGCTGCTGCAGTCGGGCGCAAAGCAGTATTTCGACATGCTCAATTTCCACTACTACTATGCCTTTGCCCCCATTCGCTGGGACCCTGCTTTCGATGGAAGCTACAACGACGGCGTCATTGGCAAGGCCATGTGGCTGCGCCAGGAGTACTCGAATTGGACGGGCGACCCCAATCCCAAACCGATGATGCTTTCGGAACTCGGTAGTCCCTCTGACGTTTCACCTCGACCACCGGGCGACACACAGCCATATAGCCTCCAGCGACAGGCCGATGATGTGTTCAAAGAAATGACCAGGGCCATGGCGGCCAATCTCAGCCCCATCATCTGGTTCCAGGCGGCCGACCCGCCCGGTTGGGCCTACAAATATGGTCTATTGAGCAGCGATCTCACGCCGAAGCCAGGCTACCATAGCTACCAGACCTTCACGCGTGAAATGGCTGGTAGTACCTATATAAGACATGGCGACCCGGGAATTGCGTCAGTGGAAAGCTACGACTTCCTGGTGAAAGGGAGGAAGCAGACCGTCCTTTGGGAAACGCTGGAGGTCCCCGCCACCATTGCCCTGAAAACTAACATGGTCGGTGGCACCCTGCGCGTCGTCGAGCAGTTCGGCAAGCAGACCGACATCAGGGACGGCAGCCCACAAGACACCAACCCAGATCCCAAGTACATCAACGTTAACATCGACGCCAGGCCGCGCATCGTGGAAGACCTGAGCATGGCGACGCATACACCTACTGTGACGCCCACCGCCACGCGCACGCCTACGGCTACGATGACCCCCACAGCTACGGTGACGCCAACGTCTACGCGCACCCCGACGTCGACGCCGACGTCGACTGCCACGCGCACAGCGACGCCGACACGTACACCGACTTCTACGCCAACGCCGACCCCTACCCCGACATCGACGCCGTCGCCGTCGGCGACACCCACAGCGACCACGGCGCCTACTGACACCTCAACCCCTACCGTCACCCCCACCGGCAGCATTGGCGCCACCGCAACGCCGACGGCCACGCCAACCATCAAACCGCTGCCGTGGCGACTCTACCTGCCGATTCTGGCGAGGTAACCAGCAACCTGGCTCTGCCACTGGGCTGGTAGACCGTTCGTTTCGACCAAGCCTCGACGCTGAGGCGATTGCACTGGCGCAAGCATTGGAAGCTTTCCTGCTTCTGGGGCTTGCGCCAGTTTGTTCTGTCCAGGGCATGACGCTGCACAACAGGCGCCTCCGGCGTTGTCACCTGTGGGCTGAAGTGCTATGATCGCTGAGCCAGAGACGGTGTGGGTCGAATACTTGCTTGGCACCACTACGCTAGCCTTGGCGACTCGTGTCGTCTCCCTCCTGGGTTGCATGCCGCCAAGTCGCACCCAACATCCCTGTTCTCTCTTTCCTTCATGTCGATGCGATTTCTAATCACGGGCGGCGCCGGGTTTATCGGCAGCCATCTGACGGAGGCCCTTTTGGCCGCAGGTCATGAGGTCACAGTCTTAGACGACCTCTCAACGGGCCGCTTCGAGAACATTGAACCGCTGGTGGGCAAACCTGGCTTTCGGTTCGCCATCGATGCCATCGCCAATGCCATTGTCCTTGATCGTCTGGTCAGCGAGTGCCAGGTCATCGTTCACCTGGCGGCGGCGGTAGGGGTGCAGCTTATCGTCGAGCATCCGGTGCACACCATCGAGACCAATGTCATGGGCACCGAGGCCGTATTGCAGGCGGCAGCGCGCTACCGCGCGAAGGTGTTAGTCGCTTCGACCTCAGAGGTCTACGGCAAGGGCAGCCGTGTACCGTTTCAGGAAGATGACGACGTCGTGCTGGGTCCAACCACCAAGAGCCGTTGGGCCTATGCGGCATCGAAGATGGTGGACGAATTTCTCGCCCTCGCTTACTACCGCGAGCGGGAACTGCCGGTCATCGTCGCTCGCCTCTTCAACACGGTTGGTCCACGCCAGACCGGCCGCTATGGCATGGTGATTCCACGCTTCCTCACGCAGGCGCTGCGGGGTCAACCTATCACCGTCTACGGTGACGGTGCACAGTCGCGCTGCTTCTGCGACGTTTCTGACGTTGTCGTTGCGCTGATGGGGCTGGCTTTGCACCCGGACGCCATCGGTCGCGTGTATAACGTCGGTGCGAGCGAAGAAGTGACCATCCTGGAACTGGCTCATCGTGTCAAGACCGTGACTCACAGCGCCTCACCCATCCAGCTCATTCCCTATGACCAGGCCTATGCTCCTGGATTCGAGGACATGCGACGCCGGGTGCCTGACACGACCCGTGTGCGGAACCTGCTGGGTTGGGATCCGTGCGTGCCGCTGGACGAAATCCTCGGGCGGGTGGCTTCGCACATGGCGAACTACGATGCGCCGCGTTCGGTGGCACGGTAGGTGTCGTTTGGGTGAGCCGGTTCTCTGGTACGTCGTGCATACCAGGCCCCAGAAAGAACTGATGGCGACGAGCATGTTGCAAGAGCGCTTGGGTCTCAACGTGTATCTGCCGGAGGTGCTGCAGCACTATCGGGGACGCAAGCAACTGCGGCCTTTTTTCCCACGTTACGTTTTTGTGCAGGTTGACTTCGGCCAGGTGACGGCCGCCGCCATCAATGGCACGCCAGGAGTGATCCGCCTGGTGGCGTTTGGTGATCGGCCACAGGCGCTGCAAGACGGCATGCTGGCTGCCATCCGTGAGCGGATCGACAAGTACAACGCCGAAGGGGGTCTACCCCAGCATCCTTTCCATCCTGGCGATCGGGTGCGTCTGACAAGCGGACCTCTCCAGGGGCTTGAAGCCGTCTTCCAGGGGCCAATGAAGTCGACGCAGCGCGTCCTGGTGTTGCTTGAGTTCCTGGGGCATTTGCATGAAGCCGAAGTACCCATCGAACAGTTAGAGCGCATGGGCAGCGGCCCAGAACCCACCCGTCAGCGCACAACACGGGGCCGGGGGCGACGTATCCGCCACAGCCCACTGGTCGAGACACCACCCTGATCGACATGTTCGCGAAGCATACCCATACCGAAAGTTCCAGAACCATGACTGACACGAAAACACAACTTCTAAACAAGATCAATGACCACACCGGCGTCGTCGCCATTGTGGGCCTGGGCTATGTGGGCTTGCCGTTGGCGGTCGCTTTCGCCAACCAAGGCTTCGACGTCCTTGGCATCGATGTCGATTCCGGCCGGGTCGCAGCCATCAATCGGGGCGAATCCCATGTCCAAGATGTGCCGTCTAGCGTCCTGGCGTGTTTCACAAGCGGGGACTCGGAATCTGCTAACGCCCAGGGGCGGCGCCCGGGCTCGATTCGTGCCACGACTGACTATGGCATCCTGGACCGGTGCGACGCGGTCATCGTCTGCGTACCGACGCCACTGAACAAGACGCGCGACCCGGATGTCCGCTATCTGATCGCCGCCGGCGAGTCGGTGGCCCAGTATTTTCACCCAGGCATGCTGGTCGTGCTGGAGTCGACCACCTATCCTGGCACCACACAGGACCTGCTGCTGCCGATGCTGGAGCAAGCCCCGGTGGGGGCCACGCGCGACTCCTGGCGCGTAGGCAGAGATTTCTTCCTGGCCTTCTCGCCTGAGCGTATCGACCCTGGTCGCACCGATTGGCGGGTGGAAAACACACCCAAGGTCGTTGGCGGTGTGACGCCCGCGTGCCAGGAAGTGGCGGTGTCTCTCTACAGTCAGGCCATCGATCGCATTGTCCCGGTCTCCTCACCGGCGGCGGCGGAGATGACCAAGCTGCTCGAAAATACCTTCCGTGCCGTGAACATCGCCCTGGTCAACGAGGTCGCCATCATGTGTGACAAACTCGGCCTGGACGTGTGGGAGGTGATCGAGGCGGCGGCGACGAAACCCTATGGCTTCATGAAGTTCACACCCGGTCCCGGCGTCGGCGGCCATTGCATTCCTCTGGACCCGCATTACCTGTCATGGAAGCTGAAGACGCTGAACTACAATGCCCGGTTCGTGCAATTGGCAGGTGAGATCAACAGCGAAATGCCTCGTTACTGGGTGGATAAGGTCCAGGACACCCTGAACGATGCGCGCAAGCCCTTGAAGGGCAGTCGGGTCCTGGTGTTGGGTGTGGCATACAAAAAGGATATCGACGACGTCCGTGAATCGCCTGCCCTCGATATCATCGAGCTGCTGCACGAGAAAGGCGCGGATGTGCGCTTCCATGATCCCCATGTCGCGAATCTTTCGCTCAATGGGGTGATACTCCATTGCGAACCCGACCTGGACGAGGCCATTGGCCTGGCGGACTGCGTGTTGGTGGCTACGGATCACTCTCTCTACGACTGGGCGGCAATCGCCCGCCAGGCAAGACTGGTCGTCGACACCCGCCATGTGGTGCCCGGTTTGCATGTCTGAGCAGCGATTCATGCCGGGCCTCTGTTTGATACCGAAGAGCGATACTCATAGGTGACCATGAGTTTTCTACGTCGACTCATCAAGACCGATCGCCGCCAGCGCAAGAGTGGTGGCCTGCCTCCCCAAACCATCGTAGTCGTGTCGGGTCTTCCGCGATCGGGCACGTCCATGATGATGAAGATACTGGAGGCTGGCGGCCTGCCACCCGTGGCAGATGGGCTGCGCCAGCCGGACACCGACAATCCTGAAGGGTACTACGAGCATGAGCGCGTCAAGCAGCTCGACAAGGGTGACAGTGACTGGGTGGCCGAGGCCCAGGGCAAGACGGTCAAGGTCATTTCGGCTCTTGTGGAGTTTCTGCCGCCGGGCTACCAGTACCGTCTTATCTTCATGAACCGGAGGATGGACGAGGTGTTGCGTTCGCAGCGCAAGATGTTGGAGCGCCGAGGCGAACAATCCGATGTCAGCGACGACAAACTGGCGGAGCTGATGGCCAAGCATGTGCGCAAGGTGAAAGCCTGGGTTGCTGCGCAGTCGAACTTCCGCCTCCTCGACGTGGACTACAATCAGATGCTGGCCGATCCGCTGCCCTATGTGCGGCAGGTGAACGGTTTTTTGGGTGGGTTTCTCGATGAGCCGGCGATGGAGGCGGTTGTCAACCCCAATCTGTATCGGAACCGGTCGGACTGACAACCCTCGCCGGCAGGGCCATCGCCCCTTGTGAAAACTTCGCACTGCAAAGCCAAGATTGCGTGCGACTCTGAGGGCTGGTATCATTGGGCTGTGGATAGAACGGTTGGGATTTGCCGCTTTCGCTGACCTGTGCCTGCTCCGTCGGGTCCAGGATAGGTAATGAGACTTCTGAGAAATCGTCATCTGTTTATAGCCGACGTCGTGCTGCTTGCACTGGCGGCGTACGTAAGTTTCGTCTTGCGGCTTGAGCGGTTCGATCTAGTCGAGTACAGGTCCGGGTATCTGCTGTTTGCGGCAGTCGCGGTACTGGTTACACCCTTGTTTTTCAAACGAGCGGGGGTGTACTCGCGCTATTGGCGTTACGCGTCTGTGGACGAGATGTTGCTGCTGCTGTTCAGCGTGATTGCGGCGGTTGTGCTGGCCAGCTTCATCAGCTTCACGGCTGTGGCGTTGCAAGCGGCTCCCATTTTCATCCCTCGGTCCATCCCGTTCGTCTTCTTTCTGCTCGCACTGGCAGCCACTACAGGACCCCGCTTGCTGGTGCAGGTGTTCGACCGCTACACGTCGTCGCATAAGGACTGGCCAAAGGATCAAATCGACGTGGGCGTGGTAGGCGCTGGCGATGCTGGCGCCATGATCGTGCGCGAGCTCCAGTCCAATCCTCAATTGGGCATGAGGGTGGTGGCATTCTTCGACGACGATCCCAGCAAACACAATGTCAGGATTCACCGGGTGCCGGTGCGTGGCGACCGCTATGCCATTCCGGAAGCCGTGAGCAGGTTGAGGATCAAGAAGATCATCATTGCCATGCCGGCGGTGCCTGGGCGGGCCATTCGCGATATCAAGCATATCTGCGAACAGGCCGGTGTCGAGACGAAGATCATGCCGGGGATGTACGAGTTGATCGGCGGCGATGTCAGTGTCAACCAACTGCGTGATGTCGACATCGCCGACCTGTTGCGCAGGGCGCCGATCCAGACCGATATCGAGGCCGTGCGCCAATTGCTGCGCGGCAAGCGGGTGCTCGTGACCGGCGGCGGCGGTTCTATCGGCAGCGAGCTTTGCCGCCAGATCTGGCGCTGCCATCCCTCGCAGATCATCCTTCTGGGACATGGCGAGAACAGCATCTTCGACATCCACAATGAACTGCGGATTCTGGAACTGCAAGACAAGTCCGAAGCGCCCAACCAACCCTCCCGCTTGCGGCCTGTCATCGCGGACATTCGTTTTGCTGATCGCATCCAGGCAGTCTTCGATCAGTACCGGCCTGAGGTGGTATTCCACGCCGCCGCCCACAAACACGTGCCTTTGATGGAGGCCAACCCGATTGAGGCCGTCACGAATAATGTCCTGGGCACGCGCAACGTTGTCCAGGCCGCTCAGAACGCGGGCGTCGAGCACTTCGTCATGATCTCGACCGATAAGGCCGTCAATCCCACCAGCATCATGGGTGCAAGCAAGCGTGTGGCCGAATTGCTTGTGCATCAGGCGGCGACGGCGAGCGGGAGACACTTTGTGGCCGTGCGCTTCGGCAACGTCTTGGGGAGCCGTGGCAGCGTGGTCCACACGTTCCGCCTCCAGATCGCAGCCGGTGGACCGGTGACGGTGACGGATCCAGAAATGCGGCGTTACTTCATGACCATCCCCGAAGCAGTGCAGTTGGTGCTGCAGTCATCTGTGCTTGGCCAGGGAGGCGAGGTATTCCTGCTTGACATGGGCGAGCCGGTGAAGATCGTCGATCTCGCCCGTGACATGATTGAGCTCTCGGGGCTGGAAGTCGGTACAGACATCGAGATCGTGTTCACGGGCATGCGGCCGGGTGAAAAGTTGTTTGAGGAGCTGTTCGTCACGGGTGAATCGTACAACCGCACGCGACACGAGAAGATTTTCATTGCGGGCAATGCCAGTAGCTTTGTGCCCCATGATATCGAAGGGTGTGTAGAGGCGCTGGAGGTTGCTGCCCGGCGCAACGACCCGGAGGCCATTCTGCGGGTGCTACGCAGTTTGGTGCCGGAATACCAGCAGCCGGTCCACAGTGGCGGGGCAGCGCCTGCCCGTCCGGTGGATGCGCTGCCGGTCGACGGCAAAGTGGCGCCGGCGCAGCGGCAGGCTGTGAGCGCCTAAGCCCAGGCACCCTGTTCGTTTGTGACTTGCGGCGCGTCCGAAGCAAGAGGGATTTTCGTATTGTCTGCGTCCCGCGTATACTCGGAGTGTCTGTCGCGCACGGCGCCTGTCGCCGTGAGGCGGGCGGCAGCAAGCAGCAGTCGATTCAAGATGCCGGCCAGGCCGTTCACTTTTATTGCGATCCGGCGTCTCAATTGTGGACCCTACCAAGTTTTTGACCCCAGGGCGACTCTCCTCTCCCCAACTCGATACTGATGAAACGCGCTCTTCTTTATCTGACCCTGTTGGCTCTTTTTTGTGTCCTGAGTGTTCCACAACCGGTGTGGGCGACAATTACCCCCACGTTTTTCCAGGCAAGCGTGTCCGCGGAGCAGCAAAACGGTGGGATGCTGCCAGCACGCATCGCGGCGCCGCCGACGGCGCGACCCTCCGTGACACCTTCCCTGGAACCAACCGACGCACCGACGGCCACGTCCTCACAGCCTACCAGCACCCCAACCAGTCTGGCGTCACAGCCGACAAACACACCCACTACCGTTGGGTCACAGCCCACGAACACGCCCACAACCGCAGCGACACAACCCACCAATACACCCACGACTGCGGCGACACAACCCACCAACACACCCACTACCGCGACGACACAGCCCACCAACACACCCACCACCATAGGGTTGCAGCTTACAAATACGCCCACCGTGGCGTCTACGGGCACGACGCTTGTCTCGCCCCTGGCAACTCCAAGTCCAGGAGTGGGGCTGACGCCGACGGCTACGGGCGCGGGTGGCCTGTTGGTGACTGGGACGCCACTGCCCGGTGTGACGGCGACCCCGCCGCTGCCAGGCACTCAGCCGGCAGCAACGACGAACACCTCTTCTGTGACCACGCCTTCTTCGTCGGAGGCGCAGACCACATCGGCGGCACCGGCTCCGGCAGCAGGAGCGACGGTTGTAGAGGCATCTGCCACCGCGGAGGGCTTCACGAAATTGCCGCTGGGGCAGGGGCAGGCGACGCAGACCGCAACCGGCGCCTCACGACTGCTCGACCCGAGGCTGTTCCTGGGAGTTGGCGCCATCGCCTTGTTGCTGGCGGGCGGTCTGGTGTTCTTCATTCGCAGGCAGCAGGGCGGCTAGGTGCGTTGTTGATGGCGTGCAGGCGCTGGGTCGTTTTGGTCTGTGACCAGCCCTCGCTGCTCTGGCCTTCTCCAGCGCAGGCTATGCTGTGATCGATTGGGCTAGCGTGCTTGCCAACGCACTCTGGGTGATGGGTTTGGCGGTGGTCCTGGCCGTCGCCAGCCACGCTTTCTACCGTGCTCAGACGGCCGGAGCGTCTTTCCGGATGGTGCTTACGCGCCCACGGTTTGCCGCCGTGGCTTTATCGGGCCTGGCGCTGACCACGGCAGGGCTGGCGCTCACCAGCGCCGGAAGCCTCTGGGAAGCCCTGGTCTGGTGGGTCCTTGCCGTGCTGTGCAGCGCTCAGGCGGCTATTGCCTTCCGCGACCGCCGTGCGGCCGTCAGTACGGGATCACTTCTGCGGCGCTGGCTGCAAGGAGATCGCGTGCTTGTGGTCGGTCTGGTGACGACGGGAGTGCTCGTGGCTGCGGTCTATGCGGTCGTCATTTTGCCCTGGATGCAACCTGACGAGCCGCGCCATTACGAAGTCGCCCTACACGTGGCGCGTCTGGACAAACCTGTGGTGACGGGACGCGACCGGGTTCCCGAGTGGGAACAAGAGATGATCGCTGCCATGGAGGGACGCAGCTTCTGGTGGTATGGTTTTTCCATGGTGGGTTGGGATCCCAACAAGCTGCCCGACTCGTTCGCCGAAATCTGGGGAGCGGAGTACTCGACCGCCTTCTTCCAGCCCCCCCTGTACTACGCTCTGACGGGGGGACTGCTCTCGCTCTGGGGCAAGGATCTGGCGCTCGATGAGGGAATTTTGCGCCTGCGACTGGTTAGCCTGTTGCTCTTTGGGCTTAGCCTGGTAGGCATTTATTGCGCCATTGCCGAGTTGTTCCCTGAGCGCCGCCATTGGGCTGTGGGTGTACTTGGGCTTGCCGCTTTATGGCCGTCGCACCTGGCGGCCAATGCGTCAGTCAACAACGACGTCCTTGCGGAAGTCCTTGTGGTTTGGGCGCTCTATTTCGCCGTGCACATCCTGCGCCGTGGCCCACATGTGGGCAACGTCTCCTGGCTGTTGGCGCTGGCGCTGTTGGGTATCACCACTAAACGCACGGCGCTGACCGCGGCGTTGATTGTGCCGCTGACCTTGTTGTTCTGGGCGCTGGCCCGGACGAGTCCAGGGGACGCGTCCCCCGGACACCGGTCGCGGCGCAAGGCCGCCTGGATCGCCCTGGCGGCGTCGGTTGCGGTGGCGCTGGCGTTACTGGCTGTGCTTGTCCAGGCCGGGCGGTTGGGCTTACCCGAGGATTTCTTCACCAGTCTCGGCAGCGGTGTCTACTGGCGTGGCCTGTTGGCCTATCCGATCGTCGAGCACACCAACTCGATGATGCGCACATTTGTCGGGTGGTTTGGGTGGATGCGGGTTGCACTGCCTGCGCCCCTGTATTGGCTGGGCGGGGGG
This sequence comes from uncultured Caldilineales bacterium, assembly GCA_964535455.1. Classification (GTDB taxonomy): domain Bacteria; phylum Chloroflexota; class Anaerolineae; order J102; family J102; genus SSF26. The sequence goes on from CAZHTZ010000015.1 coordinate 26,931, forward strand.
CTTTTGATTCTGGCTTTATTGGGTGTTCTCCGGCTGCCGCTGACTCCCTATCACCGGGCTTTGGCAGGGTGGCAGAAGCGCGCTCTGGTGCTTTTCGCCATCGCCATCCTGGTTCAGTTGGTGTTCATCATCGGCAAACAACTGCTATACGCCGATTTCTCGGGTGAGTCGGTGCCGCAGATGCGTTACCTCTATGCCGTAGCGCCCGCCGTGTTCTTGTTTGTCTGGCTTGGATGGCGGGTCTGGGTGCCTGTGCGACTAAGACGGTACATGACCCCGGCCACCGTTGTCCTGCTCCTCATCTTCAATGCCTACGTGCTGGGGTTCTTGCTGTATCCCTTCTACTGGCTCTGAAAGGCGACGTCACCCGTTGGGCTGAGACCACGCCACCCACCGGCCACGTCCTGGGGTTCTCGCCGCAAGGGGCCGATACCATCGGTGGTACAATCCGGATGTGAAGGTGGTCTGCCTATTCCGTTCCAGCCTCCATCTCGGTGGCATCGAACGCCAACTCCTCGATCATGCCGTGCGACTGGCCGCGGCCGGGTGGACGCCGCACTTGTTGTGTCTCTATCGCGGCGAGGGTGACTTGCCGGGTCGCAGCGACCATCCGCTGGTCCTTGCAGCCCGTCAGGCTGGCTTGAGCGCCGCCACCATCGCTGACCCCGGCCCATTTCGACCTGGTGTTGCCGGCCAGGTGCGCGCCTGGATCGAGCGCTTGCAGCCGGTGCTCTTGCACACATGTGACTATCGCAGCGATCTGTTCGGCCTGCTCCTGCGGGGCAGGAGTTCAGGTTCGCGTCGCGTTTGGGTGGCGGAGTCACACGGGCATACCGCCGAAACCCATAGTATGACGCTGTGGAACGGGCTCGACCGCTGGACGCTGCGGCGGGCCGATGCCGTCGTGGCCGTCTCTACTGCCTGGGAAACGTCCCTGGCGGCGGCGGGCGTGCGCTCAACCCGTCTGCACACCATCGGCAACTCTACCGCCATTCTGGCGCCCGGTCCGGTTCCTGCCGCGGTGCGCCTGCCCGAGGGCCGGCACCTGCTCTACGCCGGCCGCATGTCGCCTGAAAAGGGTTTGGACATGCTGTTGGGCGTCTGGCCTGCCGTCGTTGCTGCCCATCCTGATCTGCACTTATGGGTCGTGGGCGCGCCAGCCCGTTCGGCGTCGTATCGGCGGCGGTTGGCGCCCCTCCTGGCCCAGCCTGGCGTACACGCTGCTGGCTTCCAAAACGACATCCGGCCGTGGCACCAGGCAGTCGATGCGGTGGTTGTACCTTCCCGCCAAGAGGTCTGGGGCATGAGCGCGTTCGAGGCTCTAACCGCTGGCGTCCCCGTTGTAGCGACACGCACCGGTGGTCTGCCTCACGTGTGCGAGGGCGCCAGCCACGCCTTGTTGGTGACTCCGCAAACTCCTGCCGCGCTGGTGGACGGCATTGGCCGCGTGCTCGACGGCGTCTTTCCGCGAGGCGCTGACCTGGGTGAGGCATACCGGCGCCAGCCACGTTTCGACCCGGCGAGGCGTCATCAGCGACTCCTCGATCTCTATCGCTCTCACTTCGACCTGTAAGCTGAGCACGATGTCCCGCCAACGATCACATCCGCCCGTCGCTTCCGGCCGCTCCCTGGACCTGCCCGCGGCTGCGCTGCTGGCAGCGCTGGTGGCAGTGCCCTCATACTTTAATATTCAGAGCGACACGAGCTTCGAGCCCGACAAAGGCGCCGTCATCCGCAGCCTGGCGTTGTTGGCTCTGCTGCCCATGCTGGTTGAAGTCTGGCGACGCTGGCGTCAGGGCGACTTGCGGAACTGGCGCCCCGGGCTCCCATTTGCACTCTTGGGCGGCCTGGTGTTGGTGACGGGTCTGGCAACGCTCGCCAGCGTCGATCCGGTGACGAGCTTCTGGGGAGGCTATGAGCGGGGCTACGGTTGGCTGGCCGTGTTGGTCGGGGCGATCCTGGTCGTGGTTGCGTATCGGAGCGCCCTTGCCGGCCACACCTGGCTGTTAGTTGATGCGTCCCTGCTTGGGGCGGCTCTGCCGGCCCTCTATGGCCTGCTGCAGTTCCTGGGCTATGATCCGGTGCGCGGACAGACCGTCAGTTTCGTGCTCGGACAGCGAGCGTCTTCCACATTGGGCAACCCTCTTTTCCTGGCCGACTACCTGCTGTTGGCCCTGTTGCTAGGACTGGCGCGCCTGATTGCGGGGCCCAGGTTGTCACAGGCGCGCCGTATGGGTTTGATCGCCATTCTGCTCGTGCTGGCAGGGGCCTTCGCCGCAACCGGTTCCCGCAGCGGTCTATTCGCCGCCGTGGCCGCCACGACGTTCCTGCTGATGGCCGAAGGTCAACGACAGGGCCGGCGGTGGGTGCAGGTGGCAGGGCTGCTCGTGCTGGTGGCGGGTGGCGCCCTCCTCGGCGTCGCCTGGGCGGCGCCACAGGTTCTCCCGCCGCGACTTGGCGACCTGTTCGCGAGCGGTGGTACAGGAGGCCAGCGTCTCCTGATCTGGCAAGGGGTCATGACCCTTCTGGGCCAGGAGCCTCGCTACCTGGCATTGGGTGTGGGGCCGGATGCGCTGCCCTTGCGGTTGGCGCCCTACCTTCCCGCACAGTTGGCGCATTTCGAGGTGGACTGGGTCTTTCGTATCCCTGACCGCGCCCATACCTATCCCCTGGATTTGTTGGCGCAGAGCGGGGTTATCGGTCTGTTGGGGTGGTCGCTTTTCTGGGCGGCCGTGTTTGCGCGTGTTCTGCCCCGACCGGCCAGACGCTGGCCAGCCTACCTGCCCATTCTGCTCCAGCTCGCCGGCGCCTTCGTCGTGGCGGGGGTGGGCTGGGTGCTTGCTGGTGCGCAAGCGGCGCCGTTGGGCTGGATGGCCGGATTCCTGGGCGGCGGCATCCTGACCTTCCTGATAGCTTCGCGACCGGAGTCAAACTCCGCTTCGTCGGGGCCAGCATTGGCTCCGTTCCTTCTGGCGGCGCTGGCCGGACATTGGCTGTTGCTTACCTTCAGCTTCAATACCCACGCCGCCGACCTGCTCGTTTGGACTATCGCAGGACTGGCGCTAGCGTTCGGGAGAGAGCCTGACCAGGCTTATAGCGCGCCCTCGCCACGTGTTTCCGTCTACCGCCTGGCTGGCATAGCAACGGCGACGGTTGGGTTCAGCTTCAGCGCTGCTCTGCCCCCTGCCCTTCTACTCTGGCTGAGCAGTCTTCTGCTGCTCTACCTGGTCGCGACCTGTCTTGCCCCGGGCCGGGTGGAGGCTGCGAATGACCTGAGCGCTCTCCTGCTGCCGGTCGTCTTGCTTCTGCCGGCGCTGTGGCTCAACCGCAGTCCAGGCCTGTCCACATGGCTGGCCTACGCCTGGTTCGTGGTCTGGCTCGTGGTCCAGGTCGCATTGCTCCTGCCGGTTGCACATCGCCGCGCTTCCTGGTCTCTGGTGGCAGCCGCAGTGATGGTTGCCGGCCTGCTGAGCCTGCCCACCCTGGGAGACATTGCGTTCAAGAGCGCCATCCTCGAGCCAAACGACGCAGCGGCGCGGGATCGGTCGCTGCGCCGTGCGCTGCTGCTAAGCCCTTACGACCACGTCCTGGCAGCCGGCATCGTGCCCACAGAGGCGCTTTCACTGCCGGCTGAGGCTACGCTCGATCACCCTCAGGCCCAACGCATCGCAGCCCTGTACGAGCGCGCCTATCGAGCGCAACCCCTGGCGCCAGAAGCCTTCGCAAGCTACGCCGAGTGGTTACGCCAACGCAGCATCGTGGATCCGGCGGCGGCGTCGCTTGCCCAGACCCGGTTCGATCAGGCGCTGCAGCTCTCACCCAACGATGTCGAAACCCACAACCGCCGCGCCCTGCTGGTGGCGGCCTCCGGTGACAGCGCTGCCGCTGAAGCCGATCTGCGTGGTCTGTTGGCCCTCGATCCGCTCTATGGTCCAACTTACCTCAATTTGGCAAGGGTTCTGCAACAGGAGGGCGACAGGGACGGCGCCCGGCGCACTCTGGAACAGGGCGTCGCCAACGTACCCTGGTGGCCGGAATTGCACAGCGCCCTGGACGAACTGCCCTGATGTTACCGTGCAGATCCTGCAGGGAGAGTCGGGCAATGAAGAGCGGTTCGGGCTGCGGCAAAGGTTGGCGCCTGTGATGGAAGGCCAACTGCCCTTTGTCACCGTCGCCGTGCCGCTGCGCGACGAAGCCCCGCGTCTACCCGGTTTGCTAGCCGCAGTGTTGGATCAGACGTACCCTGCGGTACGTATGGAGGTCTACCTGGTTGACGGCGGCTCCACTGATGCCACTCGCCAGCTTGCGCGGGAAGCCGCAGTCGATCATGCGCACGTGCACGTCCTCGACAATCCCGGCCACATCGCGGCCGCGGCCCTCAATCTTGGGCTCGCCCAGGCCCAAGGCGAGGTGTTCGTGCGTCTCGACGCCCGCACACGTCCGGCGCCCGACTACATCGAGCGCTGCGTGGCGCGATTGCAGGAGGGGGTTTGGGCGGGCGTGGCCGGACCGCAGGTGGCGATCGGCGCCTCGGGGCAGCGGCCGGCGGCCGGGCGTACGCACGCTCTTGCCCTCAACCACTGGCTCGGCACAGGCGCGCCTCTCTACCGTCGCGCCTCAGGACCGGCGGAGAGCGATACGCTCTATCTTGGCGCCTTCCCGACGAGCTTGCTGCGCAGCGCCGGGGGCTGGGATGAGGCTTTCGCGGTGAATGAGGATTACGAACTGTGCGTGCGGCTGCGCCAGACGGGGGGCCGGCTGTTGGTCGATCCAGCCATTCGCAGCACCTACCTGGTCCGTGACAGCCTGATCGGGCTCGCCCGCCAGTATTGGCGGTATGGCGCCTGGCGCACCGTCACCTGGCGCCGCCATCCTCGCAGCTTGCGCCCTCGCCATCTGGCCCCGGCAGCGCTGACAGCCGCCCTGGCACTGGGCCTGGTTCTGCTCGCCTGGACACCCTGGCCGCTCGTCATTCTACTGTCGATCTACGCTCTGGTTGTGCTTGCGGCCAGTTTGCAGATCAGCGTCCGCCACGGTCTGGGTTGTCTCCCACGTCTATTGCTTGCATTTCCTACGCTCCACATCGCCTGGGGCGCCAGTTTCTGGCTGGCCTGGGTCCAGCCACCGTCCCGGCGCTGATGTCGCCATCGCTCTGTGTTTCAGAGAAACACGGCGTTTACGCTATAATCCTTCCTGAAACATTATTGGAGCAATCAGGTATGTCCCAAACCATGAGCATTCCCGCGGCGGAAATCGCCGCCGAGGCCAAAGCCGTCCAGGCGCAACTGGAAGCGCTGTGGGCAGACGAGGGGGTGGATCAGTTGCATATCTTCCTCGACCCAGGCACCTCCTCGGTTCTGGCCGAGATCAGGAAGATCAGCATGGACTTCATCCAGCGCGTCGTCGACCTGAGCGATTGATCCGTCACGCACGCGCTCTTGCACACCTTTCGCACCCGTCCGCTTTCTGGACGGGTGTTTTTTCCCAGGCACCTATGTTCGCTGACGAAGCAAAGATCTTTGTGAAGGCCGGTGATGGCGGCAACGGCGTCGTCGCCTTTCGCCGCGAGAAGTTCGTTCCCCGCGGCGGACCTTCGGGCGGCAATGGCGGCAAAGGCGGCGATGTCTATCTCGTTGCCAGCCCGCATCACAACACGCTGGTTGCGTTCACGCACAAGGTCCATTTCAGGGCCGATCGGGGACTGCACGGAAGCGGTTCCAACAAGCAGGGCGCGCAGGGGGCCGACTGCGAGATCGCGGTGGCCCCGGGCACGGTTGTTTGCGATGCCGACACGGGCGACTATCTGGGTGAGCTCCTGCACGTGGGGGATCGCCTGCAGGTTGCCCAGGGCGGGCGAGGCGGGCGGGGCAATGCCGTCTTCCGATCGGCAACGCACCAGACCCCGCGCATGGCCGAGAATGGCGAACCGGGTGTGGAAAGGTGGCTCTACCTCGAGTTGAAGCTAATTGCCGACGTCGGCATCATCGGCGTCCCCAACGCCGGCAAGAGCACATTGCTGGCGGCAGTCACGCAGGCCCGGCCTAAGATCGCCGACTACCCTTTCACGACCCTGACGCCGAACCTGGGCGTGGCCATCGTCGACGACCGCGACCTGGTGCTGGCCGATATTCCTGGTCTGATCGAGGGCGCCCACGCCGGAGTGGGTCTGGGCATCACCTTCTTACGCCACATCGAGCGTACACGACTGCTCATCCATGTGCTGAACTGTCTCAGTCCGGACCCGATCGGTGACTACGAGGCCATCAACCAGGAGTTGGAGTGGTTCAACCCGTACCTGGTGGACAGACCCCAGATCGTCGTTTTCAACAAAATGGACCTGCCAGACGTGCAAGAACGGTGGCCGAGTATTCGCGCCGGGTTGCAGCGCCGCGGGGTGGAGGCTTTGGCCATCAGTGCAGCCACCGGTGAGAACGTGCAGCGTCTACTGCGCCAGGCAGCGGCGACCCTGGCTGCCCTGCCGCCGGCCGAGCTGTTGGCGCCCGCCCGGCCCGTGGCGCTGCCGGTGGATGAGGATGTGTTCAGCATCGAGCGCGAAGCCGAGGGGTGGTTCGTACATGGTAAGCGCATCGAGCGTGTGGCGAACATGACCAACTGGGACTACTACGAGGCCGCGCTTCGTTTTCAGCGCGTCCTGGAGGCCATGGGCATCAACGAGGCGCTGCGGAAGGCGGGTGTGAAGGAAGGGGACACCGTCTTCATCGGGGCCACGGAGCTGGCCTGGAGCGACGACTACCGCTACGACCGGTAGGATTCTGGATCCGATGAGCCTGTCTCGCGCCGGTCTGCTCGGCGGCACCTTCGACCCCGTCCACATCGGCCATCTCATATTGGCCGAAACCGCGCGCGAGCTGCTCGCCCTTGACCACGTCTGCTTCGTCCCTGCGGCAGACCCGCCGCACAAACGGGGCGCTGTCATTGCTCAGGCTCAGGATCGCCTGGCCATGTTGCACCTGGCAATCGACGACAACTCGCACTTCAGCATCTCCCATATCGACCTCGACCGGCCCGGTCCGCATTACACGGTCGACATGGTGCAACTTCTGCACCGGCAGCACGGCGCCGGCGTGGAACTGTGGTTCCTGATGGGTCTTGACTCGCTCATCGACCTTCCGACCTGGCATGACCCCGACCGGCTGCGCCGTCTTGTGCGACTGGCGGCGGCCACCCGCCCCGGCTACGAGGTGAATTGGGCGCCGCTAGAGGCCGTGATGCCAGGCCTCAGCCGCGAAGTCACGCTGCTGCCCATGCCGGGCGTGAGCATCGCTTCCCACAACCTACGCCAGAAACTCGAACAAGGGCGCAGTGTGCGCTATCAGGTTCCCGAAGCCGTGCGCCAGTACATTCGTGGTCACGGGCTGTATGGCGCTGCGGTCAATGCGCCCACAGACAACACGGGCGGCGACTAAGCCGGCGTCAGACGGCCGTCATATCGGCCGCCTCTAGAGGTGATGATGTTGGGGCGCCTCATGCTCCTTGCTCCAGTGTTCGAGAATCTGGGACAAAAAGAGCCTGGTGCGCGCTTCTTTTGGGTGCTCAAAGACCTCTTCCGGCGTTCCGCTCTCGACGATCAGACCCTGGTCGAAGAAGAACATGCGGTGGGCGACGGCGCGGGCGAACCCCATTTCGTGCGACACGACCAGCATGGTCATGCCACTCCGGG
>CAZHTZ010000016.1:0-33726 GCA_964535455.1 uncultured Caldilineales bacterium
CCTCTTTCTGCGTCTACATAAGGTAAGGCCACTCCATGGTGAGATGGCTGCCACTGTTGCTTCACCTCACTGTATCGTATGAAACTCGCTCCCCTTTCTCGTCTCTTTGCCCTCCTGCTGGTGCTGCTGGCTCTGGCTGTTGCCGTGCCACGACTGCTTGCAGCCCCGCCCGCAGCCGGGGCTGCAGGCCCCCTTAGTCCTGGTTTCAGTGCGCCTGCCGCCACCGCATGGAGTGATTTCATCCCCAGCATCGGCCAGTGGATTGGCTCCGTCCCGGCAGACGTGTCGGTGACGGCCAGCAACGCCGACGGGTTGACAGAAACAGCCGGCTATCGGACGTCGATCGACGGTGGCAACACGTGGTCGGATTGGCAATCGGACAACCTGCAGGTCCAGACGTTGGATCCGGTAACACGCCGTTTGACTGCCAGTCAGCTCGTTCTGTCAGAGAGTGTCAACTTCATCCAGTTCCGCATCCTCACTGCCACAAGCACGGACGATGCCAGCCCGGCGTATCCCCTCTATGTCGATACGCAAGCCCCGGCCTCGCCTATCAATCCCCAGCCCCAACCGGGCGCCTGGACAAGTACAAACGCCTTCGGCGCTACATGGACCAACCCTAATGACCTCACCGGCATCGCTGGCGCCTGGTACAAGCTCGACGCCGCTCCGGCAGCGCCCAACGATGGCATTTTTCTTGCGGGCAGTAACATCAATAGCATCAACGACGTGACCGTCGCTGGCGACGGCGAGCATATCCTGTGGCTGTGGCTGGCCGACGGGTTGGGGCATGCCAACCCGGCCACCGCCGTCACCATGACCCTCAAGCTCGACACGACGCCCCCAGGTGCACTCAGCGACTACAGCGTCGAGCCTTCTGCGTGGACCCGCGTCAATCAATTCAATCTCGTCTGGACCTCCCCTGCGGACGTGGCCGGCATTGCCGGCGTACGCTATCGACTCGATTCGCCCCCCGCGACGCCAAACGATGGCACTTTCGTGGCGGGTGCGCTCACTGGCATTCCCGGTTTCACTATTCCAGAGGCCGTCGAAGGTGCTCACCAGCTCTGGCTGTGGCCCGTTGACGGCGCCGGCAACGGCGCCGCGCCGGCATCCGCCGTCTCGGTGACTCTACGCCTCGATCAGACGCCGCCGAGCCCCCCCGTCACTGTCCCCCAGGTGACCCCCACCGGCTGGCAAACCGCTACGAACGCTTCCTACACTCTCACCTGGCAGAACCCGACCGATCCCAGCGGCATCGCCGGCGCCTGCTACAAGTTGGGTACGTCCCCCGCTTCGAACGTGGATGGCGTCTGCGTGGAGGGTCCCAATCTGAACCAGATCACAGGCATCACAGCCCCGGCGCCGGGGAGCTATCACCTCTTCTTATGGTTACGAGATGGCGCCGGCAACAGCGACCAGAACAGGCGCACCACCGCCCTTGATGCTGTACGATGGGACCCGGCATCACCCGAGCTGTTCATCGATCCCTCGGGACCGGCCGGTCTCAACGGCTGGTATCGCGGCGCCGTCGATCTCACCCTCATCGCCACCGATATTGGCTCAGGTCTGGCCAGTGTTCAGTACAACCTGGACGGCGGCGGTTACACTGAAGGCAGACAGCTTCGCATCACGGCCGAGGGCCAGCACAATCTGCTGGCGCGGGCCACCGACGTCGCCGCGAACCAGACGCAAATCGGTCCGAATGCCTATTCGATCGATTCGCAGCCACCCCATACCACCCTCTCACTTGACCAGACGCCGGTATTCCAGGACTGGTTCACGGCGACCGTCACGGCAACGCTGGTAGCCACCGATGCGGTGTCTGGCCCAGACTACGTGCAGTGGCGGCTGGACGGCGACACTTGGCAGCAAGGTGCTACCGCCAAAGTGAGTACTGAAGGCAGGCATACGCTGGAATACCGCAGCGTCGATCGCGCCGGCAACACAGAGCAGGTGCGCACGCAGGAGATCGGCATCGATTTATCGCCTCCTGTGACGTCCTACTTCATTCTGCCGTCTGCCAACGCCAGCGGTTGGTACACGCAACCGGTCAACATCACGCTGGTGCCGGCCGATGACGGCGCTGGCGTTGCCGACACCTTCTACCGCATTGATGACGGCCCCTGGCAGAACGGCGCCGGGTTCCAGGTTTCAGAGAGCGGTGCTCATACCGTTGATTTCTACTCGGTTGACCGCCTCGGCCAGCAGGAGACGCCCTATCGCATCCCGGGTGGCATCCGCATCGACCGTGACGCTCCACGCGCACCCACACCGATCGGAGTCTCTCCCAATAGCTGGACCAACCGCAACGAGTTCGATCTGCTGATGGCCGTGCCCCCCGACCTGAGCGGCATCGATGGCGCCTATGTCAAGATTGGCGCCCCACCGGCCACCCAAACAGATGGGCTGTGGAATCCGGGCAGCGGCAGCGTCCTTGAGAACGTCCAGGTGCCCGGAGAGGGTCGTTTCAAAGCCTATGTCTGGCTGCGCGATGTGGCCGGAAACGTGGACAGCACACGCCGAGGCATCTGGGAGCAGGCCTTTGCCTTGTCCTACGATGCCACGGCCCCCCAGACGGACGCATCGCTGGCAGGTAGACACGGCGAGAGGGACTGGTTCACCTCGCCGGTCACAGTGACACTCATTGCCACCGATACACATTCTGGCGTCGCCAGTACGCAGGTGAGCATCGATGGCGAAGCGCCGGTGACCACCACGATCTTCAACCTGACCACGCCGGACAAGCATACCTTGCGCTTCAACAGCACCGATGTCGCCACCAATGTCGAGCCAGAGCGCCTGGTGACAGTGCGCATCGATCCCGATGCGCCTGGCAGTCCTCTAGGGGTGACTACCAACCCGCAAGGCTGGTCGCGCAGCAACAGCTTCTCCCTCATGTGGACGAATCCCTCCGATCTGTCCGGCATTGCGGCGGGGTACTACAAAGTCGGTGCGCCCCCTCAACATCCCAAAGATGGCATCTCCATCCCGCCCACGGGCAGCGCCGTCGGCATCACGGTCCCAAGTGACGGCGCCTGGGATATTCATTTCTGGCTGGTGGACCAGGCAGGCAATGTCGACCTCTCCACCAAAGTGACGCGAGCCAGTGCGCTACGCTATGATGGCGGCCCGCCTTCCACCAGTTCCACCCTCCTCGAAGGCGTCCAGGGTCAAAACGGCTGGTACACATCCCGGGTCATCATTCGCCTGGCGGCCACCGACAGCGTTTCCGGCGTTGCCAGTATGCGCTACCGCATCGATGGCGGTAGTTGGGTGGTGGCCGTTGCCAACGCCAGCCTTTCGCTCACCACCACCGGCCAGCACATGGTGGAGTACCAGGCCACCGATGCCGCTGGCAACGTTGAGCCGATCCGCCAGTTGCCCCTCAAGCTCGATCTGGCGGCTCCCTGGCCCTACTTCGAGCCTGCCAATCGTTATCAGCGCCAGACATCCTTTCAGGTAGGTTGGAACGCCAGTGATGAAGCAAACGGCAGCGGCCGCGACGGCTTCGAGTTACAGGTTCGGGACGGACGCAACGGCGCCTGGCAGGCCTGGGGAGCGACGAACGTGCCTGACACCAGTGGACGCTTCTACGGAAACCTGGGTCACCGCTACTTCTTCCGCATGCGCGCCCGCGACAATGCCGGCAACCTCTCCTCGTGGGTGGAGCTCCCCTGGGGAGTCTATATCGACCGTGTGGTGAATGGCGATCTCGCTGGCGGCAGTTTCGGCGCCTGGCAGCACAGCGGTGCCCTGGCCCAGTCGGTGCTCTCTACCACCTCAGGTCCAATGAGCCAGACTAGCTTCGTTGCCCAGCTCGGTTCACCCGACTACGGTCCCAACGTGCCAGGATTAGACATCCCCTCGAATAGCCTGGGCGATGTTCCGGTCGGCAGCGGCCAGATCAGACAGCAGATTCGCATCCCGGGTCTGGACGTGCTGGACCGCCCGACCCTCTCCCTGTGGTATCGCATCTACACCTACGATACTGCTTATGGCGAAAACCAACAAAAGGAGTTCGACACCCTCGAAGCCAGGCTCATCGGCAGCAACGGAGAATGGCTGGCGCTGCGCGATGGGCTGCCGTTCAAAGACTGGCAGGCGGGCAAATTTGCCGACTTGGGCTGGCGCTATGCCAGCGTCGAGGTGCCGCCTTCGTGGGCTGGCGAAACCGCCACCCTCAGCATCGAAAACTGGAATCGCATCGATGGACGTCTCAACACATGGAGTTGGGTCACCGACGTCCGTATGTGGGAACCCTACCGCGTCTATCTGCCACAACTTCGCAGCTCTGGCAGCCAGGTTGGCGCTCAGGCTGCAGAGACCGCACCCACCCCCTCCCCTTCGCCAGACAGCTTGCGCTAGTGCCACCCAGAGGCTAAACTTCCTCGGTGCATGACCTCTCACCCTCCTTCACGTGGTTCAGAATCGACCGCGTCGCCAAGGGCTGATCGCCTTCCAGCCTCAAACGTCGGGCCTGAACCCGAAATGCTGTCCATAAGCGCACAGGCTGACGCCCTGTATGCTGAGGGCATGATGTACTATCAACGCCGCCAGTGGCGAGATGCCCTGGCGGCTCTTGCGCGCTTGCAGGCCATGCAATCCCAGCGCCAGGGGGTGGCGGCGCTGGTCGATGAGATCAATTGGTTCATCCAGCTCGAGGAGATGGCGCCTCAGCAACGACCGCCGGATGCCGTCGACAAACCCGCGAGCACCCGCCTGCGCTGGCTGCCCTGGATCCTGAGTCTCTTGATTCTGATTGCTGCTGTAGTCACCATCCTGGTGGTGGCGGGAGATCGCATCCTCGGTCTGCCAAGCCGTGCGCCGGATCCCAGCCTGGTTGAACTCTACAACGAAGGTCAATCGCAGCTTGCCATCGGCAACTATGACGGCGCCATCAAGGCCTTCGAGCGCATCCTGGTCATCGATGCCAACGACATCGGCGCCCAAGCTGGCCTCAAACAGGCTCAACTGCTCAGCGACCTGGCACAAAAATACCAGGGCGCCCAGGAGGCCATCGAGAAGAGAGACTGGTCCACCGCTCGTGCGCAGTTGGAGGCTATCGCCTCTGTCTATCCCTCTTACGAGGATGTGGACACGTTGCTACCCCATGTTCAGCGCCAACAGGAACTGGACGATCTTTTCGACCAGGGCGCCACGGCCTACAACGCCAGCAACTGGCCCGAAGCCATTCGTCTATTCGGGATGGTGCGCGACCGCGACCCCGCATTTCGTACGGACGCAGTGCAGGAATCACTATTTGTAAGTTACCTGGAACAGGGTGAAAGTCTGGTCAACGCTCCTGGAAACAACCTGGATGCAGTGCGACAGGCCATCCAGCATTTCAACGCTGCCTTGACCATCCACCCTGACAACCAGCGGGCGGCCCAAAGCCGCCGCCTGGCGGGTCTCTATGAGACCGGTGTGCGAGCAGCGCAGCGCAACGACTGGAATGCTGTCGTTGAAAACCTCGGTCCCGTCTATGAGACGCGGCCAGGCTATGGCGGCGGGCAAATCACCTGCCTGCTTTACCAGGCTTACACAGCGCTGGCAAAGTCGGAGGTGGGTCAGGGCAGCTACCGTGCTGCACTAGCGCATGTGCAGGCGGCGCTCGGGCTCGAGCCGGCTTGTGGCAATTCCACCGAGGCACAGGGCATCGAGCAGGCCGTTGTGCTGGCACTGGCGACCCCAACTCCCACCAGCACCGCCACGGCGACGGCGACAACGACCCCGCTGCCCACGGCAACGCCCACACCGTTGCCCACGTCTACGCCCACCCCAACGGCGACGCTGCCACCACCGCCACCAACCAACACCCCACAACCGCCACCGCCAACAGATACCCCGGAGCCGCCGCCGCCAAACCGGACGACACCCCGGAGCCACCACCGACGCCATACCGTTAGGCTCTATGCTGACTGATGCCGGGTCTGCTCCACCTCGTCTGGAATCTGGACGGCGTTGGCTATTGTGGCTTGCCGGTGTGCTGTTCTTTCTGTCGCCGCTGGGGTTACGACCGCTCGCCAGGGTTGGCAGAGTGCCTCTCTGGCAGCCGACGGGAAACAACCTCGGCGCCATGACCGGTGCAGCCTTTGCCAGCGATCAGGGACTGACCGTCGTCTATCGTTGGTCGCCGAGTGTCCTTTTGCGCAGTCTGGATGGAGCCCGAAGCTGGGTGGCGATTGGACGCGGACTACCCATCGACGTGCTCGGCGGTCCCGCTCTGCACGATCTGAAAGCTGGATCCTCTCGCTCGCTTTTTGCCCTGGCCGGACCACCCAACCGCAGAGGGCTCTACCGCTCCACCGACGGCGGCGCCACCTTCGAGTTGCTCTACCAACCGCTGGGCCTGAACCCCGCTCTCCTGGCAGTCAGGTCCGGACAAGACGGCGATCTCATCGCCCTGGCGGGTGGCGAGTTTGCCACCATCAGCGCCGATAGCGGCGTCACCTGGCACGATGTGCGCCTGCCTGGACCTGTCACGGCACTGACAGCAGCCCAGCAGCTTTGGGCGGCCGGCGCCGGCTGGACCCTTGCTTCCGAAGATGCAGGCCGCCACTGGCAGCTCCATACCTTGCCCGATGCCATGGCGCCGCAGCGCCTGGTCAGTTCCGATCGCGGTCCCGCGCAGCTCTACGCCCTCAGCGAACAGAACGTCTTGCGCACGACCGATGTCGGAAACACGTGGACGCGGCTGGAACTGCCCACTGCGGAAGCAGTGACCGGATTCGTCATTGATTCGCTCATCTGGCAGACCCTTTACCTGGCCGATGCCGGTGGCAGTCTCTGGCGCAGCGACGACTGGGCCGACACGTGGCGCCCCATTTCCGGCCCACGCGCCGGTCGCATCGGTGGCTTGTTCCAGGCGCCCGGAGACCGCAGCCGCATCTACGCCCTGGCCGGGTTCGACCTGTGGTGGCTTCCTCAGGTGCCGGAGCAGCCGACGGCCACCCTGACCACGACGCCAAGCCCCACCCCAACTCTCACGCCAACGCCAACCGGCACGTCGACGCCTACACCGACTCCCACCCTGCAGCCGACGGCGACAGCAACCAACACTCCCCTTCCCACCACGCCCACTTCCCCGCCCCGCCTTCTTCGCCAGCCTCTACAAACCACGGCCACACCCACCCTCACCACCCCCACAGCCGAACCGCCTGTCTCGACTGGGTTACTGACTCCTGTCCCACTGCCATCAGGCGACCAGCCTGCGCCTGCCGAGCCCCCGACAGCAGCGCCTCCTCCTTCCACCCCGGCTCCCACACCCTATCGCTGATGACTCCCCGGCTGGTCCAGGCCGAATGGGTGCACCGCTAAGGTTTCAGCGTCCCCGCATGTCTACTACCGCCTTCCCGCGCTCTCAACTGCCTTTGCTCCTGGCAAACAAGGCGATCCTCGTCGGCATCGCCATCCTGGGATGGTGGCTGGGCGGCGCGCAGTTGACAGGGTCCTATGCCGCGGTCGTCCTGGCCTACAGTGCGCTGACTGGCGCCGGCCTTGTGCTTGCACTCTGGTTTCCCCGCCTCGTGGGATTCTTGCTTGGGTTGGGCTATGTGCTGGACATGGCCATGGTGGTCATTCTCATCGTGCTCTCGGGCGGTTTTGCCTCCCCCTTCTGGGTGCTTCTCGCCCTCCAGGCGATGCTGCCGGCGATCTATGTGCCCAAGACTGCGCTCGTCTGGTTCGGAGCTTTTGCCACCGGTCCTCTTTATGTCCTGGCCCTCTGGTTGCAGTCTGACAATCTGGCTTTTCTTTTCGACCCCATCTTTATCGCACGCTTTCTGCTCCTCCTGCTGGCAGCGGTAATGGGAGCGTTCGCCAGCGAACACGTCCACCTCCTCCAGTTCCGAGTCCAGGACCTGCAGCAAACCCTGGCTACTCGTGAGGCAGATCTGGACACCCAGACCACGAGACTCCAGCGTACCGCTGCCGATCTGGGAGACCGCGTCCTGCAACTGCGCTCACTTCAGGAAGTGGCGCGAGCACTGGCGGCCACCCTTGATCTGCCCGAGACCCTGCAGGTCCTCATGGATCGCCTGGCAGCCCTCGCCGATACTCATTACGCCGTCATCGCCCTGATCGAAGAAGACGGCGACGTGTTGCGGGGGACGGCTGCTTCCGGACCCGGGGCTGCCGCCATTCGCCAGTTCCGGCTCAACCTTGCCAGCAGGCCCGAGGATGCCCGGATTCTGGCGACCGGACACATGGTTTCCAGCGATGAAAGCGACCTCCTCGGTTTTGACCAGTTGCGCGCTCTGTGGCAGGTGGAGCACTTCTTGTGCCTGCCCCTCGTGCTGCGCGGACGACCCCTCGGCGCCATCTATCTTGCCGATACCCGCGCCGACTTCGACAACGATCGCCAGCGTCAACTCCTTGACTCCTTCTCCTATTTTGCCGCGGCTGCCATCGAAAACGCCCGCCTGTACCAGGCCGTGGCCGACAAGAGCCACGAGCTCGAGACCATTCTGGCGGGCATTGGGGATGGCGTGCTGGTGGTGGACAGTGACCTGCAATTGGTGCTGATGAACCCGGTTGCAGCCCATATCTTCGGCTTGGAGGCTGCGCCTCCGGCGGGCCTGCCGGTGCAGATGGTCATCGACAACGAAGGCTTGCTGGACCTGCTGGCGGAAGTCAGGGCATCGCCAGCCCAGGCTCTCTTCCATGAGATCGAAATACGGCAATTGGGGACCGGCAGAGCGGCCGTGTTCCAGGCGCTGGCAGCGCCATTGGTTGTGGGTGAAGGGCTGCAAGGCATCGCCACTGTTTTGCGCGATGTCACGACCCAGAAGGAGTTGGAGCGTATGAAGTCCAACTTCCTTTCGGTGGTTTCGCACGAACTCAAGACGCCGCTGCACTCGGTCAAAGGGTTCGTCGACATCATCCTCATGGGTAAGACCGGGCCTGTTACCGAGATCCAGCGTGACTTCCTGGAGACGGTCAAACAACAGACCGACCACCTCCAACGCATGATCGATGACCTGCTCGAGTTCTCGCGTCTGGAATCGGGACGCGTCAGTCTGCGCTTGCAGCCCACGGACATCTCGGTGGTCATCGAGGCGGCCATCGACAAACTCACGCCGCTCGCGGCTTCGGCCGAGGTTACGCTGGTGAACTATGTGTCCGAAGACCTGCCGACCCTCTTGGCGGACCCCTGGCGACTGGAGCAGGTGGTGACCAATCTCGTTGACAACGCCATCAAGTTCACCCCTGCGGGTGGCGAGGTCACCGTGACAGCAGTCAGCACCGGCGAGTTCATCCAGGTGAACGTTCAGGATACCGGCATCGGCGTCCCTGCGGGCGAGAGCGAGCGCATTTTCGACCGCTTCTACCAGGTGGATGGTGGGGTCAACCGCCTCTACAAAGGCACCGGCCTCGGACTCACCATCTGCCGGCACATCGTCGAGCACCACGGCGGTCGCATTTGGGTTCAGAGCGATCAGGATAGGGGCGCCACCTTCGCGTTCACGATCTCCAGACACCTGCAGGCCAGCGATGTGGGCGCTCTGGATTTCACTACCCTGCCACAAGAGAAGTTGTTCGACAACTGAGGCGCGCCGACGCCTTCACCGGGTTCGCCCTGCCATGTACCCGAGCGTACCAGGCCCCCATTCCTCCTATGTCTGTTCTCGTCATCATCCCCGCCTACAACGAGGCCTCCAATCTCCCGCACGTGCTGCCGTCGCTGCGCCGCATGTTGCCTGACGCCGACATCCTGGTTGTCGACGATCATTCGCACGACGCCACCGGCGCCGTTGCCCAGCGCTGCGGCGCCACCGTTGTCCAATTGGCCAACAACCTGGGCTACGGCGGCGCCGTGCAAACTGGTTTTCGCGTTGGCGCCCAGCGTGGCTATGATTATGGCGTCATGTTGGACGCCGACGGCCAGCACGATCCCACCTGTGTTCCGGCTCTGCTGGCGCCTGTGCTGGCAGGGACCTGCGATGTCGCCGTCGGCTCTCGCTTCACGGGCAGCATGACTTATCAGGCCTCGTTTGTGCGTCGCATGGGCATGCGCTTCTTCGCCGCCATCGCCAGTTCCCTCACCGGCCGGTCGGTGACCGACGCCACCTCCGGTTTTCAGGCCATGACGGGCGAAGTCATGGCTTTCTTCGCCGAAGAGAACTACCCCAGCGACTATCCCGATGCGGATACGTTGATCATGCTCCATTACGCCGGCTTTCGTGTGCAGGAAGTGCCGGTCACCATGCACGAGCGCATCTCGGGCAAGAGCATGCACAGCAGTATCAAGTCCCTGTACTACATTGCCAAGATGCTGCTCTCCATCACCATCGTCTACTTCCGCTACCGCACCCACGCAGGCGTTGCCCGACCTTTGTCCGTTGCCCACGTGGTTTCCTCAGATGGCCCCCTCGCCTAGCTCACAGGACCCGGCGTCGTGACCTTCCCGGCTGCTCTCTCCATCGATCTCGAATCCTACTGGCACGCCGAGTTGCTACGTCGTTTTGTCGATCGCACTACGGCCGACGACCGCATCCTGCCGGCAACGCTCCCGCTGCTGGACCTGCTGGCCGACCGGGGCGTCCGCGCCACCTTCTTCGTGGTAGGCGAGATCATCGATCAGTACCCGGCCCTCATCAGGCGCATCCTCGCCGAAGGGCATGAGTTGGGCTGCCACGGTTTCACCCACCGGCCCTTGTGGGAAATGACCGAGGCCGAGCTGGACGTCGAGCTCTCCTTGTTCGCGGCGGTGCTCAAGCGTCAATTGCCAAGCGTGCGGCCACAAGGGTTTCGGGCGCCGACCTTCAGTCTGCTCCCCAATACAGCCTGGGCGCTGGCAGTCCTCGCCCGGCACGGCTACGCCTATGACTCCAGCGTCTTCCCCCTGCGCACTCCTCTTTACGGTGTGCCCGGCTGTCCGCCGGCTCCCTACCGTCCGGCTCCCAGCCTCATCACCAGTGATCCCGCAGCGCCCATTGCCGAATGGCCGTTGACCGCCTGGCGTGTGGGACCGCTGACGCTGCCAGTGTGCGGCGGCTTTTATCTGCGCACCCTGCCCATGCCGGTGATCTTACGCGGGCTGGCCGCGGCTGCAAAACAAGGCCCGATCGTGGTGTACCTCCACCCCTGGGAGCTGGACCCTGGGACACCCCGGCTGCCGCTCTCCCGCCGCGACCTGTTTATCACCTACCACAACGTCGGCGCGTCTATGCGCAAGCGCCTGGAGACGTTGCTGGATCGGTTCTCCTTCCGCCCCATGCTGGAGACACTGCGGGCGGCGGCGCCCACCGTGCTCAGGCCAAATGACGCTAGGTGGTCCGATGAGACCGCGCCGCAGCCGAAACCCGGACAGTTGAAGGAGTGAAGAATGGTTCAGAATCAGCTCGTGGTTCACCCGCTCCGGAAAGTCGGGGGTTTCTATGGTGCCGGTGAACAAAAAGCCCCTGGGTCGCGCATGAACGCGGCAGTCAGGGGCTTCGTAGCCAGGTTGGCGCCAGTGCCTATCAAAGTGGGGGCGCATTATACGCCCCGGCCTGGCGCTTGTCTAATCGGTTTGCGAGGGGTCTGCTTTAGGTTGCAGGTTCCGGGCTTCGCCCTGAGGCCTTCGACTGCACTCAGTCGAAGGCTCAGCCCGAAGGGTTACAGGTTGTGATCGTCAGCGTTCGGAAACCGACAACAAACCCTCGCGGTCAAGGATCGCGATCCGCTTCCGGCCGATCTCGATCAGATTCCTGCTCTTGAGGTCGTTGAGCACTTGGGTCGCCGTCTCACGATAGGTGCCAACCATCTCGGCCAGATCCTGATGGGTCAGTCCGGAGATCTGGTTGCTGTCACCGGCCAGGCGCAGCAGCAAGGAAGAAAGGCGGGCAGGGATGCCCTTGAAGGCCAGGTCTTCCAGCCGGCTCTCGGCGTCACGCAGCCGGCGCCCGGTGATCTCCAGCATGCGCAGCGCCACCTGCGGCCGCTGCAGGATCAGTCGCTCCAGGTCGGCGCGGCTCATGACGCAGATCGTGCAGTCGGTAATGGCCTCGGCAAAGGTGTTGTGCATCTGCTGTCCCAGAAGCGCCATCTCACCGAACAGGGAGCCGGGCCCCAGCGAGGTGATCACCAACTTCTTCCCTTCCGGCGATATCCGGTAGAGTTGGACATTGCCTTCTTTCAGAATGAAAAGCACTTCCCCCATCTCTTCCGGCCGATAGAAGACCTTGCCCTTGCGGACACTGCTCATCGTCGAGATGCGGTCGAGCTCTTCACCTTCCTTCTCAGACAGATCCTGAAACAGGTCCATGGTCGATAGATGTCGCGTCTTCACGTCCATAATGGGTCGCCTCTAGGAGGTCGGGAGTGTGGATACCATGCCGCTCCGCCAAATGTCGCCAAGGTCAGCCAAGGCTGCCGACTCGTGAAAATGGTTTCAGAGTTAGGTAATTATAGAAGCACCGCCAGCGAATGGCAAGATGGACTACACAAGTTTGCTCAAGGCCCATCTGAAGGCTAGAATCTAGTCATGCACGTCGTGATGCTATCGAAGGCTTGCGTGGTGGGCGCCTACCAGCGAAAACTGGAGGAACTGGCGAAACAGCCGGAAATGGTCCTGACCGTCCTGGTGCCGCCGAGCTGGCGCGATAGTCGGGGCGAGCAGGTGCTGGAGCGCGCCTTCACCGAGGGCTACACATTGCAGACAACGCCCGTGGCGTTCAACGGGCGTTTTCACCTGCACTTCTATCCCCGGCTCGGAGAGGAGCTGGATCGCCTGCAGCCTGATTTGCTCCACATCGACGAAGAGCCCTACAACTTCGCCACGCGGCATGCCATGGGGCGCGCCCGCCGGTTGGGCATCCCGGCCTGTTTCTTCACCTGGCAGAATCTAAACCGGCGCTATCCACTGCTCGTCCGCACGTGGGAACGCTTCAACTTCGCTCAGGCTGCCCATGCCATTGCCGGCAACCATGCCGCCACCCAGGTGTTGCGCGCCAAAGGCTATACGGGCCCTCTCACCGTCATTCCCCAGTTCGGCATCGATCCGCAGTTGTTCACCCCCTCGGCGCTGCCACCGCTCAGGGCGCGACCCTTCACCATCGGCTATGCCGGAGGCCTGATCCCGGAGAAGGGTCTGGACACCCTTCTGCGGGCATGCGCCGGGCTAGAGGGCGAGTGGCGCCTGCATCTGGCGGGCAGCGGCTCGCAGCTCGGTGAGCTGCAGACCCTGGCCCGTGAGTTGGGCATCGGTGAGCGCGTGACCTGGCAGGCAAAAATTCTCTCCACCCAGATGCCCGGCTTCTACCAGGGACTCGACGCCTTTGTCCTGCCGTCGCGCACACGCCCCAACTGGATGGAACAGTTCGGCCGCGTCCTGGTCGAAGCCATGGCTTGCGCCGTGCCCGTCGTCGGCTCCGATAGCGGCGAAATTCCCTTTGTGGTGGGGGACGCCGGCCTGCTCTTTCCTGAGGGTGATGCCAAAGCCCTGGCCGCCCACCTGCAACAGTTGCGACAGGACCAGGCGCTGCGCACCGTACTGGCTGTGGCTGGCCGCGCCCGTGTACTCGAGCACTTCACCCAGGAGCGGATCGCCCGCGAGACTTACGCCGTGTACCGGCAGGTTTGGGAGGGCAGACCGGCTGCCACGTCGAGTCGCTAGCAGGGCCAGGCGTCAAGGCAGCTCGTACACAAACACGCCGCGATCACTGGTCACGTACAGACGGCCAAGTGCAGAATCCAGCACTAGCAGCTCGGGCACTTCCCAGCCATCAAAGGGCAGGCCCGCCACCTTGTGCCAGACCAGGGTGACCGGGTCGCGGGTGTAGAGGCCGCGCACGCTGCCTAGATAGAGACGGTGGTCGGGACCGGCGGGGTCTTCGGCGATGTCAAACAGACCATAGCTGCGGTCGGCGGTGTGGTAAACATCGACCACGTCGTCCAGACCGGTCGAGTTGACCGCCCAGGTGGCGCCGTCACTCGTGGTGACATGGAAATCGTAGACCGAGGCAGCATAGACCCGGCCTGGGGCGAAGCGCCCGGTGCGCAGACCGCCGATCCAGCCCGCTTCCGGCGTGGCTGGGAGCGAAGGGTTCCAACTGCCGCCGCTGTTCCGACTGACGAACACCGCACCCCCGCCGCCCTCGCTGATGCCGCTGGCCCAAAGCGTCGTCCAGCCCGCATCTGCCGGTGCAATGTGCTTGATATCGTATAGTGAGAAGGGCGGATCGGGCTGATGCACCCAGGTAGTTCCACGATCGGTGCTGCGGTGGGGGCCGTCACATCCGGCCGCGTACAGCCAAGGCTGGCTCGAATGGGCAGCCAGAGGTTTCAGGTCGACGCCCGCGGACAGGGTTTTCCAGGAGGCGCCGCCGTTGGTGGTGCGGCGCATGGGCACATGCGGCCCACCCATGTAGCAGGGGTAGCCGTCGCCCGCCACCAGGGTGCTGGTATTATCGGTGAGAACGGCGTGGGCCGGTGGGATCGTCCCGGCAGCGGCCCAGTGGCCGCCGGCGTCATCCGAGCGATAGAGCGCACCGTCGACGTCGGCATAGATCGTGGCGCTGTCCGGCCGGCCGATGACGCGGCGGGCCCAGCCCGCAGGCAGCACCAGGGCGCCGGGCGGTGCACACAGGGTCAGGCTGACATCGTCCACGTAGGTGGTGCTCTTGCCACCAGAGCCATTGTTATAGGTGCCGAACTGCAGGCGGATATGCTGGCCCACCAGACTGGAAAGATCGAGGGTCGCTTGCCGCCAGGTCGCATCGTTCACACGCTCGACCAGCAGCCACTTCAACGTACCGTCGTCGCGGATGCCAATGACATAGAAGAAGTCGGTCTCAAATGCCATCGTGGGCAGCGTGGCCTCGGTGCGGGGCAGGTCCTCGATGCGAGGAGGGGCAGCGCTCGCAACCAGGGCCGTTCCATCCCCCCACAATCGATAGCGCCAGAAGCTCAGTTTCGCCGAGGCCAACCCTGCGGGCAGGGTGATATCTTGTTCGATGGGCGAGTAGCTGCGAAGGTTGGCGCCTCCTGGCGAAATGCCGGTGCGCATGGCGCCGGCGCCGCTGTGCTTGGGAGATGTAACATAGCCCGCCAGCACGGGATTATCCTTGATCTCCCAGGCGGCATTGAGCTCGAAGCCTCCGTTGCGCATGCCCTCGTAGCACACCGGCGGCGGCAGCGCAGAGGTCGGGGTGCGGGTGGGGGTTGGCGTGCGGGTGGGCATCAGCGTGGAGGTGGGGGTGCGTGTCGGGGTTCGCGTGGGCGTGCGTGTCGGGGTCCGCGTCGGCGTGAGGGTCGCTGTGGGCGTTGGTGGAAGCGGGGTGAACTCACGCAGAAGCAGAGGTAGATAAGCGCGTCCGGTCCAGCCGGCGGGCCAGCATACGACCAGTGAGGCCTCATCGACGAACATGGCCGTGATGCGGCCATCGCCGTTGTTGTACGTGCCCAGGTGAATCTGGATCGTGCGACCGGCGAAGGGCTTGAGATCGAACACGGCCTGGAACCAGGTGCGGGCGTCGCTGCGCGCCCACATCAAGGTGCGCAACAGATCCCCATCCTCGTCCAGGATGAGCGCGTATTGCGCATCGTTGGCGGGACCGTCCGGCGCCTTACCTGCGACCACGGCCTGCAGCACCTCAGAAGAGGGCGGCGGACTGCTGGAGGCCAGCGTGCCCTCTTGCGACTGTGGATACCACCGAAACGCCAGGGTGGCGCTGGTCACACCGGCAGGCACGGTGATCTTCTGTGTGGCAGACGAGTAGCTGTAGGCATCGCCGCCGCTGGGAATGCCGGTTTGCAGACTGCGATGGCCGCCATACACAATCTCCGTGCTGTACGCTGCGGAGCGCGGCGTGAGCGGCATACTCCAGGCAGCATCGGTCTCGAAGCCTCCGTTGACCAACCGTTCCTCGCAGGCGCCGCCGTAGTGCCACACCCCCGTCGAGGTCGCCAGGTGCGCCCACAGCCCTTCGTTGTCCGTGCTGGTGACGGCCAGACCGAACGTGTCGGGGTTGCCGGGCGCCGGGCCGAGATCGACCCAGGTGTCGCCGCCGTTGTAGGTGCGGAAGAGGCTGCGCTGGTCCCAGGCGACGAGTTGGCCCGATAGGGCCGTGAACAGGGTGCCGTCGCTGGCGAACCTGGGCGATGCGGCCAGGCCGCGTGGGTTCGGCTCGTAGACGCCGGGCAGCCCCGCGTTGGCCAGGATCCAACTGGCGCCGCGGTTCCCATAGTGGACGATGCCGCTGTCGGGCGTGCCGTCGCCGATGCCCTCGATCAGGCGATAGCTGGTCCACAACTGGTCGTCGCCGGCGAAGTCAGGCGATACCGCCAGACCATACGATGGAGCATGGCCACCCAAGGTCTGCCAGGTAGCGCCGCCGTCTGTGCTGCGGTAAGTGGGGCCGTATCCCGCGGCGTAGAGTGTTTGGTCGCTGCCGTAGCCGGGCGATACCGCCACTTGGGAGACGTCAAGGGGTTGGGCCACGCTGGGGAAGCCCGTGGGGTTCCAACTGGCGCCGCCATTCGTGGATTTGAGCAGGCCGTCGTTCGCCATGACAAAGAGCGTCTGGTCGGCGGGGTAGGCAGGTGACAGGGCGAAGGGCCCCACCCACATACGATTGAGCGGCTTCGTCCAGGTGAGACCGCGGTCGGTGGTCTTGTACAGAAAGGCGTAGGGTGCGTCTGGAACGGCAGCATCGCTACCGGTTGAGCTGGAGGCTGCTATCGCCGTTGGCGACAGGTTGCCGTTGTAGCTGGCGAACACCACTGTGGCCGGGCTCGTTGTGGCCGCAGCCACGGCAACTTGGCGGAACCAGCCGCCGGAGAAGGGGTTCGGCGGAGCCGGGTGGAAGACCATCTGCCAGCTCTGACCCCGGTCAGTGGATCGATAGAGGCTGCCATAAGTGTCGCTGCCGGTCGTGGCGTTGCCGACCGTGAACAACGTGCCATCCTGGGCAAAGAGAGGCGAAGCTGCCACCCCCGCCGCGTGCACGGAATGGCCCAGGCCGTCGAGAGGGCCGCCGCTTCGCCAAGTCCCGCCAAGAGCCGGGGCAAAGGCGGCGGCGCTTGGTGCTACAGGCGCGGCGCGACTCTGACCCGAAATCCCCACGATCACCACCACGGCCAGCATCAGGCCGGCATACATCCAGGTCGCCTTCATAACACACCTCCTTCGGTGTTCCATCGACGAAAAATCGCGACCCTATGAACAGCATCGACGTTGGTGCTGTCTATTGACTATGACGTTCGCGTAGCGAAAAAGAAACGAGAGGCGAGAAACGAGTAGCGGGTGTGGGGTGACGGGTAGCGGACGAGAGGGTCTGTCCTCTGTCCTCTGTCCTCTGTCCTCTGTTCTCTGTTTTCTGTCCTCTGTCTTATGCGGTCATTACCGCAGCAGCGGCAGGTACAGGCGGGCAGGCGTAGCTGTGGAGGTAGGTGTCGACGTGGCCGTCGGGGATGGTGTCGTTGTCGGCGTGGGCGTTGCGGCCTCAATCACAGCCCGGACGCTTACCGGCGCCGAGAGCGTTTGCCAGTGGGCGTTGTCGAAGGCCCGCGCCTCGAGCACATGGTCGCCGGGCGCGAGCGTGAGCACAGCGGCGAAGTCGGGGGCGGTGCGAACGGCGGCGGGCTGACCATCGACCAGGTATTCGACCGAGGTCACGCCAACAGTGTCGCTGACCGCGACCGTGACGGAAACGGCCGTATCGGCCGTCACGGTGGCGCCGTCGCCTGGGGTGAGAATCTGGACCGTGGGTGGGGTCATGTCTTTGCCCTGGCCGGTGCTCTTGGCAGGGTCGTCGGCCATGGCGATGCTGTAGCGCAGGGCGGTGCGGTTGCGCGTGGTCTGGGGAGCGATGGCGCTGTCGGGTGGGTAGAAACCGAAAGGACTGCTGGACGTTGGGTACATCTCGATGGTCATGGCGTAAATGCCCCGTACACCGTAGAACCAGTCATCGTGATCCCCGCTGATGATGTACAGATCGCTGGCCTGTTGGGCCGTGTAGCCGTTGCGGGTCGCCATCGCCCCCGCCAGGGCCTTGAAGATGGCAAGGTCGGCGGCCTTCATGTCCGGCGGCAGCTCGGCGTACGTGTAGGCGTAAGGGTAGAGAACAAGCTCGCCGTAGGAATGGAGCGAGATAATGATTTCAGTGTCGTCCTGGGAACTGACGAAGTCGCGCAATGCCTGGTTCTCCGGCTCCGAGAAGGGCTGCGGACCGCGATAGGTTTCTGACGATGTGGCGCCGCTGCTGCCCGCGCCGCCCCACTTGTACCCGAAGTTGCGGTTGAGGTCGACGCCCCACGTGCCATCTCCATTGCTGCGGCGGTTCTTGCGCCACCATTCAGAGAAGCTGGTGGCGATATCGTATTCGCTCCCGTCCGGGTTCAGGTTGGGCAGGATCCAGATGTCGCGCTGGTTCACCAGGTTGGTCGCCTCGCCCTCATGACCGTAGTTGTCGAGCAGGTCATGGGCCACGAAGAGCGCCTGCTCCACGGTCAGGTGCTCGCGAGCATGGGTGCCGGCATAGATGAGGATGCCTCTTTCGCCCGGCTCGGTCTGGTCGGGATGGTCCGTAATGCGCAGCGCCCAGAGGTCGCGTCCCTCGATTGACTTGCCGATGCTCTGCAGCCGGGAGATATCCGGGTATTGGGCGGTCAGACCCTGCAGTTCAGCCACCGTCTCCGCATAGTCATGGTAACCGCCGAAGTCTGGGGGGAAGGCCACCGGAAGGGACGCAACCTGTCGCACCCGGTAGCCCTGACTCTGCAGGCGACGCATCTCCTCGGGCGGGACCGCCAGGGTCACGCCTTCCAACGTCGCGCTCCACACGTCGTACCCCTTGGCCACCAGGGCGGTGCGGGCAGCCGCCGTGGGTGCATCGACAGTAATCAGAACGCGCGGGGGCGTTTCGGCCCGTAGAGACGTTGCATGCAACGTCTCTACCACCACAATCAACAACCCCAACAACAACAGCAAGGTCGTATGTCTTGTTCGCGGCATCAATGGTCTCATTATCGTTTACGCAGCCGGCTGGAGCAGAAGGAGGTGATAGTGATCGGGGTCGAAGAGGTTGATATAGCGCGCCCAGCCCTCGTCGACCGGCGGGGGGACGCTGAGCCCGTGGGCCAGAAGGCGCTGATGCATGGCGTCGATATCGGGCAGAGCGATGGCGATATACATGCCCATACCGCGCGGGGCGCCGGGCGCCAGGTAGATTTTTTGCTGGGCCAGGTGCACGATGGCGAAGGCGCCTGGCGCTGCTCCCAGCGCCTCATCCTGAACTGGCAAGCCCAGCGTCTCCCGGTAGAAGTCGACGGACTTGCGGAGATCGGTGACCTCCAACCAGAGAAAGTGAAGGGACGGTTCGCGTGAATCGGTCATGGTGGGCCACCAGGGGCAATCGAGGGACAAGGTCTGAGAGTACTCAGGGTTGGATGCCGGGCTGATTATACCGCGATAGCCGATCGCCTACAGGAAGGCATCGGACCGTGTGCTATAATCGGCCCATTCCACCCTTATTGCCAGAGTCGGTCACCCCCACCGTCATGTCTCCAGCCAACCCCACCACGCTCGAGGAATTTGCTACGCTTGTCGAGGAGGCGTTGGCAACGCTGCCGCCCGACATCGAGAAACTGATGGAGAACGTGGCCGTCACCGTCGCCGAGTACCCCAGTTCCGCCCAGCGTCGCGCCGCCGATCTCGGTCCTGGCGACGCCCTCTACGGGCTGTACGAAGGCATTCCTCTCACTCAACGCACGACCCATTACGGTCTCGTGCCGCCCGACCGCATCACCATCTTCATGTACCCCATGGTGCACTACCATCACACCCCCGCTGCCATCGAAGACCAGGTCCGCCGTACGGTGCTGCACGAGATCGGGCATCACTTCGGCATGGGGGAAGATCAGTTGCGCCGATTGGGTTACTGACAATCATCACCCCCATCACAGAGGTGCAATATGCCCATCGAACAGATACACGCCCGCATCGGCAACGCCGCGCTCTTGTTCATGATTATCGCCGGCGTTTGGGGGCTGCTGCGTTGGCGGCAGAAGAAGTCGGTTGATTCCAACTATTTCGGCATTTTGGTGGTAGGCGAGGTGCTCTTGATCGCCCAGGCCGCCATCGGCATCTATATGTGGCTGGCGTTGGGCCGGGCTTCCGAGCTGGAACGCTCCGGCATGCACTTCCTCTACGGCTTTCTCACCGTGCTGACGTTGCCCGCCGCTTACGCCTTTTCGCAGGGCAAGATGGAAGGTGTGCGCGAGCAGGCGCTCTACGGCCTCGTCTGTCTGTTCCTGGCGGCGCTTGTGTTCCGCGCCAGCATGACCGGCACGCCCGCTCCCGCGGCCGCGCTCATCGGCTGGTTCACGGTCCTCTAAGCCCGCACGTTCGCCCGTTCAGCGCTTGACCCACTGCACCTCGGCCCCGGCCGGAGGCTGGAAGCCGGTTCCAAAGCGATATTTGGCCTGCCACGGCAAATAGCGACTCTTGAGGGTGTCATTGACGAGCACGGCGCCATCAGCGCCCACAACGCGGCGCTTGGCCACGGCATCCAGGCCCTCTACCGCCCAATCAAACTGGACGACGGTCCCGGGCGCCATGTCGGGGTCCTCGATATACAGAGGCGCCGGCGGGGGCGTGCGCTTGTCGTAAGTCGGTTTGGCCGCTTCGACCGTCCACTTGGGCTTGGTGCCGTAGAACTGGAAGGTCATGGTGCCTTTGGCCTTGTCCACGATTGGTTTGATCAACAGGTGATGGCCGGTGGTGTTGCGGAACTTGAAATCCACCTTGGGTGTGTAGACCGTGGCGTCGAGACCGGGCTCGCCGTACCAACGCACCACATAGCCATGGTTCCAGCGTTCCTGCATCGGAAAACCGCCGAACCAGGCAGCCCGAAACACGGTGGTGCTCACCTGGCAGACGCCTCCGCCGACGCCGACCGCCGTGCGGTCGCCGGAGATGACGAGAGAGTCCTCGAAGCCGTTGGCTGCCGTGACATCACCCACGTGCTCGTTGAAGGAGAAGGTGCCACCGGGCGGGATGACGACGCCCACGAGCTTGGCGGCGGCCACCTCGATGTTCTTGATCCGATCGGCGCTGGAACCGGCGAACGAGCTGGTGCCCTGTGCCACCAATTCCTTGATGCCCAGGCTGGCGGGGTTCCCGGATGACACTGCCGGGCTCAGCACCTGGACAGGGAGCGCCACCTGCGTCTGGCCGGAAGCGAGGGCTGCGAGCGTGGCGGTGATGGTAGTGGCGACATCCAGGGCATAGCCGTTGGCGCTGGGCGATAGCTCGACCAACGAGTTGCTGCTCGAATCGAAGTCATAGCGGGCGTTCAACGGCGGTCGGGCCACCTGCTGTGCCCACTTTTCGACCACCGGAACCAGGCGATCGGGCTGGACCTCGGCCCGCAGCCCACCCGGCGCGTTGTCGTCTGCCACCCACTTGAGCAGGCCCGCCAGGGTTGCCGGATCCAGGGCGAATTGGAAATCGCCGCGCTCGTCCGCCAGGACAATAGTGCGGTTGAGCAAGCGCTGGAAAGATTCCTGATTGGCGCTGACGTCGGGGGTTGCGGTCGAAAGCTCGCTCACCACGACGTCGACAACGCCTCCACGCCCGCTGCGGAGGCGATCGAGCACGGCAGCGGTTGTAGCGGCGACGTTCACCACCTGCCCAGGCCGTGCTGAGGAGGCCACAACCTGCAAGTCATTGAGCGAGAGCCTGGGCTCGACCACAGCGCGATTGAGATGGCTGGTGTACCCGGCCACAGCGGTCGCCACCGCCCCGGGAGCAACCTCCACAGGCGCCGTGATTTCGCGGCCTCGCTGGACAAGATCCCACTGTGCCAGCAGATTCTGCTGCAGGTCGCCCGTGCGCCCCGCCACGTAGGCCTCTTGCGCCAGCCGTTCTACGTCAAGCCGGACCCCCAGCGTCTCCGCCGGCAGGGGCCAGACCAGATCGCCATGGCGGATTGCCAGAGGCGGCAGGTCGTAGCCTGCCGCCACCGCTTCCAGGGCGGCGCGGGCCTCGGCCTCGGTCATCCCGCTCAGGTCCACCCCCAGCGCCTGGACGCCGGGAAAAACACGGTTGGTATAGCTCCACTCGAACCAGGCGATGCTGGCGACGACCACCAGCACAGGAATGAGGAGCCAGAGAAGGAGAAGTTGCCACAAGGCGCCGCGACGGGCGGTGCGCTGTAGGGGAAAAGTGGTGACGGCTTGGGCCATGGTTCGCTCGCAGTCAGATGGGGGGGATGGGCCGGCGACCGATGGAGTTGTAGCGGAGTGTAGCACAGACGTCCACATGCTACAAGGAAGCGTGCTTACGAGCTTATGTTGCTCTATTCGGCAACCTTTTCGGCAACGAGGAAATGGGAATTGCCGAAGATGCGCAACGGGGTATTCTCGAAGGTATAGGTAACACCGCGCACCAGGCGTCCCAGCCGGGGAAAACGGTAGATGATGTTGTCGTAGCCGGGGTAGACCTGGGTGTGGTGGAGAATCCGCAAGGGTGCGACCGCCACGAGCCGCCTGACGTCTCCGGGGGTGTAGGCCTTCACATGCCAGGCCAGCCGGTTGCGCAGGGAGTCGGGCAAGTAGTTGATCAGGGGTGTGTTGCCGTAGTGGTAGACCCCGCGCCAGTAGTGACCGTGGGTCTCAAAAGGATGGAGCCTATTGGGCAGAAAGAGCACGAAGCGCCCACCGGGACGCAGCACGCGCGCGATCTCACGTACAGACGCTGCATCGTCGTCCACGTGTTCCAACACCTCGTGCGAGAGCACGGTGTCGAAGCTGGCGCTGGCGAACGGGAGCGCCTCACATGCGGCCGCCACACAGCGGCTCAGGTTCTGGCTGGCGGCGACCATGCTGGGCAGGTCGATATCCAGAGAAGTGACACGAGCGCCTGCGGATGCCAAATGCTGGCTGTACAAGCCCACACCGGCGCCATCCACCAGCACATCGGCCCCGGCAACACGCGCCCAGGCGCTGATCAGATCGAAGCGGCGCTGCTGGCCGGCCCGCCAGACGGAGGAGGGGTGGCCCAGCGCCGCAGCCTGTTCGAGGGGACGGCCTTCAACGTTCAACTTGCAACCTGCCACTCTTCCTTGTGGCCGAAGCCCAGGGTGTTGTCGATCAGCCGGAACCAGGAAGGCGTGATCTGGTAGAAACGGGCGCCGGCCAGCGGGCCTGCCAGGGTCTGGACGCGGCCCACAAAGGGAAAGCGGGCGGCATACAGGCTGCGGGCGTTGTCTGCATCCTCGCCGGTGCAGGGACGGGCAAGGCCGTGAATCTGTAGCCCACGAATCGAGGTCCAATCCTGGTTGTTGTCCTCAATAGTGGCTGCGATCATCGCTCCCTCGCCGATGTGACGGGCATGGAGGGTCTTGGGCTCAGAGAGGAAGTAGAGCGCCAGATCCGGACCTGCAGCGTAGAACACGGCGCAGGCATGGACTTGGCCGTCCGCGCCCACCGTGGCCAGCGTGAGCGTGTTGTGCGCTGCGAGAAAGGCGCCGATACGGGTGTGCATGGAGTAGAGAGGCGAGAAACGAGAGGCGAGAAGCGACGAGGTGGGTGGCGAGTAACGAGTATCGGCCAGAAGTTACGGATTCCGTCCTCTGTCTTCCGTCCTCTGTCCTCTGTCTTCCGTCCTCTATCTTCTGCTGTCGTCCGTCAGCGGTCTGCCGTCCGCCTCATCCCCAACCACTCATAGTAGTGCTCGTTGGGGATGCCGACACGGGCCAGGATGCGACCCACCGTGCCGTCGATCATCTCGTCGAGTGTCTTGGGCAGGCTGTAGAAGGCGGGAACCGGAGGAAAGAGGACACAACCGATCTCGGCTGCCTGCGTCATCAGGCGCAGGTGCCCCAGATGCAGCGGGGTTTCCCGCACGACCAGGACAACCGGACGACCCTCCTTGAGCTGGACGTCGGCAGCGCGGGTGATGAGGTCGGCGTCATAGCTGTTGGCGATGCTGCTCAGGGTCTTGATCGAGCAGGGGACCACGACCATGCCGTCGACATGAAAGGACCCTGAAGCGATGGCGGCGCCAATGTCGGTCGGCCGGTAGAGCACATCGGCCAGGGCTTCGACCTGCCTGGGCGTGTAGTCGGTCTCCTGGGCAATCGTGATGCCGGCCGATGGGGAGATGACGACGTGGGTCTCCACGTCCGGCGTCTGCTTGAGAATCTCCAGCATACGGATGCCGTAGATCTGGCCGGAGGCGCCGGATAAGGCGATGATGAGGCGTTTGGGCATGGCTTAGGACGTGCGTTCCATGAAAACTCAGACCTCGCCCACGTGCAGCGCCACCGTGCCCATCATCAGCGTACGGTACGTGACGTTTTTCAGCCCGACAGTTTCCATGAGGGCTTTAAGCTGGGGCGGTCGCGGGAAGGCGAGGGTGGAGGCAGGCAGATAGCTGTAGGCGCTCTTGTTGCTGCTGAAGAGAGCAGTGAAGCGAGGGACGAAGTGGAAGAAGTAGAGCCGGAAGAAGTCGCTCCAGACCGGCGTCGCCGGCCGGGTGATCTCCAGGCAGACCACGCGTCCGCCGGGACGCACCACCCGCCTCTGCTCGGCGAAGGTGGCGGCGATGTCGGTCACGTTGCGCATCAGGAACCCGGAGCAGGCAGCGTCGAAGTGGTCGTCGGGGAAAGGCAGACACATGGCGTCGGCTTCCACAAAGGGCAGACGCTTTTCCGTGTCCTTGGCCTGGCCGACAAGCATCATCTCGTGGGTGAAATCCGTGCCGATGACCGTCACATCCGGGTGCTGGCGCAGTGCTTCCAGGGCGATATCGCCGGTGCCGGTGGCAACGTCGAGCAGACGTCCCTGGGCGGGTAAGCGGCAGGCCTGCACAACCAGGCGTCGCCAGTGCTGATCCTGGCCAAAGGTCATCAGCCGGTTCATCAGGTCGTAGCGCCGGGCCGTGCCCGCGAACATCTGGCGGACGTAGGTCGGCTTTTCGTCGGGGCTGGGAAGGTGCGAATCGGAGCTGGCAGCCATTAGAACCAGTCGGTGCCCGGCAGCCAACCGGGAACGGCGGGCATGAGGGCCTGGAGGATGGGGAACACAGGTTCAGGGAGGATACAGCCTGGCTGGCGGGCCAGCCAGGTGACGGGCCGGAAGCCAAAGACGAACTGCACAAGCGCCTGCGGTGCCAATTGGATGCGGACGGTCTGCGCCCGTGGGCGGGTCATCAGGCGCATCTCTTCCCGCTGCAGGCTGAGATAGAAGGCGCTCTCACCCACGGCGATGGTCAGTTGCCCGCGCCAGGAGATGTTCGCCTGGCGCCAACGCTCCCGCCAGAACGGCAGTATCGCCTGCATGAAGCGGGGAAGCATGCCGATCCGCGCCATCCAGTCACAGTTGGGGATGTGGTGGGTCGCGCTCTCGACGTGGACGTTGTCGGCCAGCGCCTGGAAGGCGGCCGACTGGGGCGGCACCTGCCACCACAACCTCTCCGGCGGTTCCCCGTTTTCTCTGAGGAGTCGCGCCTGAGCCTTGAGCAGGGCAGCGGCGGCCGGCCACTCCGCAAAGACCACCTCAGGGCAGTAGGGCCGCTGGCGCGGCCAGGGGATGGCGGCGTAGCCGCAAACGTGAGCGCCAGGGTCTTCCACCACCAGGGGCGGGTTGTGTGGCAGCCGTGTGCGCAGGTGGTGTTCCTGGATGGGCAGAGTGCGGGCAAAGACGCCGGGATAGGGGTCGAACGCCTCATGGTAGAGCCGGAGCAGGTCAGGGGCATCGCCAAGGACCGCGTCGCGCACGTGGTAGGAGCTGTCCGGCAGCCCATCGATGTCAGCCAGACTGATGTGATGCTGGGTGGATTCCAGCACATCGGCGTAGCCAAACTGCTGATAGAAGCCGGGAATGCCATTCAGTAAAAGCAGCGCATGGCCGCGCTCGCGGGCGAAGGCCAGGGCATCCTCCAGCATCGCCGTAGCCACGCCCTGCCGGCGGTGTTCGGGGTGTGTGACCAGGGCGCCGATGCAGGCGGTGGTCAGCCGGGCCGGACCGATGGCAAGCACCCGTTCATAGATGACACAGCCGCCCAGCCAGTGGTTGCCGCGAAAGGCGCCGCGGAGCTGGGCGGAATCGAACTCCGGGTGGGTCTCGACAAAGCGGCGCCAGCGCGCCGTGGCTGCAGCGTCGGGGTGGGTGCTGAACGTTTCCATCGCTAGCAGGAAAAAAGCATCCCTTTCGGCGTCGGAGCGCAGCGGGCCCACGGTGATGGCTGCCATCGTAGGGGAACTATCGGGTCAGCCCCACAATCGCCAGTCGGCCGGTAGCACACCCCGCTGCCGCGGTCCTGCCTGCAAATGGTCGCAGCCGCAGGTCGGGGGCGCCGGCAGGTCGGCGAAGATGCCGGGCAGGGCCGCCAGGATCGCCCGGTCAGCCTCGCGTACTTCCCCCTCGGCCGTTCCCTCTGCGCGGTCGGCGCCAAGCGTGGTCACCACACCGATAGCGGCGAAACACAATTCCAGCTCCTTGGCCAGGTAAGTCTCCGGCACAAGGTTCAACCCTCGCACATGTGCTCCCCACAGATGGTACATGCGGGCTTCGGCCGCCGTTTCGCGGCGCGGCCCTTCGTCGCCCAGGTAGACGACGGGGCGGGCGCCGGGCAGATGGCGGGTGATCGCCGCCGTGATGTCAGAACAGAAGGGCGGTATCTGCGGCAGATAACCGGCGCCCGTCTGGGCAAAGAACGTGGTCGGTTGGTGCTTTGTCCAGTCGATATAGTCACTTGGATAGACGATGTCCCCGCGCACGAGGTCGTGGTCCAGGCCGGTGACGCTGTCCCAGGCCAGAATGCGCTGCACGCCCAGTTCTTTGGCCGCCCACAACGTGGCCCGCGGGTCGGTGTGGTCGGGGCTGCCAAAGTAAGGCAGGATCCAAATACCGCGACCGTTGGCGGGCTGGCGCAGGGCGAAGGGACCGGCCTGACCGTAGGGCGTGGCGACTTTGCGTTCTTCCACGAACGCGCCCAGGTGTTCGAGGGCACGCGGCGGCAGGGGTTGCGCAAGGATCAGGAGACGCATAGCGGCAGATGATGGCGGCTCAGCCGAAGACAAGGTGATGGAGAAGGACCAACAACATCAGGAGCATGATCAGGTAGCGCGCCCAGATCAGAGCCAGCGGCGGCGTCTCGTCGCCAAGCGCCTCTTCGACCAGCCGCGCCGCAGGTTCCAGGAAGCTGAGGATGGGAGCGGCGGCAGGGTCCGGGGATGCCGGGGTGAGCGGCGCCGCCGCGGAATCCACCAGGGCAACAAAGTCCGCCGGCCGGTAGCGCGCCAGCGTCTCTGTCCCCATTGCGACCCTGGAGGACAGGCTTCCTCTGTCCCTGGGTGGCGACTGGCGCCGGGCGGCAAACCACAGCAACGCCAGCGCTGCCAGAAGCGCCAGGCTGGCGAGGTCGAGCGCGGTCAACGTCGTGGCGCCGGTCAAGGCTCCTCTCAAGGCCCCTCCCCGAACACATCGCGACTCAGACGCTCCTGCTCCTCCGGGTCGCCGAGCTGCTGGCCGAGGCGGCGAAGCCGTTCGTCTGCAACAGGCAGCAGCGGCGCAAATGCCTGCAGCAACTCACCCGCGAACAATCCCAGCGGCCGGTACGTCTCGTACAGGATGGCGGCCGGGGTCTGCAACTGGTAGCGTTCAAGCCAAGTGCGCAGCGGCATCGGATTCGGTGGTCTGCGGTCGGTGGTCTGCGGTCGGTGGTCTGCGGTCGGTAGTTTGCGGTCGGTGGTCTGCGGTCGGTAGTCTGCGGTCGGTCTAGCGCCGATGCTTCTTGGGCTTACCGGCAGGGGGCTTGCCGCCTACAGGTCTGGCGCTTCCGGCAACAGCTTTGGCGGGTTGGGGCTGGGGTGGCGCCTCGCCTGCCGGTTGGCCGCTGCGGTCAAGCTTGAGATGGCAATCCTTGTACTTCTTGCCGCTGCCA
This sequence comes from uncultured Caldilineales bacterium, assembly GCA_964535455.1. Classification (GTDB taxonomy): domain Bacteria; phylum Chloroflexota; class Anaerolineae; order J102; family J102; genus SSF26. Next base: position 27,878 of record CAZHTZ010000016.1, read on the forward strand.
CACCAGCACAGATCGTTTCGGCCCAGGTTCGGGCCGGCCTTGCGTTGGGGTTCTGGGCGTCCGCCGGCGACGGTGCTGCCGCCGCTGGCGTGCAGCTCACGTGTCGGCCGGCGCACCGGCTCCCGCACCAGCTCGGCATGGAGGACGCGGGTGGCAACGTCCTCTTCGATGTTGGCGAGCAGGTCGCTGAACATGTCGAAGGCCTCGCGCTTGTAGGCGACCAGCGGGTCCTGCTGCGCCACGGCCTGCAGGCCGATACCCTCGCGCAGGATGTCGAGGTCGGTCAGATGGCGCACCCAACGGTTGTCGACCACCTGCAACAACACCAGCCGCTCGATCTGGCGCATGGCTTCGGCGCCGATGCGCTGCTCCTTGACGTCATAGGCATGCTCGACGAAGTCCTGCAGGTGCTGGGTAAGCGCCTCGCGGGTCATGCCCTGCCAGGCTTTGGAACCCTCCTCGATGGGCAGAGGCATGATGCGGATGATGGCGACGTGCAGGCTTTCCAGGTCCCAGTCTTCGCTGTACTTTTCCTGGGTGAACGTCTGTACCAGGCTGGCGATCTGTTTCTGCACCATGCCCAGGGCGATGGGGCGCAGGGTCGGCTCGGTCAGGATACGGCGGCGCTGCTCGTAGATGACATTGCGCTGCTTATTGACCACGTCGTCGTACTCAAGGACGTGCTTGCGCAGATCGAAGTTGTAGCCCTCGACGCGTGTCTGTGCCTGCTCGATGGCCCGGCTGACGACGCCGGCCTCGATCGGCATGTCCTCTTCGACACCCAGGCGGTCCATCAACCCGGCCAGAGTGGTGCCGCCGAAGCGCCGCATCAAGTCGTCTTCCAGAGAAAGGTAGAAGCGCGACTCGCCCAGATCGCCCTGGCGACCACCGCGGCCGCGGAGCTGGTTGTCGATACGCCGGGCCTCGTGCCGCTCGGAACCGACGACGTAGAGCCCACCGACCTCGCGCACCTTGTCGCCGTCAGACCTGGTGCGCTGCCATTGCTCGGCCAGCACCTGGACCCACGGCTCCTTGTTCGTTTGCGTGGGGTCGCCGCCTTTGCGCAGGATGTCCACTGCCTCGTTCCAGTCGGCTTCCGCGATCGAGTTCAGCTCGAAGCCGCTCTTGCGCATCTCCTCGCGAGCCAGGTTCTCGGCGTTGCCGCCCAGCAGAATGTCCACACCGCGACCGGCCATGTTGGTGGCGATGGTGACGGCATAGGGCCGGCCGGCCTGGGCGATAATCACGGCCTCGCGCTCGTGGTTTTTGGCGTTGAGGACGTTGTGCTCGATCCCCTTCCGCTTCAGGAGGGCGGAAATGTACTCGGAGGTTTCGATGGCGCTGGTGCCCACCAACAGCGGCTGGCCGCGCTTATGCGCCGTCTCGATCTCTTCGAGCACGGCTTTGAACTTGGCCCGTTGCGTCTTGTAGACCAGGTCGGGGTTATCCGTGCGGCGCACGCCCACGTTGGTGGGGATGGCTACCACTTCCAGATCGTAAATGCGCTGGAACTCTTCTTTCTCGGTGAGGGCTGTACCGGTCATGCCCGCCAGCTTGCGGTACATGCGGAAGAAGTTCTGGAAGGTGACGGTGGCCAGGGTCAGGTTCTCGCGACGGACCGAAACGCCTTCCTTGGCCTCGATGGCCTGGTGCAGGCCCTCGGAGTAGCGGCGCCCATACATCAAGCGGCCGGTAAACTCGTCGACGATGATCACCTCGCCATCCTGGACGATGTAGTCCTTGTCGCGTTTGTAGAGCACTTGAGAGCGCAGGGCATTGTCCAGGTAGGGCGCCATCTCGGCGTACTCGGACTCGTACAGCGTCTTGCCCTCGGGAATGCCCAGCATGCGGTCCACCCGCTCCAACCCCTCTTCCGTCAGGGTGGCGACGCGGTCCTTCTCGTCGATCTTGTAGTCTTCCTCTTTGGCCAGCCGGGGAATCAGTTGCGCAAAGCGGCGGTAGAGATCGCTGGACTCCTGGGCGGGTCCGGAGAAGATGAGCGGGGTGCGGGCCTCGTCGATGAGGATGTTGTCGATTTCGTCGACGATGGTGAAGTTAAGCTCGCGCTGCGACACCAGGCGAAGGTCGAGCGCCATGTTGTCGCGCAGGTAGTCGAAGCCGAACTCGTTGTTCGTGCCGTAGACGATGTCGGCCTGATACGTGTCCCGCCGCGTCACCGGTCGCAGGTTGCGGTAGCGGTCATCCTCGCTGGGAAAGTCCGGGTCGTAGATGTAGGAGGCCTGGTCGGGGTTCCCGGCGCCGCTCTGGATCACCGAGACGGTGACCCCCAGCAGGTGGTAGATGGGGCCCATCCACTGCACGCCGAACTTGGACAGGTAGTCGTTGGGCGTGATCAGGTGCACCCCACGTCCGGTGAGGGCGTTCAGGTAGAGCGGCAGAGTGGCGACAAGGGTTTTGCCTTCGCCGGTCTTCATCTCCGCGATCTTGCCGCGGTGTAGGACGACGCCGCCGATGAGCTGCACGTCGTAGTGACGCAGACCCAGAGAGCGCACCGCCGCCTCGCGGACCGCGGCAAAGGCCCGCGGCAGAATTTCTTCCAGGATGTCGGTCTCGCGCTCGCGCAGCTCGGCGTCGGCATTGTCGATGTCGCGCCTCAGGCTGTCGAGATCGTCGGGGTCGTCGGCCTCGCTGCGTTGAGCGATCAGGTCTGCCAGCTCCTGGCGTAGAGTGGCGGTTTCGACCTGCATCTGCGCCCGGAAGGCGGCGGTCAGCGCCCGCAGTTCTTCATCGCTGAGGCGCTGCATCTCGGGTTCGAGGGCATTGATGGCATCCACGATGGGTTGGATGCGCTTGATTTCTTTCTCGTTGGGGTCGCCAACGACTTTGGTTAGCAGGTTGCGTAGCATAGGGGGCGTAAAACGTGGCGCCGGTGGACGGCGCGTATCAAGAAGGATGGGGTGCTGGATGGTCGCCAGCAGCCTTGCAGTATAGCACAATCGTGCCCTCGTGTTGGCAGGTTTACTGCCATTGTGCGGAAAACCATGGCTTGGGTCAGCACTGGGAACCGCGTCGAAATGGCAGGCAGCGCCGGTAAGAAGTGAGACGATGCCGGCGCCCAACACATCGCCGTACGCCACAACACGACCCATCGTTTCACCGGCCTACGGGAGAATGCTACAATCGAGCTGGTGCTCACCATACCCGCTCCTACGACCCACTGCCAGTCCGCTTCATTCAACCCGACATGCTCGCACCGGGGCCGGGAACCCGCAGGGCCTCAATTGGAATCTTTTTCAACGACGACGGTACAGTATGGAGGATTTTCGCAACGGTAGGCGATGACTAACTTGAGTTGCACAGCCGTACAGCCATGTCACCCACCTTTTCCCACCCTCCCGACCCACAGGCGCCGCCGCCACGATCGGTGCGCGTCCGCCGCGGGGTGGGGCGGGTGCTGGCCGCCGTCAGTGCACCCGGGCCGCAGCAGGCGTCCGCCGCCAGGCGCATCCTGCTTATCCGGCCCGACCATCTGGGTGACCTGCTCTTTCTCGGCCCGGCCCTGCGCTGGCTGCGCCAGCAGGCGCCGGAACTCAACCTGACCCTGGCCATCGGGCCCTGGGGCCGGCCTGCTTTGCCCGGCCTCTCCGGCGGCTACGACCACCTGGTCGAGATCCCCTTTCCCGCCTTCGAGCGGGGCCAGAAGGCAGGAGTTGCAGAGCGATGGTCGCTGCTGCCCCGTACGGCGCAGACCTTGCGGCAGGAGCGCTTCGACGGCGCCATCCTCTTCCGCTCCGACCACTGGTGGGGCGCCATGCTGGCAGCCTGGGCCGGCATTCCCCGCCGCATCGGCTACGTCACACCCGAAACCACGCCCTGGCTGACCGAAGCCCTTCCCCTCCCCCACGAGCACGCCGCCGCCAGCAACCTCCGCCTGGCCGGCCAACTCCTCGGTCGCGAAGCCCCCCTCACCCCCGACGCCTCCCCCCTGCACTTCGCCCTGACCGATGCCGGCCGCGCAGCCGCCTCATCACTTCTCGCCTCTCGCAACCTGCAACTTGCAACCTGCAACCTGCAACCTCTTGTCGTTATTCATCCCGGCGCCGGCGCCGCCGTCAAGCTGTGGGAGCCGGACAAATGGGGAGCGGTCGCCCGGCAGCTCCACCAGGAAGGCGCCGCCGTGGTAGTCACCGGCGGGCAAGAGGAACAGGCGCTGGCCGCGGCCGTGGTCGCCGCCGCCGGGGATGGCGTCGTCAACCTGGCCGGACAGACCCCGTTCGGCGTGCTGGCGGCGCTGCTGGCTGAAGCCAGCCTGGTGTTGGGACCCGACAGCGGCCCGCTTCACCTGGCCGTGGCCGTCGGAACGCCCACCGTGCACCTCTTCGGACCCGCCGACCCGGTGCGCTTCGGGCCGTGGGGACCCCCGGCGCGACACCGTGCGCTCGTTTCCGGCTGGACCTGCGCCCCCTGCGGCAAGCTCGATTGGGCCGATCTACCCAGCCATGGCTGCGTGCGGGACATCACCCCGGCCCAGGTGTTAGAGGCGGCGCGGGCGCTGCTAGCGGAGTGATGGACCTCCGGGAGGCGCTGAAGACGACTTCCGCATGGGTCACGCCTTGTCAGCGCCTCCCGGAGGTCTGTTTGCCGGCGGTCGTCAGTTCAGCGCCAGCTCCGGTACGAAGGCGTCCTGCTTTACCGCCAGAACCACTTCCACCGGCTTCAAGGCGGCGGCCAGCACATGCTCGATGCTGTCGACGGGGACGAAGGTCATTTCCGCCCGCACGTCTTCAGGCACATCGTCGAGATCGGCTTCGTTGCGCTGCGGCAGAATCACGGTCTTCAGCCCGGCGCGGTGCGCTGCCAGAATCTTTTGCTTCAAGCCGCCGATCGGCAGCACCTGGCCGCGCAGCGTCACCTCGCCCGTCATGCCCACATCTGCACGCACAGGGCGCCCGGTCAGCAGGCTGGATAGGGCAGTGGCCATGGTCACACCGGCGCTGGGGCCATCCTTGGGCGTGGCGCCGGCGGGGACATGGACGTGGAAATTCGAGTTCTCGAAGACATCAGGGTCGATGCCCAGGGTCTCGGCGTTGGCCTGCACCCAGCTAAAAGCAATGCGGACCGACTCCGACATCACCTCGCCCAACTGGCCGGTGATGGTCAGGCCGCCCTTGCCGCGCATGCGCGTGGCTTCGATGAAGAGGACATCGCCGCCGACAGGCGTCCAGGCCAGGCCGGTGGCAACGCCGGGGCGCTCAGTGCGGAGGGCGGCGTCGAAGAAGAATCTGGGTTTGCCGAGGGACTCACGCACCAGCTTGGGCGTGACATCCACATGTGCCAGGTCCCCGGCCGCGATCTTGACGGCCGTCTTGCGGCAGACCTGGCCGATCTCGCGTTCCAGGCTGCGCACGCCTGACTCGCGGGTGTAGTCCCGGATGATGGCGTGCAAGCCATCGTCGCCAAACTCGATCTCTTCAAAGCGCAGGCCGTTGGCCCGGCGCTGTCGCGGCACCAGGTACCCTTCGGCGATGCGCACTTTCTCGTATTCGGTATAGCCTTCCAGCGGGATGATCTCCATGCGGTCGCGCAGGGGCTCGGGGACGGTTTCGAGCGTGTTGGCCGTCGTGATGAAGATCACGTCGCTGAGGTCGAAGTTCACGTCCAGGTAGTGGTCGCGGAAGGAGTTGTTTTGTTGGGGGTCGAGCACCTCGAGTAGGGCCGAGCTCGGGTCGCCGCGCCAGTCGCTGCCGATCTTGTCAACCTCGTCGAGCATGAAGACGGGATTGCGGGTGCCCGAACGCTTGATGGCCTGAACGATGCGGCCCGGCATGGCGCCGATGTAGGTGCGGCGATGGCCGCGAATCTCGGCTTCGTCCCGCATGCCGCCCAGG
>CAZHTZ010000017.1:0-32840 GCA_964535455.1 uncultured Caldilineales bacterium
TGCCAGGCGATGGCCTCGCCCTCCCGGTCAGGGTCGGTCGCCAGGTAGATCTCCGCGGCTCGCTGCGCAGCCTCCGTCAGTTCCTTGACCACCTTCTTCTTGTCGGTGGGGACCGTGTAGATGGGGCGGAAGTCCTCTTCGAGGTCGACGGAGAGCTTCGATTTGTACAGGTCACGTACATGACCCACCGATGCCTTCACCGTATAGCCCTTGCCCAGATAGTTGCTCACGGTCCTTGCCTTGGCCGGTGATTCTACGATGACCAGCTTGCCGCTGCGCGGGCCGGTGTAGGCGGGCGCTTTGCTCACGGAGGCGCGACTGCTGCGCCCGGCGCCGGCCTTGCCAGTGACCTTGTTGGCAGATGTTGTTTTGGCGGTCTTGGTGGTCTTGCCGCTTGCCTTCGGAGCTTTAGGTGCCTTGGGTTGCGCCTCGGGTTTAGGAAGTCCATCGTGCGCGGGCGTCGCGCCCATACGGAAGAGCGTGGCGCCGCACACAGCGCAGGCGCCACGCGTGCCGGGGGTCCCGGTGGCGGTGAAGACAGGAGTCGGGTCGACCAGCTCGCGCTTGGTCTTGCACTTGACGCAGTAAGCTTCCATGAATGGTTTGGGTTATCTCTTACAAGTGGAGTAGGTGCAGGTCTCGGCAACAAGGTGGGTCGTCAGTCAATCCGGTAAACCGTCCCCGGTTCGCGTGCCACGACATACTGCATGCCGCCGACCTGGCGCACGAGTCCCTTCAACTCCATCAGCGCCAGTGTGCTGGTGACGTCGCTGATGGGCAGTTCGGCGGCCCGCCGTAACTCATCGACATGCCGAGGTTCGGCCGACAGCAGACCGTACAGGCGTGCCTCGATAGGATCGGAAGGTAGCACCTGGCGGGCAGCGCTTTGTTGCGCTACCTTGCTGAGGTTGAGTGCTTCCAATAGATCGTTGGCGCTCAGGATGGGTGTTGCCCCATCCTTGATCAAACGATTCGGGCCTTCGCTGGACGGGGAGAGGATGCTCCCAGGAACGGCGAAGACCTCGCGTCCTTGTTCCAACGCCTGCTTGGCAGTGATGACGGCGCCGGATTTCCAGTCGCCTTCGACTATGACCACTGCCAGGCTCAGACCACTTATGATGCGGTTGCGGGCCGGGAAATTACGAGCTTCTGGCTTCATTCCCAGAGGTTGCTCCGTTAGAAGCGCTCCGTGACCGATAATGCGGTTGGCAAGCTGGCGGTGTTCGGGTGGGTAGACGGAATCGAGACCGTTCCCAAGCACGGCAAGGGTGCGCCCATGGGCGGCAATAGCAGCCTCATGGGCGATGGCGTCGATCCCGCGTGCCAGGCCGCTTACCACGGTGGCGCCGGCCTGAGCAAGGTCCGTCGACAGGCGCAGGGCACACTCACGGCCATAGGCGGTGGCTCGCCTCGTGCCGACCACGGCGACGGCCCAGTCGTCGGCGCTCGTGAGGCTGCCTGTCATGAACAGGACAGGCGGTGGGGCATCGATCCGCTTCAACAGCGATGGATAGCGGGGATCATCCCAGGTCAGGACTTCGAGCCCGGCGCGCTGGACACGGTTCAACTCCGCCTCCAGGTCAAGCTCGTTGCGCAGTTGTGTCAGGCTGGTCGCTGAACGACGGTCGAGACCGGCGTCAGCCATCTGTGCAGGCGTCGCCCGCCAGGCCGCTTCTATGTCACCGCACACGTCAAGCAACGCACGCAGTTTCTTGGCGCCGATACCTGGCACCTTGTTGAAACCTATCCAGTAGCGCAACATGACCGTTAAGTTGGACGAGAGGGCCTGAGGGTACTCAGGCAAAGACCCGCCCGCCGGTAGAGCGGCGGGCGGCAGTGAACGGATGCCAGCATAGCGAGTCGCCGCGCGTTTGTCAAGGGGCAGAGCGCTGCGAGATGGGCGCCGGGGCTGTGCCCTCCCAAGTGACCGCATGGCTGCAAGCACAACGCCAAGTAGTGCGACCGCGCCTGGTTCAACGTGTTGACACACCCGCGCCCATGATGTAGCCTAACCCACATGTCGCATCGGTGCGGTCTTCGTTACCTGCTATTCGTTCTGTTGGTCGCTATTCTGGCTGGCTGCACTGGGTCTCCTCGATTGCCTCAAGAGGAGCCTGTCGTCGCAACCGCCACCGTCTCCCACACGTCCGAGGTCGAGGTGTTTTCCTGGTGGACGCGGGGGCGGGAGTCAGCGGGATTGGACGCCCTGTTGAAGGTATTGGCTCAGCGTCATCCTGAGATCCAGTTCGTGAACGCCGCGCATGCGGTCGGCAGCGACGCCGAAGCCAGGGCGGCTTTGGTGGAGCGACTGCTGGCAGGCGCCCCCCCTGATAGCTGGCAGGCGCCGGTTGGGCAAGCCTCGATTGCCTCTTATGGAAGCGCCGGCTATCTGGAACCCCTGAACTTCCTCTTTGAACAGCAAGGCTGGTCTCAGGTCTTACCCAAGACTCTCATACCGCTGTTGGAGAGCAACGGCAACGTCTACGCCGTACCGACCGCCGTCCACCGGGGCAACATTCTCTGGTACAACCCCCAGGCACTGGCTGCTCAAAATGTGGCCGTGCCGCAGACACAAGAAGATCTGTTCGCAGCACTGGATGCGTTCAAAGCCGCCGGCATGGAAGCGCCATTGGCATTAGGCGAACAGTGGACGGTGATGCACTTGTTGGAGACAGTCCTGCTGGCGTCGCTCGGCCCTGATGCCTATCAAGGGCTGTGGACTGGGGATACTGCTTGGGATGGACCGGAGGTGGCGCAAGCCCTGGCCAACTTCGCCCGGCTGTTGACCTACGCCAACACCGACAATGCCGACCTCACCTGGGAGCAGGCCGGGAAGCGGCTGGTCGAGGGTCAGGCTGCCTTCTACGTGATGAGTGATTGGCTGGAGCCATACCTCAAGGGACAGGGACTGCAGCCGCAACAGGATTTTGGCTGGACGACCTTTCCAGGCACGAAGGGGGCTTTCCAGTTCCTGGCGGAGGGCTTCGTGCTTGCCACCGGGGCCAGTCACCGGGCGGAAGGCGTTGCCTGGCTGGAAGCGGTGGGCTCGCGTGAAGGCCAACAGGCCTTTAACCTGGCGGGGGGCGCCATGCCTGCCAGACTGGACGTGGACCGTGTTCCCTTTGACGTGTACTGGCAGTCGGCAATGGATGATTGGGCCACGGGAAAGGTAGTGGGCAGTCTTGTGCACGGAGTGGTAGCGCGGGATGACTGGAGGTCCCAGATCGAGGCGGCGCTTGCCCAGTATCTCGCCGGCAGTGATATGGCCAGTTTCCAGCAAGGGTTGGCGGCGGCGTGTGAGGAAGCGGGGCCGTGCAGCTAGGCGCTGCACCAGCGTAGTCTCTATAAAAGTGACTTCGGTTCGGAATCAGAGACGCACACACCCGGCAGGACACCGTGTTCGTGCAGATAGTCAGGTTGGTATTGTCGCCCGGAAAGTGGGTTTCCGCCTGCTCTACATTTCCGATTACAATAGGCTCCAACGCCCTTGGGGCGGACAGCTATCGCAACCTCCACACCATTTCTCGAAAACCAATGAAGGCCAACGACCATGAAACCGCTCTCCAGCCTCATTAGCAGCATTCCACCCTCGGCAACCATCGCCATCAACGACAAAGCCAAAGCCTTGAAGGCCGCCGGGCGCGACATCGTCGCTCTTGCCGGTGGTGACCCTGACTTCGACACACCCGTACACATTCAGGAAGCAGCCTTCGCCGCCATCAGGGCCGGTGACACGCACTACCCACCGTCCCGTGGCACACCTGCCTTGCTGAAAGCCATAACTGCCAAGCAGGAAGCTGAATATGGAATCAAGCTCAACCCCGCCACCGAGGTGCTGGTGGGGCCGGGCGGCAAGTTCCTGATTTATGCAGTGCTTGCCGCGGTCTGCAACCCAGGTGATGAGATTCTGATCTTCGAGCCCTATTGGGTCTCATACGTGCCGCTTGCCATCCTTGTCGGCGCCAAGCCCGTGACCATTCCTTTGCGTGCATCCGACGGCTTCATCATTACGGCGGCAGCAATCGAGGCGCACATCACCTCCCGCACCAAGGCCATCCTGGTCAATTCGCCCAATAATCCTACAGGTCGCGTGCTGACGCCAGAAGAGGCAGAAGCCATTCGACAGGCGGCTGTCGCGCACGACCTGTATGTGCTTTCGGACGAGATGTATGAGAAGCTGATCTTCGATGGGAAGCACATTAACCTGGCTTCGCTGCCTGGCATGGCTGAGCGCACCGTAACGCTTAGTGGCCATTCCAAGGCGTATGCCATGACCGGCTGGCGGCTCGGCTGGGCGGCAGGGCCGGCCCCTATACTGAAGCTGGCGGCCAATCTGCAAAGCCAATCGGTCACCTCCGCTGCCTCATTTACGATGGTGGGCGGCGCCGCAGCGCTGACAGGTCCACAGGCAGTGGTCGAGGAAATGCGTCTGGCCTACAAGGCGCGGCGGGACTTCATGGTTCCCGCACTCAACGCCATCCCTGGCGTCGAATGCGACTCGCCTCAAGGCGCTTTCTATCTGTTCGTGCGCTTCCCCGGTCTGGGGGGCGATTCCATGGCCATCGCCGACCGTCTGCTCGAACAGGCTGACATTGCCTGTACACCGGGTATAGAGTTCGGTAGCGCCGGTGAGGGCCACGTTCGCTTCTCCATTGCAACCGCCATGTATGACCTGGAACGGGCCGTAGAACGCATCCGCAAACTCATGACACAGGCCTGATCAATGCAAGTGCGACGCACCTGAGAGGTGCGTCGCACTTTACCTCATGGCGACAACCTTACTCATTGTCCGGCACGGTGAAAACGATTGGGTGCGCTCAAACAAGCTCGCCGGTCGTACTCCCGCCGTTTACCTCAACGAAACCGGGCGCGGCCAGGCGCGACGCTTGGCCGCGCGCCTGGAGTTCTGGCCCATTGCTGCCGTCTACAGCTCTCCACTGGAGCGCTGCCAGGAGACGGCCGCCATTCTGGCGGCGCCGCACCAACTGCCTCTTCTTTTCCATGAGGGGCTATTGGAGAGCGACTATGGCGAGTGGCAGGGCCAGGCCATCGAGGACCTGACCAAGCAAGACTTGTGGAAGGTCGTGCAGTCCACTCCAAGCTTTGTCCATTTTCCAGGCGGCGAGAGTCTACGTGCAATGCAGCACAGGGCCGTTGAGGCCTTGCACGCAATTGCTGCCTCTCATCCAGACCAAAACGTTATCGTCTGTTCCCACGCCGACCCCATACGGGCCATGCTGGTCTACAGTTTCGGCGCACACCTCGATCTCTACCAGCGGCTCGAAGTCGCGCCTGGGTCCGTGAGCATTGTGCGCTTTGGTTCTCACGGGCCGCGTGTGTTGCGCGTCAACGATACCGGCGACCTGGATCCACCGCCCCCACCCGAAAAACCGGTGGAAGAGAAAGCGGCAGAGGTACTGCCGGCGGCTGGCGCACTGCCGGAGGATGCGTGATTTTTATTGCTTGTGGCTCGATACGTAATGCCTGAGGGTGCGAAGGCCTCAGTAGCAGTACGGAACATGCAACACCACTGGCGCCGAGAACGATGAGACATAGTCGGCGCACCTTCACCCACCCTTTTTCCCCGTCTCGCTCTGCTCCTGAACGCCCATGTCTGAATTCACGTACGATTTCGACCCTGCCAATCATCTCACGATCGGCGCCATCGGTGAGCCGGGCCGCCGCACTTTCTATTTTCAGGCTGGGCGCGGCATCGAGTATGTCTCGATGATCTGCGAGAAAGAACAGATGCGGTCGCTGGGCGATGGTCTGCTCTCGCTGCTGGACCAGATCAGCGAAGCTTTCGAGCGGGCAGTTCCTGAGCTGGAAAGCAGCTATGACTTCGACCTCGTGGAACCACTCGTCCCGGTCTGGCGGATTGCCCAACTTGGCGTCGGCTACGACGAGGACGATGATCAGATTGTCCTGATCCTGCAAGAGTTGTCGGACGAAGGGGAGCAGCCAGAGACAGCACGGTTTGCCATCCCCCGCTCTCTGGCTTACGCTTTCGCCCAGCATACGCTTGAGGTCGTTTCTGGCGGCCGCCCCGTATGTCCTTTCTGCGGCGAACCCATCGATCCGAATGGCCACTTCTGCCCCCGGTCCAACGGTCACGGCAAACACTACGTGCAATGACGCCCACGCTCGGTGAGCCCGAGTCGATGTCGAGTGCGGCCTCGGCGGCGGCAGGCACGCTGCCGATCGATTTCGCTACGGCGGTTCGCCTGCTTGCCGAAGGTGACCTTGAAGAGCTCGGTGTGATCCCGTGGAGCTCGAATTATGCATTGCTGGTGCGCGTTCGCTGCGACAATGCGGCAGCCATACTGCCGGCGGCAGCCATACCACCGGCAGCAGCCAACCTGCCGCAGGAGCTATACACTGTGTACAAGCCCCGTCGCGGTGAGAGACCGCTTTGGGACTTTGCGGTGGGCACTCTCTACCTGCGCGAATACGCCGCGTTCTTGGTGTCACAGGCCCTCGGCTGGATGCTGGTGCCGCCTACGGTGCTGCGCAAAGGACCGCATGGGCCGGGCACGTTGCAGGTGTACATCGACAGCGACCCCGAACAGCACTATTTCAACGTGCTGCCCGACCATGCGGACGACTATCGCCGCGTGGCGCTGTTTGATGTGGTCATCAACAACGCCGACCGCAAGGCAGGACACTGCCTGCTCGACGCCAACGATCACATCTGGTCCATCGACCACGGCATTTGCTTTCACGTCGAGCCAAAGCTGCGGACGGTGATTTGGGATTTTGCTGGCGAGCCCATTCCCCAAGCAATGCAGGACGACCTCGAAAGGTTGAGCGCTCAGTTGGCTTCAACTCAGCCCCTGGCCGAGAACCCTTCGGGCTTGAGCCCTCTAGGGCGAAGCCTGACTCGACTTCTGCATCGCACCGAAGTGCAGGCGCTTCGCCACCGTCTTGATGACCTGATCGCGGGTGCGCGTTTTCCTTATCCCGACCCCAATCGCCGCAACCATCCCTGGCCACCGATCTAGCGGCGTGCCCCTCCCGTCTGGCCAGCGCCGTTGACGTGCCAGACCCCGATCACGCAAGCCACAAGGAAGGTCGCGGTGACCACGCTCAATCCTGATATTCCGGCGCCAGAGCTGACAGCGGCGCTCAATGAGGCCGCCAACGCAATGCGGGCGTTCGGCCACAGCATTCTCACTCCTGAGCTGCTGCTCTACGCCTTTACCGCCAGCGAGAAGTACAATGCCAGTCGCCTTCTCCAGCATCTCAGCCGTGAGCGGGGTTTCGACCTGAAGCAGTTTGCGCAGACGGTAGAACAAATGGCTCGCCTGCGGAGCGGGCGGGACGGGAGACTCGGTTTCGTCACGGCCAGAGGAGAGGTCCCGCTTTCCGACGAGCTTATTATCGTGCTGGACGAGGGCAGAGGCATTGCCCAGGCCCTGGACGAGGTGCAGGTCGGCACGCACCATGCCCTGGGCGCCATGTCCGAGCGTGGAGTGAGCACCAGCGCTTTTTTGCAGCGATACGGCGTTACGCCTGAGGCGATGACCGACCAGCTCATGGCGGCCGCAGCTATCCGAAGGCAAAGCGCCAGTGATCTGGTGGCCCAGGCCCAGGCAGGCGAACTCAAGCCGGTGTATTACCGTCAGGACTTGCTGCGCGACCTGAGCACCTTATTGGCGTTGGCGGGGCACCGGCATATCCTCCTCATTGGACCGCCGGGCGTGGGCAAGCGATCGCTCGTGCAATCGTTGGGTCTGTTGCTCGCCGAAGGCAAAGGACCATCAGGCTTGAAGTCGCTGGTGACCGTGAATGAGTCAGCGCTTCTGGCTGACGCGGCATTGGCGCTGGAGGCGGGTATCCGGCAGGCGCAGGATGGCATCCTGTTCATTCCGAACATCCAACGCTTCTTTGGGGGCTTGTTGGATGCCGTTTTCCCGAAGGCGGAGAAAACGCTGCAGAAGGCATTTCTTGGCCAGAATCCTGTGGTGATTGGCACCCTTCGCCAGGAGGACTTCGACAAGTTCGTGGCGAAGGTTCCAGCCGTTGTGGAAAGCGTTCAGCGGCTTGAGGTGCCGGAGCCAAGCGTCAAAGAGACGGCGGCCATTCTGGCAGTCCACCAGCCGCACCTCGAAGCCGAGTACGGTTTGCACTTCACTGGGCGAAGCATGGAGACGGCGGCGACCTACGCCAAACGCTATTTGACGGAAACACCCTTGCCCGCCTCTGCTCTGCAACTCCTCCATCGCAGTTGTGCCCTGGTGCGGGCTGGGGCTCAGCTGCAGAACCCCTTCCGGCCGCCATCCACGGGCGACGGAACGCAGCTCGATGACGAGGACATCGCTCTGGCCTTGAGCCTGATGACCGGCGTCCCGATCTCCCGCCTGGGGACCGACGAGCGGGCCAGGTATGCTGGCATGGTGGAGGCTCTGCGCCAGCGCATCATCGGTCAGGACGACGCCGTGCTCGCCGTGTCCCGCGCTGTCAAAACTGCCCGCGTCGGTTTGAAAGACCCGAAACGTCCCATCGGCTCGTTCCTCTTTCTCGGTCCGACCGGCGTAGGCAAGACCGAGCTCTCCAAGGCCCTGGCCGGGTTCATGTTCGGCGACGAGACGGCGTTGTTGGAGTTGGACATGAGCGAGTACCAGCAAGAGCACGCCGCCGCCCGCCTCATCGGTGCACCGCCCGGTTATGTGGGCTACGAGGGCGGCGGCCAACTGACCGACTATATCCGGCAGAAGCCGTATAGCATCGTCCTGTTCGACGAGGTGGAAAAGGCCCACCCACGGGTACTCGATCTGCTCTTACAGATGATGGAGGAGGGAAGGCTTACCGATGGACAGGGTCGCACCTCGCTCTTCAACGAGGCCGTCATCATCCTCACCAGCAACCTTGGATCAGAGTTCCTGGCCGAGCCGTTCGTCGATGAACAGGACCGCGACCGGGTGATGGAGGCAGTGCGGGGTTTTTTCCGTCCTGAGTTTCTCAATCGTCTGGATGACATCATTGTTTTTCACGCGCTACGGGACGACGATCTGCGGCGCATCCTCGACCTCATGCTGAAGAAAGAGGTCGAGCTGCTGACGCCGCGCCGGCTGCGACTGGAAGTCGACGCAGAAGCGCGCAGTTGGTTGTTGGCGCAGAACGACCACCCTGAATGGGGGGCGCGACCGCTGCGCCGCATCCTGCAAAAGCATCTGCGGGAGCCACTCGCCGACGCCATGCTCTTGCAGGATCTGGCGCCGGGCACGGTTGTGCGCGTCAGCGCTGGTGAAAGCGGCAGAGGTACTGCCGAGGGTTTGGCATTCACCTTGAGCGCGGGCGATTCTTGAATCGCCCCGATTCAAGAATCGCCACCACCATGGCGCTGGTCGAGCCGTGCTTGTCCTTAATCCTGGATCAGGATCAGGTGGATCTCTCCCGGTCCGAAGACCCCCCTCTGTTCGTGCAGCTCAAGATCGGCGCTGGAGCTTGGTCCTGTGATGACAAGCGCCCGGCCAAGATCATCCGCACGCCCGGTCTGCTCCCAATCGCCACGCCAGGCATCCAGGTCGGCGTAGACCTGCGAGGCCAGGACCAAGGCGACATACTTATTGGGCAACAGCGCTGGCAGCCACGATCGGTCTGGGTCAGGCGCCAGCACCAGGGAACCGGTGGCGGCCAAGGCGGCATCCACGCCGGTCAGCCCGATTACCAGGTCAGAGTGGACGCCGCCTACTGGCGGTCCGCTGCCGGTCACGGACACCAGCGTGAAACCGGCATCGGCGGCGGCCTCCTGTAGACCCGGCACCGGCAGCTGGTTCGGCAACCAGCTCAGAATCTCGCGCACGCCTGCCGTGCGTAGACGGAGGAGCAAGGCCAGTCGTGCCGCCGCCATACTGTCATACCGCTCCCAGGTGCCTCCCAGACGCTCCCAGGCGGCCAAGAGGATCGCCACTCTATCGGTCGCGTTCTTGCTCATGCTCCTCGCTGCGGCGTCAGGGGTGGTGGACCAAGGGTACTTGGTGGACCAAGGGTGCTTGGTGGGCCGCAAGGGTGGCCTGGACAAGGCCTGGAGACGGGCAAGGATGGTTTCGCGGGACATCAGGTTCAATGCGGGCGCAGGCGGCGGGCCAGGCGCAAAGCAGGAAAAAATAGCTGCGGGCGCGTCAGTAGTCGTTCCCACAACCAGAAGGCAGCTTTCTCGGTCAGCGAGGCGTCGGCAGCAAGGCGAACACGCTGGTCATGCAGCAGATCGGGCAGGTTGATGCCGACAGGGCAGGCAGGCGCACAAGCATTGCAGCCGCTGCTGAGAAAGGGCTGCTTGCCTGCGATCTCGGCGCGCATGAGCGATGGGTTGGTCACGGCGCCGATGGGTCCGGTGCGCGCCGCTCCGCCGTAACCGCCACCGCCCACCTGCCGATACACGGGGCAGATGTTGTGGCAGGCGCCACAGTCGATGCAGCGCAGGGTCGTGGAAAATGCGCTCGCCAGCAAGAGACTGCGACCATTGTCGACAAGAATCAAATCGACGCGTCGGGGGCCTCCCTCACCGTTGGGACTCGCCAACTGCGTGATGTAGGCTGGCAACGAACGCCCCCAGGCGCTGCGAGCATAGGCGCCTATCAGAAGGTGAAGGTCGGCGACATCGGCGACGACCTGCTCGATGCCCAAAAGACAAATGACATGGTCGGCCAGGGCCACCAGGCTGGCGTTATGGCCGTCGTTGTCCAGGCAGACCAAAGACCCGGTGGCGGCGACGGCGAAGTTGAGGCCAACCACAGCAGCCTTGGCTTCAAGGAGCGCTGGCCTGAGCCGCAGCAACGCCGTGCGGGCGAGCAAGTCGGGGTCATAGGTGACCGGTACGCGCCACTGTGAGTGCGTGGCGGCGCTGATGTCCTCACGGCGCAGATGAGCAGCCGGGTAGATAGGATGCGCCTGCTGGCCTCCAACCAGTTCGACATAGAGGTCGCCTGGATGGACACTTTGCAGGTCGATCTTGTTCGCTTTCGCGGCGCGGTCGGCCTCGATCTCGTCCAAAAGCAGTGCGTGGTTTCGCAGCACCGTGGTATCCCCTGTCGTCCGCAGAATCTCGATGACGAAGCGGTTCGCCTCTTGGAAATCGTCGGCCCAGTGGACCTGCACGCCGAGGGCCGTTGCCTGGGCTTCAAGCTGCAGCAAGTAGCCCGCCAGATCGTCGAGCACGCGTTGGCGGGCAAGCGCCGCTGCCGCCTGTTCTTGCTTGGCCTGATCGGCGCCTGTCCTGGCGTGTGCGCCAACCCTGGTGCTGTGAAGATACAGGCGCTGCAGAGCGTTGCGTGTATAGCGGTCGGCGAGCATAGGGGCAGGGGAAGGGACGCCGAGGCGGACCATTGAAGTACAATGGTGGGCGCTAAGAGCTGGTGAGGGCCTCGGCAACGAGGGCGAGGAACTCGGCAACGTGGAGGATGCGGGGACCACCGGCGCTCACCAGGAGTGGTTCCAGATGCAGCAAACACCCGATATCAGTCGTCAACGCCAGCCGGGCGCGTCCCATGACCAGGTCGGTGATAATCGGTCCGGCCATGGCCTCGCTCACGTGAGGATGTCGCCAGGCCAGATTGTTGCCCCAGCCGCAACACCGTTGCATGGTCATGGGTACAAGGGATACCCCAGAAACGCTGGTGAGCAATCGCCGCACGCCGTCGCCATCGGCATCGGTGCAGGGGGTGAATAGGGCAATCGGGCCGTCGTAGGTCAGGCCGAGCTGCTCGATGCCATCGTAGTTGGCGAGGAAGTTCAGCCAGGTGGTGCTGCGCTCTGCCAGTTCCTGTGCCCCCGCGGCCTCGGGTTGCCCGTCAAGAAGCGCCGGAATGTGCTCCTGCACCATACGCAGGCAGGCAGGGGAGGGCGTTACGACGCTGTCATAAGAAGCGAAGACTTCCAACGTCCGGCGTGCGGCCGCCCGTGCAGCTCCTATCTGTCCGGCATCCCATGCGGTAAGCCCGCAACACGTTTGCGCCTTGGGCACGACCAGATCAAGGCCCAGGCTGCTTCCGAGCTTCAGGATCGATTCCGTGAGACCGGGCCGGAAGGCCTGTGCCAGGCAACTGGCAAGAAGGGCGATGGTCATGAGGCAGGCAAGGTCAGCCAGGCGATCAACCGCCGGCCCCCAAACTACTTGCCGTCTCCCGTCACCAGGCGGAAGAAGCGGTGCTTGCCTTTCTGCAGCACGAGGCCATTGGCGCCAGGGGCGGGCTGGAACTTCTCGTCTTTGACGACGGCGCCATCCACCCGCACGCCCCCTCCCTGAATGTCGCGCTTGGCCTGGCTGCGGCTGGGAACCACACCGGCGCGTTCAAGCAAGTCGACCAGCGTTTCTCCCGGCTTCACAACCATTACAGGCATGTCCTCGGGCAACTCCTTCCGCTGGATCGTGCGGACGAAGTTCTGCTCCGCTGCCTCCACGGCCTCGGTCCCATGGAAGAGCCCGGTGATCTCACGGGCCAGGGCCATCTTGAGGTCACGCGGGTGCAGACGTCCGCCCTCGAGGTCGCTGAAGAGACGGGCAATATGGTCAGGGTGCCAGGAGGTGACCAGATCGGCGTAGTTGCGCATGGCATGATCGGGTATGGACATCACCTTACCGTACATGTCCTCGGCGGGCTCGGCGATACCGATGTAGTTGCCGGTGCTCTTGCTCATGCGCTGGTGGCCATCAGTCCCCACCAGGATGGGAAGCGTAAGGGCAATCTGCGGTGCGAGGCCGAAAGCCTCCATCAACCTGCGTCCAACCATGAGGTTGAAGAGCTGCTCGGTGCCGCCGAGCTGCACATCGGTGCGCAGGGCGACAGCGTCGTAGCCCTGCATGAGGGCGTAGAAAAACTCGTGGAGCCAGATGGCGTCGCCGTCGGCGTGGCGCTTGGCGAACTTGTCACGGGCGAGAAACTGCTGCACGGTAAAGTGGCTGGCCAGCTCGATGACGTCTTTGAAGGTCAAACCGCTCAGCCACTCGGCGTTGTGGCGGGTGATGGTGCGCTCAGGGTCAAGGACTCGGAAGGCCTGATCGGCGTAGGTTTTGGCCTTGGCTGCAACCTGTTCCTCTGTTTGCTGGGGTCGAGCACTCTCCTTGTCGCTGGGGTCGCCGATCAGTCCGGTGAAGGTGCCGATCAGGAACACCACCTCATGGCCCAGATCCTGGAACTGTCGCAGCTTGCGCATCGATACCGTGTGGCCCAGATGCAGGTCAGGTGATGTGGGATCATATCCGCAGTAGACCCGCAGGGGCTGACCGCTGGTGAGGCTCTTTGCCAGCCGATCGCGTAGCTCGGCCTCCATGTTCTTATAAGTTCGAGCGTCACCGAAATCGACGCCGCGCATCAGAATGGTAAGTTGTTCTTCGACTGGGAGCATGACCAAGGCCGGAGGGGGTGAGGGCGAGAGCACCGGAGAAGTTGACGAAGACCACCTTGCCGCGCAGATCGGAAAGGGCAAGAGTTCCGCCATTGGGTGTGGGGAGAGTGAGATTCGGGGCCGGTTCGGCGCCGTCCAGGGCCGGCAAGGGAACGGCGTAGGAAGCGCAGGCCGACAGAAGCGCGGCAAGCACCAGGAAGAGAAGGCGCAGGAAGCGAAGGCGCAGGAAGCGAAGGCGCAGGAAGCGAAGGCGCAGGAAGCGAAGGCGTCGGAATGTCATGTAAGGCAGGTAGGCGTCAACCCACGTTCGTCTGGCTCTGTTCACGGAGGTAGAGGGGCAGGTAGTAGAACGACCCCGCCGCTTTGCCGGTCGATCCGGAGCCGCGCCAGCCGCCAAAGGCCTGGTAGCCAGGCCAGGCGCCGGTAGTGGCTCCCGCCGCCCGATTGACATAAGAGACACCGATCTCGATATTGTCAAAGAACCAGTCGTGCTCGTTTGGGTTCTCGCTGAAGAACCCGGCGGTCAGGCCATAGACATGGTCGTTGGCGAGCGCCATAGCCTCGTCCAGACTGTCGACAGCATGCACGGCGGTGATGGGGAGGAACATCTCAACCTCCCACAGCCGGTGGCTAAGTGGCAAGTCGGTGACGATAGTTGGGGCAGCGAAGTAGCCGTCGGCCAGTTCACCGTCGGTCAACACCTGACCGCCAAACGCAATCTCGCCGACTTGCCGCATCTCGCCCACGTAGCCCTGATAGTCTTCGAAGGCCTTTCGGTTCACCACCGGTCCCATAAACACCTGGCGTTCGGTGGGGTCACCGACCGTGATGGCTGCCGTGCGGCTAAGGAAGTGGTGCATGAAGTCATCGAAAACCGTGCGCTCGACATAAATGCGCGAAGTGGCGGAGCACTTCTGACCCTGGAGGCCAAAGGCGGAGCGCATGCAGCCCAGCGAGGCCTTTTCCAGATCGGCATGACGGCTGATGATGACCGGGTTTTTGCCGCCCATCTCGGCCACCACCGGCCGGGGGTAGCGACCCTGAGCGACCCTGCGCAGCAGGCGCATGCCTACATCATAAGAGCCGGTGAACGTGAAACCATCGACGTCTTCACTGCTGATCAACGCCTCACCGACCGTACTGCCCGGACCGGTCACGAAGTTGATGGCGCCGTCCGGCACGCCCGCATCGCGGAAGCACTCGACGAGCTTCCAGGCCGTCCAGGGCGTGTCGGTTGCGGGTTTGAGGACAACGGCGTTGCCGGCAACCAGGGCAGCGCCGGTGGGGCCACCCGCAAGCGCCGAGGGGAAGTTGAAGGGTGACACCACGACCCACACGCCGTAGGGCTTGAGGACGCTGTAGTTGAGGTGTTTTGCCGATTCCTGTAGCAGCGGGCGGATGTAGCCGTCGTGCTTTTCGAGGTCGTCACAGGCGTAGCGTATCAAGTCCGCCGTCTCGGCGATGTCGCCAAGCGCTTCCAGACGGTTCTTGCCCACCTCCAGGCTGATGATGGCAGCAATCTCGTAGGTACGCTGGTCCATCAGGCCGGCGGCGCGGCGTAGGATGGCAACCCGCTCCTGCCAGGGACGCCGGCCCCAATCGCGGGCCGCGGCACGGGCAGCGGCAATGGCATCCAAAGCATCCTGGCGGCTGCCCTTCTGAAAATAGCCAAGCAGGACATTGGCATTGATAGGGGTCACGTCACGAAAAGTCTCGGCAGCGCGACGCTCTTGTCCGGCGATGAGCAGCGGATAAGTGCGACCCAGCTCACGCCTTGTCTTGGCGAGGGCAGCCTCATACGCAGCATGCAGCTCTGGGTTGTCGGCCGAGAGGGTGGCGTAGGTAATCTTGACAGTGGGTACGGCCATTGTGGCGGTGCTCCTTGGAACGTAACCGGTTCTCTGCGGCGAGCTTAAACCTGAAGAGGCGATGTTTTCCAGAGCCGGACATCATTCATGTTGGGCGATCGGTTCCGTATTCTACCGCAGCCGTGCTAAAATCGGTAGCCTATGGAGTCATCCTTCCCAATGCCGGACGCAGGCGAGCCGATCGGCTACGTGTCACATGCCAGCGTCCAGCAGGCGAACGCAGATCAGGAGCGCTGGGACGAGCGCTACCGCGGCGGACGCGGACCCCTGCTGGCAGAGATCAGCCCCTGGGCCGTGTCTCAGCAGTTGCACCTGGCAGGCGGTCGAGGCCTGGACGTCGCCTGCGGCGCCGGACGCTACACTCTCTGGTTGGCGACATTGGGCTATCAGGTCGACGCTGTCGACGTCAGCGCCGTGGCGTTGGCGCAGTTGGTGGATTGGGCAAAACAGCAGGGATGCCTCCATGCTATTCAAGCCATCCAGGCGGACTTGAACAGCTGGCGTCCAGTACCCGATGCCTATGACCTGGTCTTGGTTTCGCTCTACCTCAACCGCGACCTTCTGGCGCCGCTGCAGGCAGCGGTGCGCCCCGGAGGCTTGCTTCTCTACACCACCTTCCACACCGATCTGCTGCTAACGCATGGGGACTTTAGACCCGAGTTTCTGCTCCAGCCGGGTGAACTCCTGTCAACATTCGCCGGCTGGGAACTCGTTGCCTATGAGGAGCGCCGGTGGCGACCCGGAGGCAACCGGAATGACTGCACCACGTCTCTACTCTCACGTAAGCCACGGCGTCTTTGACAGGAGCCCAGCCGTGCGCTTAGGCTTGCGCCCTGCACTACTACTTCTCACGTTGGCACAGGCCCGGAACGACGGTTTGCGCCACCATGCTCAACCATCGATAGCGCCTCATGAAATCTGACCTGCCCCGCCTGATGGCGGAACGTCGCCTTGACGCTATCGTCGTCAGCGGCAACACCGACAATAGCACAGACCTCGCCTATCTGACGGGCGGCGTCAAGCTCGAAGGCGCGCTCTTTGTCCAGCGCCTTGACGGCGACGCCACGCTCGTCGCCGTCGCTCTGGAAAGGGAGCTGGCGGCGAGTACAGGGCATCAGGTGCGCCTGTGGACCGACTACGACCTGACTGACTATCTCGAAGTCCACAACAATGACCGGCTTGCGGCGGTGGTCGCACAATGGACTGACCTTTTCCACGACCTGGGGGTTGTCGGGCGCGTGGGCTTCTATGGCCAGGGCGCCAGCGCCCGCGTGCCCCTTGGAGACGTCGGCAGCAGTTACGTGTTCCTACAGGCTTTGGCTCGGGCCAACAAAGAGATCGAGGTTGTGGGTGAGCTCGTACCGAATCTATTGCAGGACGCGCGCGAAACCAAGGACGCAGGCGAGATGGAAGCCCTTCGCCGGGTGGGCAAACTCACGTGCGAGGTCGTCGATGCCGTGGTGGCATTCATCCAGGCCCACGCAGTGCGCGACGAGACCATGAGCAAGGCCGACGGCAGTCCTCTGACCATCGGCGACTGCAAGGCGGTGATTCGCCTGGAACTGGCCAAGCGTAACCTGGATGAGGCGCACGAGAACCTCTTCTGTCAGGGTCGCGACGGCGCCATTGGCCATAACACCGGTCAGCTCGACATGCCCCTGCGGCTCGGGCAAACAATTGTCTTTGATCTTTTCCCGCGCGACCGGGCGACGGGCTATTTTCACGACATCACTCGCACCTTCTTTCTGGGGTATGCACCTCCGCACCTGGCGAAGCGCTGGCAACAAGTCAAGACCGTGTTCGACCAGGTCCTGGATACGCTGCGCGTGGGCGAGCTCTGCAGCGCCTACCAATCCATGACGTGTGACTACTTTGAGCGGCTGGGCTATGCCACCACACGCAAGGTCCCGGGGACACAGGCCGGCTATACGCACAGCCTGGGCCACGGTGTGGGCCTGGATGTGCACGAATGGCCGGGCCTGAGCCTGCTGCCTGGCAATACGACTCGCTTACAAGCCGGCCACGTCGTCAGCATTGAGCCGGGGCTGTACGACCCTGACGAGGGCTGGGCCATCCGCATCGAGGACACCGTAGCCTTGGATGCAGTTGGCAAGGTCGTCAACCTGACGGACTATCCGTATGACATGGTCATTCCGGTAGGCGCTCCGGCCTAGTCGCACCCGCACTCCGGTCACATTGAGTCGTGGCAACCATTACTTCTGGCAAAGTTCGACGACGCCTGGGTGGCAAGCCACTCAGTCCGTCGTTACGGGTTTTTGTCGCCGGCATTGCCTTCCTGGTTCTGGCGCTGTGCCTGGTCGCAGGCCGCGTCTACTATGCCGGTCTGACGCCGGTGCGGGTGGTCGTCGACGGTGTGGAACGAACCGTTCGCACCGACGAGAACGATGGGCTTCGTCTGCTGGCACGGCTGGGCTATGAGGTGCATCCTGAAGATCGGGTGACCTTGTCGGCAGATGGCGGCATCGTTCTGGAACGCGCTCGGCCTTTGCGTCTGCTGCAGAGCAACCAAAGCGGCATCGTATGGACGCGGGCTGAGACTGTGGGCGCCCTGTTGGCCGAGCAGAACATCGCCTTGCAGCCACACGACCGCATCGAGCTGGGCGAGAACAGGGTCACCGCTGAGACGGTGCTGCCAACGACGGCCTGGGTGCGCCGCCGTGGTGGCTTGTTGGTTGGCGGACGTGATGACGCCCCGCCGCCCATCGACCTGCGCATCAGGCGGGCGGTGCCGTTCGTCCTGGTGGACGGCGACGCCGTACCTGCCAAACAGATGACCACGGCCCCCACGGTTGGGGCGGCGCTGGCCGCAGCGGAAGTGCCGGTCTTTCAGGGCGACACCGTATTCCCGGCGCTCGGCAGCCGTTTGCAGCCGGGCCAACGCATCGTGATCAGCCGGTCCACGCCGATTCGCGTGACCGCTGATGGCAAAACCCTGGCCACTCGCACCCAGCGCGCCAGTGTAGGTGATGCTCTGGCTGAGCTGGGCGTCATGGTGGCAGGGCTTGATCTGGTATCTCCGCCCCTTGACACACCATTGCGACCGCACGTCGCGATCAAGATCACACGAGTGCACGAAGACGTGGTTTATGAGGAGCAGCACACCCCCTTCCAAACGGTTGTGTCTGCAGATGACAGCATGGCCATCGACACTCAGCGCGTTGCCAATCCCGGCATCGAAGGCGTCCACCGCAAACGCTTCCGCATTCGCTCAGAGGATGGCGTCGAGGTGGCGCGGGAACTGGAGGATGATTGGATGGTGGCCGAGTCGCAAAACCGTGTCATTGCCTATGGCCGCAAGATCGAGCCGAAGACCCTGGAGACGCCGGATGGCCCCATTACCTACTGGCGCAAGATTCGCGTCTATACCACGTCATACAGCCCGGCGCGGTCGGGCACGCCGCGCTCGGCGGCCTGGTACGGGCGCACGCGCATCGGTTTGCCTCTGGCGAAGGGCATCGTCGCCGTCGATCCCTCCCTCATTCCCCTGCGTTCGCAGATGTACATACCAGGGTACGGCATCGGCATGGCCGGCGACACCGGCGGAGGCGTGCAAGGCAAGTTCATCGATCTTGGATTTGATGACGCTGGCTACCAATCCTGGCACTGGTGGAGCGATATCTACCTGCTCTGGCCGCCGCCCCCGTCGTACACCATTCAGTACATCCTGCCCAATTATCCGCGTTTCCCGGATCGGCGGCGTTAGGCGCCGCTAACGACGTGGCTCCAGACACTCTCCTACCTTACCTGCGAGCACAGGGCCTGTCGCCACGCAAGTCGCTTGGGCAGCACTACCTGACCGATCGGGGCATCCTCGACGCTATCGTGGCGGCGGCCGAATTGCCACCCGACGCGGTGGTGATCGAAGTGGGGCCGGGGCCAGGCACACTCACGGCGGCTCTGCTGCCCCATGTCGCTCGTCTCATCGCCATTGAACTGGACGACCACCTGGCGCCGCTGCTGTCAGCCCATTTCGGCGACTGGCCCCAGTTCCACCTGCTGCATGCCGATGCTCTGACACTGGCGCCCTCGGCTGCGTTGTTGCGTACGGGTGGGATTGCCCCCTACTCACTGGTGGCGAACCTGCCGTACTACATCACCTCGGCGCTGCTCCGCCACTATCTGGAGAGCGCGCCGCCGCCCCAGCGATCGGTGGTGACGGTGCAACTGGATGTAGCGCAACGCATCGTGGCCCGACCGCCGCAGATGAGCCTGCTGGCAGTCTCGGTGCAGGCTTACACCCGGCCCCAGATCGTTCGTCGCCTGCCGCCAGGGGCCTTTACACCGCCCCCCAAGGTTCATTCGGCGGTGCTGCGTCTCGATCTACTGGAGCAACCCTGGATAGGGCCGGAACGGCGCCAGCCGTTTTTTGCTGTCGTGCGCGCCGGGTTCGGTCAGAAGCGCAAGATGCTTCGAAACAGCCTGGCAGCCGGCTTGAAACTGCCGGCACAGATGGTGGAACAAGCGCTGGCCGATGCCGGGCTTCTGCCACAGGTTCGGGCTCAGGAACTCGACCTTCCACAATGGCTGGCGCTTTTGGAAGCACTCTCGGGGGATGCGCGGTTCGCCAGCGTCAGCGTGCAGGTGGCCCCACCGTCGGCTGACTGAAAAGATCAGGCGGAGTAAGGGTAGGGGCGGGGATGGCGGTGGGGAGGGGCGGCCGCGGCGTCAACTGTATGGGAAGGCTGGAGGTTCGCCATCGCCAGCCCAGAACAACTAACCCGACAAAAAGGATGATGACGACCGCCCTAAGCACCACCCGCCCGAAGGGCAGGCGCCACCACAGGGTGGGCAAGGTGGGAGGCGCCTGCGGCGGCGGGGCCGCGACAGTGGGGATGCCTGTGAGATAGCGGGGCAGAGGTTGAGTACGCTGGCGAATGTAGCGCGCACAGGTCGTGTATTGTCCACCCAGACAGTAGCGTGACTGTTGCGGCTGCGGAAGATGGATGAAGGCCGCCAACACACAGGAATTGGCGTCGCTTGGCGTCAGGTTCGGTTCGGATCGATAGCGTCCGCGCAGGTGGGGGCAAACGCGATCCAGGTCCTGACCATCAGGCATAAGGTCCACGGCGCTCAGGAGGCAACATCGCGGCAATGCGCCGCATCAGATACTCGGTATAGGCCGGGAGTTCGCTGGCGCGGGCTCGACGGGCCTCAGGTGGCAGGTGGAACGGCTCACCTACACGGAACCAGATGCGCGGACGTCTCAGTCTCTTCCACTCGGCCATCGCGTCTTCGTGCCCCCAGATGGCCATCGGCACAAGACGGGCGTCGGTCCGGCTGGCCAGGTAGACGGCGCCATCGTGACCTTTGGCCAACACGCCTGAGTAGGAGCGAGTGCCTTCCGGCGCCACACCCAGGATGCCGCCCTGCTTGAGCACCTCCAGCGCCTTCCCAAGCGCTAGCCGGTCGACCTCGCCGCGATGCACGAAGATGGCGCGACCCAAATAGCGCATCAGCAAGTTGATCGGGAAGCGCCTTTCCCACTTTTCGGCGGCGAAAGCAGTCGTGGTACCTCTGACATAGGCCAGCACAACCACGGCATCGGTCCACGCGGTGTGATTGGGGCAGAGAATGGCGGGACCATGCTCAGGAAGGCGCTCGATGCCATCGACATCGAGTCGCGTGAGCAGGAACAGCAGCAACCGCGCCAGCTTCTGGATGACGCGGAATCCAAAGGAAAGGCGCTCTGAATTGCTCATGGTGAGGGCGTGGGAGTGCCAGCGCGGCGACCCTGGGCAGTGACAACACTACTGGCGACCGGACCCCCGAGCGGGATCACCGAAACGCTGAAGGATGTCTTGCCACCGCGGGGGATGACATTGTGTTCGGGCGCGGCGCGGGTGTAGCCGATGACGTTTCCAAGGGCGTCGTAAAGTGTGACATTGACACCAACGGCGACTGCGTCTTCGGGACCCACGTTCTCAATGGTCCCGCGCACAATATAGGCGTGATAGCGCTCGCCCTCTCCCGTCACCTCGTTCGTTACCAGGTCAAGGTAGTAGGAGCCGATGTGGGCCGGGAGGGCGCCGCTCACTTGGGCGATGTAGCTCGCAAACACTGCAGGTGGATTGGGGAAATAAACGCCAAACGGGCTCTTGCCATCCCTATCAAGGACGTCCAACTGCGTGAGTGCTTCCCCGGTTGCCAACTCCTGGCCGGCGCTGTCGAGCAACGAAATCACCACCTTAATACCCTCAAGCGGCTCGGTCCCTGGATTGCTGACCTCACCGAGCGCCCAAAGACCGCCAGCGGCATCGGTGCCAAAGTGAATCGGTCCTACCGTGACCGGCATGGGCGTGGACACGGGCGTGGGAGTAGCGCCTGCGACAGCCTCGACCACTACCGTGGGGGCAGGAACGAATATCTGCTGGCCAACCTGGAGCAGACGGGGATCGGCGATGCCGTTTGCTTCCTGTATGGCCGCGACACTAACCCCGTACTTGTTGGCGATGGCCAGCAGCGTCTCGCCGCGGGCGATCGCGTGGACGATGGGCGTCGGAGTAACCGTGGGCGTTGCCGTCGGTGCCGGAGTATAAGGCGCTGGCGTTGCCGTGGGTCTTGGCGTCGACGTGGATGTGGGCGTCTGGGTGCTGGTAGCAGTGGGGACGAGCACGGTGGGTCGAGTCGTGATCTGACCACAGCCAGTCGCCAGAAGCGTCAGGATGAGCAGATTGAGCGTCAAGAGGACGCGCGCAGGGCGAAATAGGCCGGCATTCATGATGGAACGGGCGAAACCAAGGGATTATACACGTTCAGAGGGATATGTTAGAATCCGGCGGTGTCTCTCTATCCCCTACGGCTGGCCCGTAAGCTCGATCGTCGACTCTGGGGCGGGCAGCGTTTGGCTGCCTGGCTGAACCTACCGCAGCCCTGGCCCACCGACCTGGCAGAGTCGTGGCAGGTGTACGAGGCAAATGCTGTTTTGAACGGTCATCTCGCCGGCCGCACCCTTGCCAGCCTGGCGGCTGAGCATGGCGCTGAGTTGGTAGGGACGCTCAGTCTCCGTCGTTATGGACTGGACTTCCCATTGCTGGCAAAGTACATCGATGCCAACGACGCCCTCTCGGTTCAGGTGCACCCTGATGATGGCTACGCCCATACGGTGGAAGCCCAGACTGGTTTTCATGGCAAGACCGAAGCCTGGTACGTTCTTGAGGCGGAACCAGGCGCCCGGCTGGTGTTCGGCCTGAATCGGAATGCCGACCGCGAAAGCTTCGCCCAGGCGGTGGCCGGCGGTGCGTTGGAGGGCTGGTTGAACTATGTCCAGGTCGAGGCCGGGGATGTGCTCTTCGTGCCGGCCGGTACCCTACATGCCATCAACGCCGGCATCCTCCTGTTTGAGATTCAACAGAAATCCGACCTGACCTACCGAGTTTTCGACTACGGCCGCCGCGACGCAGAAGGCAATCTGCGGGCGTTGCACCTCGACAAGGCGATGGATGTGCTGAACTACAGACCGCCGGTGCAACCCAAGGCATCGCCGCTGACGCTGGCGCCCGGATGCGAGCTGATGGTCGCGTGTCCCTATTTTGCGCTCGAACGCCACCGCGGCGACCCAACCCAGACCCTGCACACGCGGCCCACGAGCTTCGAGATATGGAGCTTGATTGCAGGGCAGGCAAACGTGGCAGGCGAGCGCCTCGTCACAGGTGATTCATTGGTTTTGCCCGCCTGCCTGGGTGCGTTCCGTATCGAACAGACGGCGGACTCAACCCTGCTTCGCTGCTACATACCCGATATGGAAGCCGACTTGCTGGCGCCCCTGCGGCGCATGGGATATTCTGAAGAGCGCATTGCTCAGACGGTCCGGATGGCCTCATGAGGATCGCTGGCTAGCAGTTGCTTCAGCACCATGCCTGAGACCCTCCGCATTTTCGTGAGCGCCACCAGCGACCTGGAGGCCGAGCGTGGCGTGATTGGCCGCACCCTGGCCGAACTTCCCATCCAAATCGGCGCCGAGATTCGCCGGTGCCCACCGGAAGGCGTCTCGTACGAGACGCTCTTCGAGCTCATCAGCAACGTCGACCGGGTGTACTTCCTTCTGGGGCAGGACATCACGGCGCCAGCAGGCAGTGAGTGGGACCTGGCCATGCAGTTGGAGCGTTCTCTGGTGGCGTGCCGAACGCCGCGCAAGCTCACACCGGCGGCACAGTACTTTCTGCGCAGCACTTACTTGCAGGTAACGCCTTCCGAGTGGAAAGTGTTTCACTCGGAGACGGACCTTGCACGGATGGTCGGGCAGGACCTGATCGATTACCTTCTGCGCAAGGCTGGTCGCTTTGGTTTGACTGTCGAAGAAGCACTGCGGCTCCAGCAGCACCGCAAGCGCATGCAGCCGCCCGCCAGTGTAGAAGACGACTCCGGCAGTAGCGCCAGTGGTGGAATCATCCTCGACAAGAGGCTGGTCGCCGATCAAAGCGGTGACGCCTAGCAGCCTGGTGAGCAAAGGCCGCATTTCCCAATGGACTAAGAGTGATAAACAGATGTTTCATGGCGGCGGTTGGTGGGGCTTCGTCCGCGACGAAGATGCCCGACCCGAAATCAGTACAAGCCTGTTGATACGCGTTTGGGGCTATGCACGACCCTATCGGAAGCTCATTGCTCTGGTGCTTGTGGCCATTGTGATCAAGACGCTTCTGGATACGACGCTGCCGCTCATCGTCCGTGCCCTTATCGATACGGCAATTCCTGAGCAGAACTTCGCCCTGTTGAATCTGCTGGCGCTTGGCCTGGTCGCCATCCCGTTGCTCGGAGGCCTGGTCGATGTCTGGCAACGACGGTATTCGGCCATTGTCGGCGAGGGTATCATTCGCGACCTGCGGTGCGCCTTGTACGGCCATATCCAACGGATGAGCCTGCGCTTCTTCACCAACACGAAGTCAGGTGAGCTGATCTCGAGGCTGAACAACGACGTGGTCGGTTCACAGCGCGCCATCACCGGCACCCTCATCGATCTGATCACGAACGTCGTCACCCTCAGCATCACGCTGGTCGTCATGTTCAGCCTGAACTGGTGGTTGACACTCCTGGCGACCGCGGTCCTGCCGCTGTTCATCCTCCCGGCTCGGCGGGTGGGAAAGGCCCTGCGCCGGATCAGCCGCCAGCAGATGGATGCCAACGCCAAGATGACGTCGCAGATGCAGGAAACGCTGAACGTCAGTGGATCCCTGCTGGTGAAGCTGTTCGGTCGGGAGCCGGAAGAGCTGGCGAAGTTCAGCGAGCGAGCAGGAGAAGTGCGCGACCTCGGCGTGCGTTCG
This sequence comes from uncultured Caldilineales bacterium, assembly GCA_964535455.1. GTDB lineage: Bacteria > Chloroflexota > Anaerolineae > J102 > J102 > SSF26. Next base: position 24,494 of record CAZHTZ010000017.1, read on the forward strand.
GCCCTGGTCGGTCGCGGCTTCTTTGTCGTCATCGGCCTGGTGGCGGCCGTCGGCACCGCCGTGGTCTACTGGCTGGGTGGCTATCTGGCCATCACGACCACCACGTTTCAAATCGGTGACATCGTCGCCTTCGCTCTCTACCTGCCGCGTTTGTATGGGCCGTTGGCGTCGCTGGCCAGCGCCAGAGTCGATCTCGCGACTTCCCTGGTCTCATTCGAGCGAGTATTCGAGGTGCTCGATCTACCCCTGCAAGTCGCCGACGCTCCTACTGCCCAGCCTCTGACGGTGGTCGCAGGAGAGGTGGAGTTCGACCACGTGTCGTTTTCGTACCTCGAGGAACCGGCGGGCGACACGCCCATCCTGATCTCTCGCGACGGCGACGGCGCCGGCCCCATCCGCCCTATCACCTCCCGGCGCTGGGCAGTGGAGGATTTGAGCTTCGTCGTCAAGCCAGGGCAACTGGCGGCGCTGGTGGGGCCTTCTGGCGCCGGCAAGACCACGGTCACCTATCTACTTCCACGGCTCTATGATCCCACCCAGGGCGCCATTCGCATCGACGGTCACGATCTGCGTGAGGTTTCGTTGGCGTCACTGGCGGACACCATTGGCATGGTCACTCAGGAGACCTTCCTCTTCCACGACACCCTGCGGGCAAACCTGCTATTTGCCAAGTCCGATGCCACGGAAGCGGAGATGATCGCAGCCTGCAAGGCCGCCAACATCCATGCCCTCATCGCCTCGCTGCCCGATGGCTATGACACGATCGTGGGCGAGCGCGGATACCGCTTTTCGGGTGGTGAGAAACAGCGCATTGCCATTGCTCGCGTCATCCTCAAAGACCCGCGCATTCTGGTGCTGGACGAGGCCACTTCTTCGCTCGATTCGGAGTCAGAGCGGCTCATCCAGGCGGCGTTGGAGCCGCTTATGGAGAAGCGCACCAGCATCGTCATTGCTCACCGGCTTTCGACGATTCTGGCCGCCAATATCATCCTGGTCATCGATCAGGGCAGGTTGGCTGAGCATGGCACCCACGCTGAGCTGCTGGCGCAGGATGGGCTCTACGCGCGATTATATCAGACACAATTTCAACTGCAGGACGCGGGGCGCAGGGATGCGGGGCGCAGGGATGCGCCAGCGACCATCGCCGCCGTCTCTGCGCCCGCCGTTCTGGAGAACTGAACCCATGTCCCTCGACACGATGTCCGCACAGGTGCAAACGTATCTCGAGAGTCTCGTGCCGCCGCGGCCAGCGGAACTGGCAAAGATGGAGGTCTACGCCGAGGAGCGTCACTTTCCCATCATCGGCCCGGTAGCCGGTTACTTCTGTTACCAGGTGGCGCGCATGATGGGCGCCCGCCGTGTGTTCGAGATGGGCTCCGGTTTCGGCTATTCCACGGCCTGGTTTGGCCGCGCCGTGCAGGAAAACGGCGGGGGAGTCGTGCACCATGTCGTGTGGGACGAGGGACTGTCGGCGATGGCGCGGGGACACCTGAGCGTTCTCGGCTACGCGGACATCGTGCAGTACCACGTCGGCGAGGCGGTGGCGACCCTCCGGGCCAGCCAGGGTCCCTTTGATCTCATCTTCAACGATATCGACAAAGAGGCCTATCCCGCTTCCTTGCCCGTGATCGCCAGCAAGCTGCGACCAGGCGGCGTCCTCATCATCGACAACATGCTCTGGCACGGTCGTATCTTCGATGGCGCCGACCAGGATGGCAGCACCCAGGGTGTGCGCGACTTCACCCGGCGTATCACCACCGACCCCGATTGGATCGCCACACTTGTCCCCCTTCGCGACGGGTTGATAGTCGCCCTGAAGAAGTGAGCGGCGCAGCACTACAGTTGAAAGTTGCAGGTTGCAGGTTGCAGGTTGCAGGGCAAAGTTGCATCACCGGCGCGTAACGTTCAACGTTCAACCTGCAACTTTCTTGAAGTAGCGCAGCAAACCGCCGACCTCCATGTACGAGGGCACGGCAACTTCATAGCGCTGGATGATGTCGGCGTCGGCGCCGTCTTGCGCGGCCTGACCGGCAATCCAGGCCGTGAACTCCGGGATCATCGCCTCACCATCCGTCTGTCCGCTACTTACCCAGCGCTGGTAGACGAAATTCGCCATGGCGTCCAGGTTGGCATCCACGCGGTCAAGATGGGTCTGTGGATCGCCAGCGACAGGACCGTAGTGGGTCAGTGCCAGCCGGTCCGGGTGCAGCCGCCGGAGGCGGTCCAGGCTGTCATGCCAGGCCGGGATATCGATGTCCGGCGGAGGTGTGGGCAGGCGGACGTGTGCGGAGCCGGGCAGGCGGGCGGCGGCAACGTCGCCGGTGAAACAAAGCCCTTCCACCAGATAGGCCATGTGGTGTGAGGCGTGACCGGGTGTATCCAGCGCATGGATGCGTAAGCCCGCCGCCTCGATGATATCGTTGTCGTGCAAGATGCAAAGCTGGTCGCCCGGCACCGGTAGGAACTCGCCCCAGAGCGGCTCCATCAAGTCCCCGTAGATGCGCTGGGCCGACGCCAGAAGACGGCTGGGATCGGCCAGATGGGGGGCGCCCACGTGGTGTACATAGACGCGGGCGCCGGATTTGCGGGCGACCGCGCCGGCAGCGCCGGCGTGGTCAAGGTGGATGTGGGTGACCAGCACGTCGGTGATGTCGTGCCAGTCCAACCCCAGGCCGTGGAGCCCTGTCTCCAGGTGGGCCAGCGTCGAGCCCGGTCCCGTCTCGACCAGAGCGATGCCACTCGGCCCGCGCAGCACGTAGCTGGCGATGACTTCACGTTGGCCCTGGAAGTGTAAATCGATGACGTCGAACATTTTTCAATACGGAAGGATTGGCGATGTTACAATGCTCACCATTGTACTTCAGTGGTCCGCCACTGTACTGCAGCGTTCGCCTGTCCGTCAACCTCGACAAGGGTTGCGGACAGCCCGGCTTGACTCCGGCTTTCTGGGTGACCAACACCTTGTTTCAATGTCCGAGGTTCCATGAAGCTCCAGGGTGTCGTACCTGCATGCGTCACACCATTCGTCAACGGCCGCGCTGACGCCGGCGCCTATCACGAAAACGTCTGTCGCTGGCTAGAAACCGGTCTGCACGGTGTTCTTGTTTTCGGCAGCACCGGCGAGTACGTCTATCTGGAGAATGACGAGCGCCGCGCCCTTCTACAGGCCGCGCGCGGCGCTGTCCCAAGCGATCGCATGTTGCTTGTTGGGTGTGGGGCGGAAAGCACCGATATGGCCCTGCGGTACCTGCAAGAGGCAGCCGAGGATGGCGCCGATGCTGCTCTGGTGGTGACGCCGGTCTACTACACGCGGGGCAACGCCGACGCTCAGCGCTACCATTACGAGACCCTGGCCGAAGCGAGTCCCATCCCCGTGCTGCTGTACAGCGTGGCCGCCTACACAGCGTATGATCTGCCTGTTGAGGTCATCCTGGAATTGGCTCGCCATCCCAATGTGGCCGGCATCAAGGATTCGACGGGCGAGCTTAAACGCGTGGCGCTGCAATTGACGGCGGACATCCCTGATTTCGCCATCTTTTCCGGCAACCCCGACCTTGCGTTTGCAGCGCTGTCCATGGGCGCGGCGGGCAGCATCATGGCCTTCGGCAATATCATCCCGGAGATCATGGTGGCGCTGTGGAAGGCGGTGAAGGCCAACGATCTGCCTGGCGCCGCACATCTACAACGAACAATCAGCGCCATGGCTGGCACGCTCGGACGCTACGGCATTCCCGGCATCAAGGCCGTGCTCAATTATCGCGGGTATATTGCGGGTGAGCCACGGGCGCCCCTCCAACCATTGGCGCCTGAGGCGACGACCATCACCGTTCGCGCCTGGGAGCGGGCTATGGAAGAGGCAGGCGTGTTGGACTGGAAGCGTTAAGCTATGGGCCGGAAGGGTGGTCAGTAGGGAATCGAAAAAGCATGACTCGCGTAACGATATGACAATCTGATCGTCGTCAGATATACTTGGATCGCGTGCTCATTTGCCATTGACACTGCGCGATTCTGGAGGCAATGCATGGTTTTGAGGTCGTTTGCCGTTCTTGTGGTGGTTTTCACACTGCTAATGCTCGTTTTGGCGGGTTGTAGCGCTGCGTCATCCCCACTGTTGGGAGGGGCTGCCGGTGCACCGACCTCTGCCCTCCCCCCCATGGAGGCGACCATCGACGCCCTGGCCTTGCGCCTGCTTGATTCCTTTCCGGTGCAAGTGCAGGCCGTGGTGCGCGGCAAGGTCGCGGATGGCTGCGTCAGCATCGACCGGATCACGAGCGCACGTCAAAGTGATACCTTCGTCATCACGGTCATGACCAAACGGAACGATAAAGGCGCATGCAGCGCCACAGCCGCCACCTTCGAACAGGTCGTGGCGCTGGATGTCGCCGGACTTCCTGCCGGATCCTATGTGGTCCAGGCGGGCAGCGCCACAGGACGTTTTCAGTTGGGGGCGGACAATGTGGCTGCGCGCGCTGATGAGGCGGCAGCCATACTGCCGACGGCTACTCCTGAGCCCTCCACCTTCCCTTCCATCGTGTTGGTGACGACCCCTTCAGCGGCGTCCCTTGCAGCCGAGAGATCGGTACGTGCCTTGCTGGCCCAGCGTCTTAAGCTGCCGGTCGACAAGGTGGAGGTGGTGAGGGTGGAGGCCACAAACTGGCCGAATGGCTGCCTGGGTTTGCCCCGGCCGGGTGAAGCATGCACCGAAAGGATCACGCCGGGGTTCAGAGTGACGGCGCGAGTATACTCGCACGCAGGCCAGGGCAAGACCCATGTTTATCGCACCGATAGTCAGGGGTTGGCAGCGCGTCCGGATACCGAGGCGACATTCGCAGCTGTCCCGCCCGCATGCAGCAACCGCATGGCATTTGTCCGGGATGTGTCCGTGCCTGACAACACCGCCATTGCTCCCGGCGAGAGCTTTGTGAAGACGTGGCGGCTGCAGAACAGGGGCACGTGTACATGGACGCGCACCTACGCGCTGGTGTTCGACAGTGGTGAATCGATGTCGGGGCCTGAGTTTGCACTCCTGCCCGAAGAGGTGCCCCCGCAAGGGACCGTGGACGTGTCGGTGCAGCTTGTGGCTCCCTTGAACAAGGGGGCGTATCAAGGACTCTGGAAACTGCGCCCACCGAACGGTGATGCCTTACATCACTACGGTGATGCCTTTGGCGTGGCTGAGACCAAACGCCCCTTCTGGGTCAAGATCACGGTGGCCGAAAACGCCACCGCGACCCCCCAACCGACCGGCTCAACCATTGGTGGTCGCATCTGGCATGACATCTGCCGGCCTCCGGAGCAGGACCAGGGGACGACAGTGGCTGTCCCATTTGGCTGCATCCGCAAACTTGACGGTACCTACGCCGCAGATGGCGTCTACAGGGAAGGTGAGCCGCCCATCGGTGGACCTGAAGTGATGTTAGGCAAGGGTGAATGCCCGTCCGAGGGCGGCTTCGCTCAGGCGACGGTGCTGGCCGGCACAAACGGCGTGTACACCTTCACGGATCTGGTCGCCGGCACCTACTGTGTGTCGATTGACTCACTGTCCGACTACAACTTGCCCATTCTGATACCCGGCGAGTGGACGTATCCGCTTGACGGCAAGGGGATGCAGACAGTTGACGTGGACGGCAGCAACAACGTCACCAACGCCGATATGGCCTGGGACTACCAGTTCGCACCTTGAGTCCCTGTCAGGGCGCCGGCAGACGCTCGAACCAGCGCGGGGTGGGCCTGCTCGTGCCGCCCATCCACAGTTGATACGTGATCTGCATGTGACCCAGGTGGACGGCCGAGTGGTCGATCACGTGGAGGATGCCCCAGCGAACGGGCGCCTCCCGGTCGTGCACCCGCACCGTGTCCTCCAATCGCTCTGCCGTCAGCGTTGCCAGCACAGCCTTTGTCTCCTCGCCGGCTGCCTTCAGGCGCAGAACGAGCGGATCCGGGACAGTCACTTCGGTGCGAAACTCGGCGTCCCGATCGCGCGTAGTCGGGTAACCGCCGATGGTTTCTGCGATCCAGAAACGTTCGGCCCCGGCGATGTGGGCCGCCAACACGGCCAGCGAGTTGGTGACATGAACGTCGTGGTCAGGGAGAGGCCGCCAGTTCAGCGCCTCGGCAGGCACGTCGACGAGGAGGTCGATGACCTGGCGCCGCTGATCGTCAAGAAGGGCCAGGTAGGACGCGATTTCGTGTAGCATATCTCACCAAGTAGAGAGCGCGATTTCGTGATGCATCGCACTCTAGCACGTTGGGAACTGCGGTGCAATGTGCGTCTTTGAACTTCTCCGTAGTGGGCTGCCCCTCGGCGAAAGGCCGGGCTGGGAGCCTTCCGCGGGTCTAGCTGGAAGCACCGGCCCAAATCTGTGTGGACAGCATGGCAGTTAATTGGGTGGCGAAGTTGCCCCGCCCTGCGCGGTGTGAAGCCAGGAGATTCGCGACTGCGCCGGGTTGGAAGAGACTGGTTGCACTCAGGGACGCCGGCTCGAGGTAGGTCATGACCCAGTCCGGCAGGCGTCCCTGACGCCACCAACGGGCGTGGGGCGAGGCGAGGCCCTGTTTGCGACGCTGCACGATGGCCGCGGGGAGCAGGGGCGCTGCCGCCTGACGCAGCATATCCTTCTCCCTGCCGCCGATCAGGCGGAAGAGGTACTTCCGATAGTTGAGAGACGGCTCCCAGGCCAGAACGGTCTCCCAGAGAGGGTGATCGAGATAGGGAACACGCGCTTCGACGCTGTGGGCCATGCTCATGCGGTCGACTTCCAGGTTGATGAAGTCAGGCAGGCGGCTATGAACGTCGAGCAGGGTGAGAGCGTGCAGAGGATGGGCATGGAGTGGGGGATCGGGCCAGGGGAAGGGACCGCCGGCTACCGGCTGAAGACTGCCGAGCTTGGCCGCAATCTGGATTCTATCCAGACAGGCACGGCGGATGTCGGGATTCAGGAGATCGAGGGCGCCGGCAACGGTGACCGGGCTGAGCCAGCGAGCGTAGCGACCGGCGATGGCCAGGCTTCGCCCTTGAGGGCTCAAGCCCGAAGGGTCTGGCTGGCGCAGCAGGCTGGCGGCGGCTGGTGAAATGCCGAGGGGAGCGGCCAGACGGGCGGCAACAGCGCGGGCAACCCGTGGCCATCGCTGTGCTGTGACCAGATCAACTTCTCCGCGATACCATTGATAGCCGCCGAACAATTCGTCGGCGCCTTCGCCGGTGAGAATCACCTTCAACCCGGCCTCGGCGCAGGCCCGGTACAGCAGCCAGATGGCGATGTGCGTGGCGCTGCCCACCGGCTGTCCGTAGCTGGTGACCAAGGCCGGAAGCAAGTCGAACGCCTCGACTCCGAAGCGTAGAGTGTGGTGCTGGACTTCCAAGTGGTCGGCGGCCAACCGGGCGTAGGGCGTCTCGTCGTAGGCCGCGTCGTCGAAGCCGATGTTGAACGTGTGCAAGTCCGGATGGCCGGTGCGGCGCATCAAGGCCACGAGCAGACTGCTGTCAAGACCGCCGCTCAACAAGGCGCCCACTGGCACGTCGCTGCGCAGGTGCAGTCGAACGCTTTCGCCAGGCGCCTCCGTGAGCCGGTCGGTGAGGTCGGACGGGCGAGAAAGCTCGCTGGCGGCGGGAGGGGTGGGCTGCCAGTAGCGTGTCGTGATGACGCCGGTAGGAGTCGCCAACAAACTGTGGCCGGGCGCCAGGCTATTGATGCCCTCGTAGAGCGTCTCCGGGCCGGGAACCCAGCCCAGACTCAGGAGATACGGCAGGGGACCTGGGTTAATCGTTGGCTTCGAAGGCAGCAGCGCGACCAGGGCCGGGAGCTCGGAGGCAAAGACCAGGCGGTGATTCGTCTGCTGTACGTAGAGCGGTTTGATCCCAAAGCGGTCGCGTGCCAGGAAGAGACACTGCTGCCTGACATCATAGATGGCAAGCGCAAACATGCCGCGGAAGCGCTGAACGCACTCCGGTCCCCAGGCCTCCCAGGCGTGGACAAGCACTTCGGTGTCGCAGTGGCTGCGAAAGTGATGGCCCAACCCCTCCAGCTCGGCAATTAGCTCGACATAATTGTAGATCTCCCCGTTCTGGATAGCGACGACCGCGCCATCTTCATTTGCCAGCGGCTGGTGGCCGCCGGCAACGTCGATAATACTCAGGCGTCTGGCCCCAAGCGCCACACCGGGTCCTTGCCAGCGCCCTTCATCGTCGGGTCCGCGGTGGGTGAGGGCAGCCAGCGCCGGACCCAGGTCAAGGGCGCCAGCAGGGTCGACGACACCGGCAATGCCGCACATGGGTTACAGGTTGCAGGTTATAGCTCGCGGTTCGCTCATTTCTAAGGCGGGTTAGCAGGAACCACCGTGAGCTTTG
>CAZHTZ010000018.1:0-9012 GCA_964535455.1 uncultured Caldilineales bacterium
AAGTTCGAAAGGAGGGAGAATGCAGGTGAAAAAACCGCGGACGGCGAGCACTCCTGGTACATGGAGGCGCAGGACGCCGCCGGCGTGCAGCCCCGCTTCGTGCTACTGGGGTCGCCCGGCGGCGGCAAGAGCAGTTTTCTGCGACACCTGACCCTCTGTCTCGCCGGGGAACTGCGCCGCCGCGCCGGAGATGACGACGTGCCCCCCAGTGCTAACCTCGCTTCGGCCCTCAACGATGACTGGCTGCTCGATGCCTTCACGCCTGTCTACGTGGAGATACGGGACCTGGTGCGCACCGCCTTCCCCCCCCTGCCACCAGATGGCGAGGATGAAGCGGCGCTCCCTACATGCAGCGATTTCTGGCGCTATGTGCGCGACCAGGTGTTGCCGGGAGAGTTGGCAGCCTTCACCGGAGAGCTCCAACGTCTTTGCGCCGAAGGCAAAGCGCTACTCCTCCTGGACGGTCTGGACGAGGCCCCACAGGCAGGTGACAAGCGCCGCCGCGACCAGATCAAAGCCCTGGTGACAGCCCTCGTCCAAACCTACCCCAAACTGCGGATTATCGTTACCGGCCGGCCTCATGCCTATCGCCGTGGCGAGTGGGCGCTGCCGGGCTTCGGACGCGCTGAATTGGAGACGCTCGAATTCGGCCGCCTGCGCCAGTTGGCGCAGGCTCTGTTTTCGGTTGTGGGGGTTGAGCAGACTGAGGAAGAGGCCAAGGCTTTCATACAAGCCATCGGCGACGATAGCATCGAACAAACCATGCGCGGCACGCCCCTCTTCTTCACGATGTTGGCGGCCCTATGGCTCAATGCGCCGCCTGGCGACCGCCGTCTCCCCCAGAGCAAACCCGACCTCTATCGCCGTTCGGTCGACCTGTTGTTGGGTCGCTGGACCCGCCGCCGCGCCCCTGACCCTTCCGTGGCCGACAAGTTGGGCGTGCCGCCGGCGCGGTTGCGGGCCGTGTTGGAGACTTTGGCCTGCACCGTACAGGAGCAGTACGAGCCGGGGCAAGATACGACCCTGTTCGAGGGCAATCGACTGGCGACAATCCTGTATGACGCCGATGTGCGCGCCATTCCCCAGGACGTCTCCGACTACCTCTCGCAACAGGTCGGCATCCTGGTGGCCCCTGCCCCACGCCTGTTTCACTTCATGCACCGCAGCTTTCAGGAGCATCTGGCAGCCTGTGAGCTTACCTGCCTTAACCCAGAACAGCGCCAACCCCCCGTCGCCGATGACCGACGCTTTCCCGCTGGCTTGATCGAACGTTTACTCACCCGGCCGGACGTGTGGGAAAACGTTCTCCTGTTGGCAACAGATGAACTGATGGCCAACAAGCGAGAGGAGGACCTCTGGCGTCTGCTCGTGGCCCTCGTTGAGCCTTATGTGGTGGAGGGCACTGCGACCGAGGCCGCCGCCCTGGCGTTCCAGGCGACCAGACAACAGAACTTGTTTGAACTCCCCGCCGTGCAATCTCACGGCCTGTTGATCGATGCGCAGCACCTGGTGAGGCAGCAGGGACAAGGGGCGCTGGAGAGAGCCGCCGCCGCCATGCTCGTGGACCCGGAACGCTTCACGCCTGAACAGCGCAATCTTGCCGGTGAACTCCTCGGTTCCGGCCCCTTTCCAGGTCACGACCATCGCCGGGGCGTGGGCCTGCGGCCTGACGGCCTTCCCGACGTGGAGTGGGTGTACATACCCGAGGCCGATACGGCAAGCGGGCAGAGGGAATTCCTCTATCAGGACAAGGAGAAGCGGGTGGAGTCTGACTTCTGGATCGCCCGCTATCCCATCACCCACGCCCAGTTCCAGACCTTTCTCGACGCCGCCGACGGCGCTGCCAGCGCCGAATGGTGGCAGGGCCTGCCCGAGAGCGAGTCTGCTGCGCGGTATGACCAGTACTTCAAGTTCTGGAGTCACCCTCGCGACAATGTCACCTGGCGCCAGGCTCTTACCTTCTGTCGCTGGCTGAGCGCCAGGGCGCAAAGGACGCCCGACCTGTTGCCAGCATCCCTACGCCGGCGCGTGGACTGGCGCATCACCCTCCCCACAGAATGGCAGTGGGAGAAAGCAGCCCGGGGCCATGACGGTCGCGTCTATCCGTGGGGCAACGATTACCTCGAAGGCTACGCCAACATCGACGAGCAGGAAGGCAACCGTGGCCCCCATCGCCTGAACAAGACGAGCGCTGTCGGCATATACCCCCATGCAACATCTCCCTACGGCCTGCTTGACATGAGCGGCAATGTCTGGGAGTGGTGTCTGAACGAATACGAGCGACCCGAGCGCACCCAGGAGACGGGCAATGAGACCCGCGTCTTGCGCGGCGGCTCCGAGTGGACCTCCGCCGACGGAGCCACGGCGGCCTCCCGCGACAGGTTCTACCCGATGGCCGAGGTACTTCAACGACGGCTTTCGGGTTGTGGTCGTCCCCATCTCTCGTGCCTAGTTCTGGCTGCTGGTTTCTGATTTCTGTATTCTGATCTTCTGAACTCGCTGCGCTCCTGGGAGCGCAGCGATCGATTTTCCCGGTTCACGGCAATTCGGGCCATCGCGGCCCGCTTGCAGGGCCGGGGCGACACGGCCTCCCGCAACAGGAACAACCCGATGAACAGGAACAACAACAACGGCTTTCGGGTTGTGGTCGTCCACGCCTCTCCTCCCCGCCGGAAATGGGCAGCGCCGTTCCTCGCGGACGCCGCTGCCCCGAGGCTCACACGAGAGATGGCGCGCCCCGGTCCTGGCCGGTAGGGTGTCCACCCAAGGGCGGACGGGCTCTACCGGGCGCATAGCGTTGAGGCCCGGCCCCTGCACCTGCGATACGGCGCTTGGGTCGGGCCGGCGCTCCCTCAGGGGGGCGCTGTCAAGGGCTGCGCCTTCTGCCAGCCGCCCAGCAGCCTGCCCACCTCGGCCGTCATGGCGCTGGCGTGACGATACTGCCCCTCCTGCAGGAGATCAAGGTCCAGGCACAGCAGCAGCGTCTTGCGCAGCCCCACGAGCGCCATATCGGCCCGTTGCAGGTGCCGCTGCTGCCCCTGGCGGTCGATGCCAGCGGCCACGAGGGCGTCTTGAAGGGCGAACGCCTGGTCGACCAGGCGTTGGGCCAGCATGAAGCGCTGCTCGCGTGGAAACTTGCGGGTGGCGCCCAGCAGCCACAGCAGCAGGTCATGGGTCCGGGTGAAGATGGGTGATTCTTTCATGGGCGAGGGGTCGGGGAACGAGGCGGTGAGTCAGCAGCGCCTTTCGCAGAGCGTATGTGTTTCCATAACGGGTATGGTTCACCCATCCCTGCACCGAGGCTGTCACCGTCGCCAGTGGTATCATTCCCTGTCCGTACGCCGCCAGCAGGCCGTCCAGGCGGCGGCGATAGGCGATGCCCTTGCGCCGCTTCAAAAGGCGATGATGGGGATAGACCACGAAGCCGAGGAAGGGAATGCCTTCGGTCATGGGTTGGGGGTGGCAGCGGGCCTCGTGCAGGGTGAGCCGCAGGCCAGCAAGGAAGTCGATGATCGCGCTGCGCCAGGCCCAGAGTGTGGGCTTGTCGTCGGCGAAGAGCAGAAAGTCATCCACAAAGCGCAAATGCGCCCTGCACCGCAGCTCCCTCTTGATAAAATGGTCGAGCGGGTTGAGGTAGCAATTGGCCCAAAACTGGCTGGTCAGGTTGCCGATGGGCAGCCCTCTGGTTCGCCAGGCGGCCGTCAGGTCATCGCCGGGGAAATAGCGCATCTCGTACTCGCCGTCCAGGACACCCTCCCCACCGGCGAGAATGGTCCGGCACAACCACATCACGTCGGGGTCGACCACGACCGCTCCCATCGTCTCCAACAGGACGGCGTGATCAATGGCCGGGAAGAACTGCTCGATGTCACATTGCAGGACATAGCGATGGCGGCGGGCGAAATGCTGGCAGCGGTCCAGGGCGGCATGGGTGCCCTTGTCCACCCGGTTGGCGTAGCTGCCGGCGATGAACCGGCGCTCGAACAGCGGCTCGATCACGTTGCAGAGGGCATGATGCACCACACGGTCGCGAAAAGGGGCGGCGCTGATCAGTCGCCTTTTTGGCTCGTGCACGGTGAAGCTGGCGTAAGGGCCGGGTCGATAGCTGAGGGTTTCCAGTTCCAATTGCAGCGCCACAAGCTCCTCCCCCACGTTCTGCTCGAAAGCGGCCACTGGAGCCCGCCCGCGCTTCCCCCTGCGGGCCTTGCGCCAGGCCCGCACCAGGTTCTCCCAGGCAAACACCTGCGGGTACAGGTGGCGGTAGACCTTGCCCATCATCCCTCCGTGGTCTGGCGGCGATCAGAAATCAGAAGACAGAAAAACAGAATTCAGGACCGGACACGAGAGATGGGGACGACCACAACCCGAAAGCCGCTGCCGTAGTCCCTGTTCATCGGGTAGTACCAGTTGCGGGAGGCCGACTTGGCCCTCTCTTTGTCCCAGTACCATGCGCCTCCCTTGAGCCAGGGTATGCCGTCTGTGTCGACGTCCGCCGTCCATTCCCAAATGTTGCCAGCCATGTCCCAGACGCCCTCACGGGTGATGCCGTCTGGGTACATGTGCACAGGGGTCGTCTGTCCCAGATCACTCTCCTTCGTGTTGGCCTTTGCCGGGTCGAACTCGTCGCCCCAGGGATAGACGCCCTTGCCCGCCGCCTGCATCCACCGCTCCTGCGTGGGCAGGCGCACCTCCCGGCTGCCGTCCAGGACGCCCTGCCGTTGCAGCTCGACAGTAAGCCACTGGCAAAAGGCGTTGGCCTCGTACCAGCTCACGCCCACCACAGGCTGCGTCGGCTGGTTGAAGCGGTCGTCGTCCCGCCACCTGGGTCCCTGTAGCCACTGGCCGCCTTCCCATTTCTCGATTTCATCAATGCCCTTCTCCGTCCACCACGGCTGCTTGACGTCGTATCCTCCCGCCTCCACGAAGCGCCGGTACTGCTTGTTTGTGACCGGGTAGCGGCCGATGTGGAAGCCCCAGTCGCTCCGCTCCCCCAGCGCCGGCACGAAGTCGTCGAGGCCCGGCGGGTCGATGTCCAGGCGACCCAAAACCAGCCCGGCGTCCATACGCAACCTCGGTGCCACACGGCGATCGATCATGGTTTTGTTCAGTGCCTGGATCACCCTCTCGCGACCGGCAGCGGTGACGCCGCCCGGACCAGCGTCGAGCAGGGCACTCCCAGCCAATACCGCCGCCGCTCCCCTCTCGCCCGGTGCGCGCTCTATCAACGCCAGCAGGATGGCAGACGCAGCCTCGTCACGCTGCTGGATGATGCCCACATAGGCGACGCTGAGCAAGCTTACCTCACGCCAGGTCTCTGTGTCGATGTGCGCCGCCAGTGCGTCGACAACAGGGGCAACGTCCTGCTGGCCCTGCTGAGCCAGAGCCACTGCCGCCAGGTACTCTTGAAAGGTAAGGTGAATGAAGCCATACTCGCGAGGGCCGCGCTCCAGCAGCAGTCCGGTATGCTCACGGACGTCCTCCAGGAACTGCCGCGCCGCTTTCTCCGGGTCCGTGACTTGCCGTTCCCGGATGATTTCTACAAGCCTGCGTTGCAGTGCCGCCTGCTTCACCAACCCCACGCCGGGACTGGTCTCGTGCATCCACAGGGCAAGGGGCGCCAGCACACGCAGCGTCTCCACCACATCCAGGTCGGGTGCTGGTGAGCGGTCAAGTCCTCGGGCTAGATTCCAGTGCCTGAGCAGCGTCTCCACGTACTTCTGATAAAGCTCCACCCGCCGCTCGGGCAAGACGATGCCCTGTCGCTTCATCAGCGCCAGGATGGTCAGCAGCAGGGGGTTTGCCGCCAGGCGCTGCACGCCCGGATTGCGCCTGACGGCGTCGAGAAGTTCCATGCGCTCGCGCACTGCATCCTGGACGGCGATCGCCGTCTGTCCCGACACCGCGCGCTCCACGGCAGCCGTCCACTTGTTCACGAACCACTCGATCTCCGTCGCATCGAAATCCACCAGGGTGCATTCTCTCAACCCCTCGGCAACGGGACGGACATCGCGATAGCCGACAATCCGACTGGTGAGGATGAAACGGTTGCCGAGCGCCCGCTGGGTTGTGAAGAAGTCTACCACCCGGTCAACGACGAGCTTGCGCTGTTCGACAGCCCTGACCTCATCGAGGCCGTCCAGCAGGAGCAGCGCTCTACCGCGCGCCAGTACATCATTTAGCAGCGGCTCGAATCGCCCGTCAATGCCCCGCCTGCGGAAGTAGTCGCAGATGAACTCGCCCAGCGGGACGTCGCCTTTGGCCAGGGCATTGGCATAGGCCGAAAGAGGCACGAGGATGGGCAAGCGGCCTGGCAGCCCGACTTCCTCGCCGCGACCCAGGGCCAACAAGAGGGCCACGTACTTCAAGAAGGTAGTCTTTCCGGCTCCGGGGTCGCCCAGGATGACGAGACCGTCGTCTCTACGCAACAGATCGATGACGGGTAGTGGCTCGCTCAACCTTTCGCCAACGGCCTCCATCTCATCCTGGCTCAGCGGCCGTCCGGCAAGATGCAAATCTCTGGCCCAGGTCTCGCCCCTGGGTAAATCGACGCGCGCCCGCAATGGCACATACATCTCAAGCAGCGGCAAGCGCAGGGCAATACGGTCGGACACACCCATGCCACGCAAGTCGAGGTACTGGCACCGTTCAACCGTGTACCTCAGGTACTGGTCAGTGGCCTGCCTCAGTTCGCCGGCGGAGGCCGACCGTTCTCCATCCCCTGCCCTAACGCCAACCAAGATTTGCTCCAGCAGCTCGGTATGCTTCTTTAACTCCTGGTTCTGGCGGCGATTCTCCTGCACCTGCTGCTCCGCCCGCTCGGCGATGCCACGCAGCAGCCCGATCTTGATCGGCTCCTGTAGTTCCGGTTCCCCGGCGGCGGCATCGTAGAACGCTGCCACGAAGCGGCCAACCACCTCCGGGAAATCCAGTTCCTCGTGCAGAAGCTCCGGTTCATAGTCCAGCGCCTCGAACTCCTCTGTCAGCAGAGCCAGGTCAAGCGTCGTGTCCGGGCGGGGGTCGATTACTTGCGAAAGCTCCCCGGTCACGGCCTCTCTTGCCGTCCACTCACCCAGCAGCCCCAGGTAGTGCTGGAACAGGTCAGGATCGTCTGTCAGGCCATGCGCCGTCACCAGGAGAGCCTGCGCCATCGCCCTCTCCAGCGCCTTCTGCTTCGGTTCCGGTGCAAACGCTTTCTTGACAGCATAGCCGCCTGCGTTGATGAGACGGCCTGCCATATCGGCAGCGAAATTGCCCAGTGCCCCGATGAGGATACTCCTGGTCGGCTCGGGCAGGCTATTGATCCAGGATAGGTCCAGCATCACACCCTCGACAACGTATGAGCGCAACAGGGATGGCGTCGAGCTATCGCCTGCGCCGCTTGGCGGCGCTCGGCGATTGCGTAAGGTATCGTACCGTCATGGGGTGCGAGCTGTCAATTGCAGGCCTTGAAACGGGTGCGGTGCACGTTTTTGCGCAGTCGCCACGGGGACTCTGTTCCAGCCGGGTCGCCAGACCCGGCGGACCGATAGCTGTGCGATGCACCAGCGTTCGGCCACTCGTAGTAACGACTTTAGTCGTTGCCTTGCCGCTCAAGCGACTGAAGTCGCCACTACGAAAACAGGTGTAACGCCCAAGGCGTCAGGTGGCCAGTCCCGGTAGCAGCGCCGAACTATGTCTCCGCGCGAAACTTTGAACCGCACCCAGTCGCGTTCTTCGTCTTCGTTCTCAAACTTCGGGAAGGGGATGCTCGCCCAGAAACCTAACGCTCAAGGTGCCTCGCCCTCCTAAACGAACAGATGTGCGTTGGGGGGTTCAGTGACCGCACGCCGGGTTCTCACGCTTCGATGGTCTGTACTGCATAGGCTCTCATCCTTGGATCGCGCGTGACCAGCGTCAGTTTTTCGACCTGGGCCTGCGCCACTAGCATTCTGTCAAACGGGTCTGCATGATGCGGCGGCAGGCTCTCAATGGCGAGGGCGTGCTCGGTTGTGATATCCAGTGG
Source organism: uncultured Caldilineales bacterium (assembly GCA_964535455.1). GTDB lineage: Bacteria > Chloroflexota > Anaerolineae > J102 > J102 > SSF26. The sequence continues at coordinate 8,003 of CAZHTZ010000018.1, forward strand.
GGTGAAACGATGGCGTCTCAGCTCATCCAGGTAATCACCGGACGGAACCCGGAGCTTGCCGAGGGCTTTTTTGATCGAAATCTCCCAAGCCGTTGCCGCGCTCACGAAGACGACATTGTTGCCGTTTGTGATGGCTGCGCGAGCCTCTGGCGATAGCGACGGAGCATTGTCCAGTGCCCACAGGAAGGCGTGGGTGTCAAGGAGTAGGTTCATTCTCTGCCGCACCCGCAAACAACGCCAAGATCTCTTCCGGCAGATCGTCGAAATCATCGGCCATCCAGATCTTGCCTTTCCAGTTGCCAGCTCCCAGCTGGCGTGGACTTGTATCCACATCGTACGGTACAAGCTTGGCCACGGGCTTGCCGGCTTTGCCGATGACAACTTCTTGACCCTGCATGACCTGCTCGATTAGCTTGGATAGACTCGCCTTGGCATCCGATATGTTGGTGATATGCATTGCGATTCGGCTCCTTTCGATCTAGCTGCCACTAGTATAGTCTGGTCTGGTCTGGTCTGCAAGTACAGGAATGAGCGTCAGCTCGCGGACGCGACTTTTGAAAAGCCCTGCTGTGCAGCTGTGCTTACCGGGGCGGATGCACTTGTTCTCCCTCGTCGCCTGTATCTTGCGCATACTCTGTATTCTGCGTAATATGTGTACATATTCCTTCAGGAGTTTAGACGATGACCTTGTATCCCGTGGTTTCACGTACCGAACTGGCAAGGCAAAGCCGCAAGGCTCTGGAGTCGGCGCGGCGTGGATTGCCCGTGTTTGTGGAAAGCTATGGCGAGGAAGAGGCGGTGCTTCTGGATGTGTTCGACTATCGCCTCTTGCGCGCTGCGGCCGGCTATCGCTCGCGCCCGCAAGCACCCATCCTGTCAACTGACCAGCCCTCCAGAGGTCTGACGGAAGCACAGGTGCAAGAAGCAGTCCAGGCTGCTGGCGATAATGTACAGGCAGCATGGGATTCTGTCGTGGCGGCCTATCTGGATGGAGACATCAGCCTGGGACG
>CAZHTZ010000018.1:9022-26405 GCA_964535455.1 uncultured Caldilineales bacterium
TTCAACCGGCTCGGTATCAGCTTACGGTTAGGGCCGACCGATGCAGAGGACATGCAGGCCGAACTCGTGGCCCTGCGCTGATACACTTGTCCAACAATGACCTGCCAAGTCCTGGATACAACCGTACTGAGCAACTTCGCTCACGTCCAGCAGCCTGAACTCTTGTCCATGATCCTTGGGTCGACAGCGATCACTGCACCCAACGTCATGGCCGAACTCCGAATGGGCGAGGTGCTCGGACTCGTACCACGATGCGACTGGCGCTGGCTGACGGTAGTGAAGCCGGAGCCAGAGGAAGAGGGACTGGCAATTACCTTTCTCGATCGGGTCGACGCCGGTGAAGCCGAATGCCTGGCCATGGCCATCCTCCGGCACTGCACCATGCTGACAGACGACTTCGCTGCACGGAGGCTTGCTGCGGAGCATGGTGTACCCGTCTCGGGCACGCTGGGCCTGCTCGCCAGGCTAGTGCAAGCGCGCCATCTGTCCTTGTCGCAAGCTGACCAGTTGCTGGCGGACATGCGAAATCATGGCTATCGCGCGCCGATCCGATCGTTGGCCGAGCTTGGTCTGGAACTTGGATGATCGGGAAGTTGGATTACCTTCCCGATAGAGGGACCAGCCTTGGGGTATCTGAAGCCGACCGGCGACTGGCCTCCAGCGCTCGCTTCGTCGATTTATCCGCACATTCCTCTTGACAAACGTGTCAAACGGCTGTATATTCCGTCTAGATAGAACAAATGTTCGACTCTCGAAAGCCACCATGTCTGAGATTGTGACTGCGAATCGCTTGACCATCCTCCTGGGCCGGCTGCAGGCCGCCACCGGCCAGCGCGTCACCTTGCGCGGACTGGCAGCGCGGGCAGCCGTGCCCAAAGACCTCGTGTACCGCATCGATGCCGGCGAGGCGCGCTACGTCGACCTGGATGCGCTGGCCAGCCTGTGCTGCGTACTTGGCTGCACGCCAAGCGACATCCTGGTGTGGAATGGCAAGGGGTCCACTGACCATGCAACAAACGAGCAAACCAACCATGCCTGATGCTAACCCCTTCGACAGTTTGCCGCCCCAGCTTTTCAACATCTTGGGCACCGGCCGGTTCGCAAGCCTGCAGCGCCACCACATGGCCGTGTTGCTGCGTATCTACGATCTTGCAGAGTTCAACCGCTTCGGCCTGACGCGGGAAGTTGTGCTGGCCGAGATCGTGGACTACCTGGGGGACGCCCAGGCTGCCGCCGAGGTCGCGGCATCGGTGGCGACGGATGACGACTCCGGCGTTACAGGCGAGAAATCGTTGCAGGAGTATGCGGGCTGGATGTTACGCCGGTTGGCCGAGTCCGGCTGGATCGAGAGGGAGCAGCAAGCCGACTACACCGAGTACGTCATCCTGCCTCACTACGCCTTCACGCTGTTAGAAGCTTTCCGCACCATCGGCCAGAATAAGCCTCGAGAGTACTCGGGTGATCTTTACGCCGCCCACCAATTGCTCAGCAGCGAGCACGAGGGATTCTCCCCGGCGCTGGCCGTCACGCAGGCGTACGAAAACGTGCGCGGCATGGTGCGTGGCCTCAATGAGCTCAACCAGAACATCCGGCGCTATACCGAGCATGTCACCAAAGAGAAGACCGTGCCGGAGCTGATGCGGATGCAGTTCGACGACTACTCACACGCGCTGGGCGTTGCCTACCACGCCCTGAAAACCAGTGACCACGTCTCCCGTTACCGCCGTGACATCATCAACCGGCTGGAGTCGTGGCTGATGGACGGTGAGTGGCTCGACCACGCCGCCAGTGACCTGGCAATGCAGCGCCGGCTGACGCCTGCGCAGGCCGAGAACGAGATCGTCCATGCCTTGCGCTTCATCGTCGAGCAGTTGGTTGGACTCGATCCGCTTCTGGCCGAGATCGATCGCCGTCACGCCCAATACCTGCGCACTTCGCTGCGCCAGGTGCGCTACCAGTTGGGAAGCGCCGATGGCAATTTCAAGGAGCGGCTGACCAAGTTGGCGCAGGGATTGGCGCGGCTACAGGATGGCGAGCTGGCGTTCCTGCCTGACGATGCCCCTGCACCCAGGCAGACCCCCGTACTCGCTGCCGATATCGATAGCTTCTACACCATGCCGGCAGGCCGGGCGCCGTTCGACCCGGCCCTCATTGTCAAGCCGTGGCTTGACCCAGGCGACGCCGAGGCGTTGCGCCTGGTCGCCATGCGGGAGATCAACGCCGGTATCACGCCGCACAAGATCCAGCAGTTCGTCGGCCGGTTCCTAAACGGCCATTCGCGACTGCACGTCAACGAGCTGCCGTCCGAGTTCTTCGCCGACATGCAGTGGGCCATTTTCACCGTGGCCTATGGCCACCACCCGGAGGTCAACTACGGCGTCGAGCCGGCGCCGGGTGTGCCGGTTGCGATCGGCCCCTATCTTGTGCAACCCTTTGTGCTGCTGAAGAACGCTCACATGTCTACCAGGTGACCAACCATGCTATTCAATACCGATACTCTCCTCGAATCCACCGGCTTGCCTGAACGAACCCGCGGCGACGTGCCGCGCATCATCAATCGGCTGCTGGGCCAGACCTTCCTCTATCAGGATGTGGAAGCCGGCAAGGACGACTATTACACCGTTTCCCGTCACCGCCCCGTCTTCGAAGCTTGCCTGGCATTGACAGGCTTCACTCTGTTGCACGACAACTACCATCGCATCTTTCAAGTGGTGTCCGCCTATAGCTACTGCCGGGCGCGTCACAAGCTCGACGAATCACTCATGATCGTCGTTTTGCGCAAGCTGTACGAGGAGCAGGCAGAGCATTTGCACCTCGCGGCCGATCCTGTCACCACCATCGGTGAGGTGCGCGAGGAGTATCGCACTATCACCGGCAAGGAACGCGACCTGGGCGTCCTTCAGTACGAGTATATCCTGCGCCGCCTGCGCAAGCTGGGACTGGTGGACACCCTCGACGGCCGCAGCATCAACGTGCGCGACAGCGAAGCCCGCCTGCGTCTGCGCGGCTCGCTCAAAATGATCCTGCCGGTGCAGACGGCGGATGAGATGGAGGCTTGGGTGCGCAGGTATCGGGTGAGCGGCACGGAGGGGGGAACTGCGGAGGATGAAGCATGAAACACCTCACTCGTATCCGCCTGGTCAACTGGCACCTCTTCGCAGACACCACCATTACCTGCCAGGGCACCACCTATTTCATCGGCGTCAACGGCGCCGGGAAGTCTACAATCCTCGACGCCGTGCAGTTTGCCCTGGTGGGTGGGCAGCGCGACGTGAAGTTCAACCAGGCGGCGATGGCGGGTAGCCGCCGCACGCTCGGCTCCTATGTGCGCGGGGAGATGGGCACCGAGGGACAGCGCTATCTGCGCGGTGATTGCACCGGTCTCGTGGCGTTGGAATTCACCAACCCCGACGGCAGTTGCTTCGTCCACGGCGCCCTCGTGGATGCCTACGCCGACAACCATGCGCCCGACGTCATCTATTTCATCGTCCACAACGCCGAGTTGAACGATGCCTGGTTTTTCAAGGCCCCCGGCCAGCTCTTCGACACCGGCGCCTTCCGTCGCCACCTTGAGCACTTCGCGTTGCCCAGCGGCGGCCGCAGCCAGGTGTTCTCCCGGCTGGAGGACTACCGCTTCCACCTGCTCAACCGCCTGGGCCAGCTCCGCGACACCTTCCCGGCCAAGATCGTCAAGGGAGTGGCCTTCAGTCCGTTGACCAACATCCGCGACTTCGTCCACAACTACCTGTTGGACGAGGCCCTGGTGGATGTCAAGACACTGCAAGAACAGTTGGAGACCTTGCGCCACTTCGAGGGCCTCGTGACCGACATCAAGAGCCGCATCGAAGAGCTCGACCGCATCGAAGAGCACGATGCCGAGCGGCTCGCCAACCGGCGCCGCCGCCTCACCAACGGGTTCGTGAAGCGCCAGGCGGGAGCCGACCGAGTCCTGGCAGATCTCAAGCGGTGCCGGTTCCAGCGCGACGAGGCCGACCTGGCTTTGAAACGCACCGAGATGACCCGCGATGGGCTCCAGGAGAGTCTCAAGCTTGCCCAGGAGACCCTGCTCCAGGCGCAGATCACCCTCCAGACCGACCGCACTGCCACTCGCCAAGACGAACTACACTCTGCCATGGCCCAGCAGGAAGCCGATCGCGTCGCTCTCCGCCGCCGCGAGACCGATCTCGACGCTGTCCTGGCAACCGAGGTCCGAGTGCTGCGCTCGCTACAGGACCTGCTCCTCGCCGATGACGAACCCGTTCCATCAGAAATCGAGACCTTTGTGGCTCGTGCCGAACCAAGAGCCATAGGCCTGTCGCCTTCAGAAGTCAGCGAGCTGCAGTCCACAATTCGCCGGCTGCAATCGACCATCGAATCCCTCGGCCACGCCTACGCCGACCAACGCGCCCTCCTGACCGCCAAGGTGCGAGCGCTGCATGAAGAGGACGAGCGCCTCCAGCGGGAGATTGCCCAGCTTCGCACCGGCGACCGCGACGCCAGCTACGAGTCCGAGGCGCCTGCCGCCGCTCGCCTGCGCCGCCTGCTGCGCGCCGAGTTGGGCCTGGGACCAGACGAGGTAGTTTACCTCTGCCAGGGCCTAAAGATCGCCGACGAAGGCTGGCAGGACGCGGCGGAGGGGGTGTTGGGCGCGGCGCGCTTCCATCTCTTGGTGCCGCCCGCGCACTACGACGACGCCGTGCGCATCTACCGCTCCCGCCGTCTCAAAGACGACCTCCATGGCGTCGGGCTGCCTGATGGTGAACGCATTCTGGGCGCTGTCCGCGACGGGGAACTCCGGGGCAGCAAGCCCGACAGTCTGGCCGCCGAAGTACAGACCGATCATCTTGTCGCCCGCGCCTACGTGGATTTGATGCTCGGCGGTCTCACCAAGGTCGATACCCTGGAAGACCTGCGCAAGCATCGTGCAGCCGTCACCCGCGAGTGCTTCGTGCGGCGAAACTACAGCACCAGCCACCTCGATCCGCGCCATTACCGCCGCTGGTTCATCGGCGCCCGCGCCATTCCCAGGCAGATCGCGGAGCGAGAGGGGCGGCGGGCCGCGGTAGGTGAGGAGCTGACGCCGTTGGCGACCCGTGCGGCCGGCCTGGAGCAACGACTGAATCTCACGCGCGATCGCTTGCGCCACTTCATCGACCTGGAACACGACTTGCCCGAGCTGGCACGCCTGCCGCAATTGGAGGCTTCGATAGCCGCCCTGAGTGCCGAGCTGACCGCACTGGACACCCGCACCATTGCCGCACTGCAAGCCGAAGTGCATAGCGCTCGGGCGGCCGCCAATGCAGTGCAAGACCGCCTTTCGCAGACTGATCAGAGCATCGGCGACCTGCGACGGCAGGTCCAGACCCTCGAGAGCGACGTCATTCCGAGTCTCGAACGGGAAGGCGCCACGGCTGTCGAGGCCGCGCAGCAGTACGTGGTTTTGGAAGAGGCGGGGGACATGGCGGAAGAGGCCGAGAAAGAATACTCCCGTCGTCGAGAGCGGCAGGCGCTGGAAGTGGTGCTTGAAAACGCCACACGCTACGAAGGAGACTATGCCGCGGCTGAGGCCAAGAGTCGCGATCGGCTGCGCGAGGCCAAACAGGCTTACAGCCTGCGCCACGACTTCGGCTACGACAGCAACGAGGATGCGGGCCGCTACACCTCCGAGCGGCAACGGTACGTCGAATCGGAGCTGCCGGAGTACGAGGAGCGCGTAGGTCGCCAGCGCGGCCTGGCCGAGCAGGAGCTGGTGGAGAACTTTATCCACCGTTTGCGCGAGCAGATCGAGGACGCGCGCAGCCAGCTTGACCACCTGAACGCGACGCTGAACAAACTGCGCTTCGGCGGCGAGCGCTACGAGTTCATCACCAACCCCGCGCCCGAAGTGCGTCGTGTCTACGATATGGTGATGGATAGCCAGGCTGTGCTGGGTGCATCGCTGTTTGACTCCGACTTCCGGCGCAAGCACCAGGAAGGTTGGGATCTCCTTTTTGAGCGCCTCACCATTGGCGCCGACGACGAACGGGTGGAGGAACTACGCCGCCTGCAGGACTACCGCAACTACCTGGCCTACGACATCCGTATCCACTACCCCAACGGTGACCGCGCATTGCACAGCCAGATCAGTGCCAAGAAATCGGGCGGTGAGACCACTACGCCGTTCTATGTGGCCATGGCTGCCAGCTTTGCCCAGGCCTATCGCCTCAACCAGCAGCGGCCCTCTGACACCATCCGCCTGGCGCTCTTCGACGAGGCGTTTGGCAAGATGGATACAGCGCGCACCGCCAGCGCCCTCAGATTCATGGTGGATACCGGCCTGCAAGTCCTACTGGCAACCCCACCTGACAAGGCCGGCGGTCTGTTGCCTCACGTGGACAGCGTCCGCACCGTCGTCCGGCAGGACAACCACGCGTTCGTGTTGGAGATCGACAAGCGCAAGCTAGAAGAAGTCGGACTCGACACCTGACACCTGACACCTGACACCTGACACCTGACACCTGACACCTATGTCTCTGCCATTTGTCCCCACCGCCGAAGTTGCTGTTGTCCTCAACGCCCTGCTCGACATCTACGAGCGCCACGACCCGGCACGGCCGTTTGCGCGCGCCATCCGCGTACGGCTGGCCGAGCTGGAGCTACCTGGATATGCCAGCCAGCTTGACCCGGCCCCACGGCACACGGCCAACGAGCAGTTGCAGGCGCTGGCGCAGCACAGTTTCGTGCGCTTGGTCTGGCAGCCTGGCGAGGCTGGACACCTGCTGGAGGCGGTGACGCTGCTCCTAGAGCGCGCCGCCGAACTCTTTCCCTGGCTCGGTCGCGATCCCGTGGCGGCACAGGCCGCGGCGTTGCGCGAGTTGTTGCTTGGGGATCGGTTCCGGTTCCCTGAAGGTGATTGGCGCTGGCAGGCGGTGGGTCACGTCATGGCCCAATTACGCGCTGGCAGATCGCCTGCCCCGTTTACCCTGGCGGACCGGGAGTTCAACCGCGACTTGCTTGCCGCGCTCGTCGCCCTGACTGAGGCGCGAGAAGAAACGCCCTACCGCGTCTTTAGTGCCCGCACATTCAACGACAGCAAGCGCTTCGAAGTCCTGAAGGCAGCGGTGGCCACCCTGGCGCGGCGCCACGGCCCCGGTTGGGGTGGGCTGACGGCAGACGAAGCGCTGCGCGAGCTGGGCCTGGTGCCCAACCCGACGCACGTATTTCTGTCCGGGCCGTGGCAGTTGGTTGGCGCCGATGGGCAGGTTATCACGCTGGACGGTTTCTACCCATCGGTTGGAGTGCCGTCGCTGATGATAGCGCGGGTGCGGCGGGCGGCGGTGGATCCCACCCAAGTCGATCGCGTCGTCTGCGTGGAGAATCTGGCGTCCTTCTATGAGTTAATCCGCTACGAAGGGGAGCGACTGGCGGTGCTGTGCCTGTGGGGCAACCCGGCGCCGCCGGTTCGCCATCTGCTGGCCTGCTTATCGGATACCCTGCCCGCCGGCCTGCCGCTGCACGTCTGGGCCGATCTGGACGGCGGCGGGCTGAACATCCTGGCGCAGCTTCGCAAGCGCATCTCTCCGCGGTTTGCACCCTACCATATGGACATTGCCACGCTTGAGGCCCATACCCGCTGGGGACGACCCCTGACGGACCACGATCGCCGCGTGCTCGCCCGTCTTCAGGGCGCCGCCTCGCTGGCCGACCTGCAACCGGTCATCGCGCACATGCTCCAACGCGGTTTCAAGCTGGAGCAAGAAGCGGTACGGTTGGGGAGATTCTAGCAGTCTGCTGCAAAAGCTACTCTAGCATATTCTCCGGCGTCAACAACCGGACATTGTTCGCACTGGCCCAGCGCAGCACGTCGTCAGCAAAGCCGGCCCTGGCAAAAAGCAGGTGCAGGGTGTCGGGGCGCGGCAGGTTCCCCAGGACGCGCACATGCCCCAAATAACGTTCCAGTTCCTGGTAGTTGAACGGCTGGATGTGCCATTTGGCTTCACCCAGGATGGCGGCGCGGCCGTCTTCGTCCAGGCCCACGATGTCAAGCTGATGGTCGGGATTCCACCAGGTGCCTACCCTGCCGACGCGCTGGGTCAAGAGCCCGGCCACACTGGCCATCCGCACCCAGTCGCGGCACATGGCCTCAAAGGGCAGCCCCATGTAGTCTGGCAGCCGGACCAAGATAAGGTCGGTAATGCGTTCGACATCGCCGAACTCAATGTGGCCTTGGTTCGCCTCGATGAAGCGGAACCAGAACCGGAAGAAGTTGTCGGTCAGATGATACTGGGTGTAGTAGGTCCGTGTCGGATGGGTTTCGGTGACTGGCAGCACGCGCTCGACCAGGCTCAGATCACCGATCAGCGGTTCCATGACGCGCGCGAGCGCTGACGTGCTTACACCAGAGGCTTCTGCGATGTCCGACCAGCGATGTCTGCCATGGGCAATGGCGCGCAGCACGGCCAGTGCGCTGCGCGCATCGTACACCTGGTGGTGCGCGGCAAAGACAGCTTGCGGCTCGACGTACAGGCGCGACGATGGCGAGACGATGGCATTGAGGATATTGTCTCGCAGGGAACGTTCCGGTCGAAAGAAGGTCAGGTACAGCGGCACGCCGCCCAGGATGCCGTAAGATGTCAAGGCCATGACCGGATCGGCATAACCCACCAGTCCCGCAGCCGCGCGGAAGTCGAGTGGTCGCACCGGCAGACGCCCCGTGATACAGCCCGCCAGCGGCGCCGCCCCAGTTAGGAGGCTCTCCATCATCTGCACGGCTGACCCACACAGCACGAGCATGAGGTTGAGTGTGCGTCCTCGCGCATCCCACCAGTTCTGCAGCGTGGAAGGCAAGCTGGCATCGCGCGCGGCCCAATAGGGAACCTCGTCGAGCACGAGCAGCAAACGCTCGTGGCGCGCCAACTGCTCGATGAGCGCAAAGACAGCCGCCCAGGATGTCGGTGGCTGTGCGTTCAGCACGGGATCAACGGCCAGGTCAGCTAACGCCTGACCGAACGCGGGCAACTGTTCCGCAGTTCCGGTCAGAAAGCAGCGGTAGTAAACGGCCCGCTTGTCCTGGGCAAAGTGCTCCAGTAGAAAGGTCTTGCCGACCCGGCGGCGACCGGTGACTGGAATGCACTCTGCGCGCTCGGAGTGCCAGAACCGCTCCAGGGCGGCCAATTCACGCTCGCGATCCACGAAGGTCATGGTCTCGTTCCTCCCAAGGGTCTCTCTGACCTGAGACCTAGTGTACCACACAATTTGTTACATGTAAAATAGTTCCGTCCGAGATAGTATCTCAGATGGAACTAATTGTTGGGTGTTAATCCGGATGCCCAGTGCGTTTGCAATCTCGGCGTTGTCGCTGTCGCAATCCCAGACCTGCAACCCGCCGACAATGCGCCAGCCTGCCGCTATCCTTGTCGGCCTCGCTCAATTCGGGCTCCGCATAGGCCTTGCCCACCGCCTCTTTGAATCAACTTGGTGTCGGATGGTGAAGAAACAGACAAGGATTCCCGGCCAAAGTGCATGCGAGGCGCCAGCACGCCCAGGCGCGGGTGGTCTATGGAGCGCTTGTCACCGACAGGCGATAAGCTGCCAACGCTCGCTCTGTCGTGTACCAGATGCGACCCCGTTTGATGGCCTCCAACCGCCCAGTTCGGGCTAACAGACTCAGGTATTCCTGGCTGTAGGGCGTGCCCAGGGCTGCTTCGGCCAGCGGCACCCACTCATCACCCGGCTCCGGCGGGCTGAAGCGTGGTGTACATGCCTCCAGATACAAGTTCAGGCTGCGTTCGAGAGCTCGGCCCACGAAATTGACCAGGGGAGCCGCCTTGCCGGCGTCGGCCTGCGCCAGAACGCGGTAGTACTGCCTCCGGTTCTCGTGCAAGATGATGGCCGGAGGATAAGCGGCGCGCATCAGCAGCAGGTTCATGACCAGTCTTGCTGTGCGGCCGTTGCCGTCGATGAAGGGATGGATCGCCGCCAGGCGATGGTGGGCCAGAGCGGCGCCCTCAACGGCATAGAGTGCGAGCGCCGGACCGTTCAGCCAATCGCTCCACTCCTGCGTCGGAGGTGGCACCTCCCAGGCATCGGGTGGCTGGTGACTTGCCCCGGCGATGCGCACAGGCAGGTTCCGATACTGGCCGGCGTTCTCATCGTCGATGCGCGTCAGGATCAGCTTATGGATCTGTCGCACCTCGAAAGCAGTGATGGGCGCGTTGCCGCCGGCCAAAACCTCGACATACTCGATGGCATCGCGATGGTTGATGACCTCGAAGTGCTCCTGCAGACTCTTGCCACCGATGGTGAGGCCTCTCTCCAGGATGAGCATCGTCTCGCGCAGCGTGAGGGTGCTGCCTTCGATGGCATTGGAGTGATAGGTCCACTCTGCGGTGACCTGCTCGTTGAGACGGCGCACCGCAGCCGAAGGCAGTGGACGAAGGGCGTCGAATCGGTACTTCTTCTCTTCGAGCCGGGCCAGTAAGCGTGATTCGATCATCAAACGACCCCCTATCGGTATCGGAAAGGCAGCAACAGTATGCACCCGATACCGATGAGTGAGCAAACCACTGCCGACAGCCTGATGTTCACCCGCTTTTCTTTGCTCATCGTACACTGGCTCGCAGACACAGATAGGTAATGTGGCTTGCTGACGCCAATCACTCTGGATGCTATCCTACATTTTGTGTGAATCCACGTAAAGTCCCCGTGAGCCGCCGGGACAATGACCACGGACCGTTGAGTTCTCGGCGCCGTTGATTCGCTTTCGCTTTGGGCTCCATCCAGTGGCCCGCCGGTCTCAATGAGGAGACGAAAATGAAGTGTTATCGGGTTGTGACCTTTACAGTGATCTTCCTGCTTCTGATTGCGGCATCCGCCGTCAGCTCGACCGCCGCCGATCCTGCGCCGCTGCAGGGCAACTTGGCCTACAACGTCGAGCTTGTAGATCAAGTAGGTGGCGCCACGTACGCCATCGCAACTCAGGGTGATTACGCCTATGTAGGCATTGGACCGCGAGTTGTTATCCTCGACCTTTCTGACCCCGCCGCACCCAAGATGATCGGGCGCAGCCCAGTGCTCTCTGGGGTCGTCATCGACTTGGACATCTCTGGCAACCTCGTGAGTGTCATCGTCGGCGATACCGCTTACTCTGACTGGCGGTACCACAAGGCCGACCGCTTGCACGTGCTCGACGTCTCCAATCCAGGTGCGCCCATTGATTTTGGCGCCCACCCGATCCCAGGCGAAGCCAGCGAGGTCGCCATCAGCGGTCAGACGGTTCTCGTAGCTGGCGCCGGGCTGCACATCCTCGATGTGAGCGACCCTTCGCAGCCTGTCACCAAAAGCGTGTTCGGCGTCTCTGCCAGCAGCGTCACCGTCGCCGGGCCCCTGGCCTTTGTCGTCTCCGAACCAGGCGAACTTTCGATCGTGGACATTTCGGACCCGGCCGCGCCGCTGCTGCTTGGGAAATATGTTGAGCCGGGTATCATGTCTGATGTCAGCGTTGTGGAGGGTCGCGCCTATCTCACCAAGGGACATACCTACATTGGGAACGAGCTGTTTCCCAATGGACTTCGGATTGTCGACGTGTCTGATGCGTCTCATCCGGTGGCCCGCGGCTTTATCCAGTTGGACGAACTCGACAGGTTGGCCGTTGCCGGCGACCAGGTTTTTGCCGTTCAAGCTGGGAGTCTGATCGCGATCGATGTCTCGGACCCGGACCATCCGGAGTTGGGCAGCCGCTTTCCGGTCGGCACATGGGCGATGGCCGTGGCAACCAAGAACAACTTTGTCCTGTACAGCACACCGCGTAACGCACTGAACGTCGTCGACTTCGCCGCTGCGGCCGGTCCTCAGCTCGTCGGGACTTTCGAAACGGTGGCGCCGGCACAAGGCGTCGCTGCCTCCGGCACGAATGTCTATCTGGCAGAAATGGGTGCGGTCTCTACCTGGCGGCTTGAGCAAGGCAGGCAGCTGCAAGCGTTGGGGCGCCTGACACTCGATGGCGGCCACACGGCCATTGCAGTCCGGCAGGAACGCGCCTACGTCGCGGCGATAGGCGAGTGGCGCGAGAACCACGAACGAGGTGCAGGTCTGCACATCATTGATCTCACAAACCCGGCTGCACCTGCAGAAATGGGCTTTCTGCCCATGCCAAGTTACGCCAGAGCTGATGTGAGCCTGGGCAGCGATGCCAACAGCGGATATGCCTATGTTACCACCTATTGGCTTGGGTTGAGTGTGGTCGACATCGCTGATCCAGCGCATCCGCGGACGCTGGGAGTGTACCCAAGTAAGTACGTTGAACGGCTGGACGTCCGGGGTTCGCTTGCCTACGTCATCAATGCGTCTTACCTCAATATCGTGAATGTGGCGTCGCCTTCGCAGCCGATGGACACGGGTGTGTGGTTTCGCGGCGGACCGATACGTGACATCGTCGTCCGTGAGAACGCCGACAGCACTCGCGGTTACATGGCAATTGACGGCTTCTACGCAGGCAACACCAGCGTGGGGATGGCCGTCGTCGACCTGACCGACTGGCGCCATCCGATCCCCCGTGGCGAACTGATCACCGCTGGCGGGGCCGGCGTAGTGGTGACAACAGCAGGTCACTACGCATTCCTGGTAGACCGGAGCTCAGGGCTGCACGTCGTCGACACCTCAGACGCGGACTTCCCGATAGAGGTAGGTCGCTATCCGCGACCGGCCTTTGGCCAAGACATCGCCGCCGAGCTCATCGATGGGGTGGCCTTCGCTTTCGTTGCCGCAGGCGATTCCGGACTCTACGTCTACCGCTTCCAGCCGCCTTCGCTTTTCCACTGGTACCAGGAAGCCGAAAACGCCACGGTCGTCCCGCCTGTCCAGCGCGGGAACTCCCCCTGGTCGTGCGGAGGAAAGTTCGTGTACACGGCACAGGCGAATTCGGCGGGGTCGGTGACCTTCAGCTTCGATGTGCCGGTAGCGAGTTCTTATCATCTGTGGGTTCGGGCCATGGGCTTTGCGCTCGATCAGAATTCTTTCTGGGTATCGATCGATGGCGGCCCGCGCTTCCAGTACGAGATCCGGGCTGAAGGCGACAAGTGGGACTGGCAGTGGGAGCGAGTCCATCCGGAGGGTATGCCTGTGGCAGCGGTTCCGTTCGAGCCCGGACGCCACACTATACGCTTTGAGGCGCGTGAGGCGAGTGCGCGGCTGGACACGCTCCTTGTCGCCAACTACGGCGCCATTTTCCCGCGTAACAATAGCGTTTGCCTGCCGGCTGGACTGCCCACACCCCTTCCCACCGCCACGTTCACGTTCACGCCCACACCGACACCCACGGCGACATTCACTCCTACCTCCACAGCAACACCCACCGCCACCCCTTCAGGCACGCCCACGCCGACGCCCACGGCGACGTCTACCCCTACCTCCACGGCAACACCCACTGCCTCCCCTTCGGGCACGCCCACACCTACCCCAACTTCCAGCAGCACGCCGACGGCCGTGCCCACGGCAGTTCCAAGTCCCGTCTAGCTGCCGCTCATGATGAGGGGTGCTGGCCCTCTCGGTGGTGGGTAACACCTCCAGGCCGGTGTCGAATACTGCTACGCTGACGGCCAACTCATGGCCGGCACTGCGTTTCGTGTACACGCCTCGTCATGGTACCCTATGCGCATGGTAGTCGCAGGTCAGCTTGCTCTGGAATCACCACGGTACATCCTGACCACCTTCCGCCGGGGGCCGGACGAGTTTCAAGCTGCCATGCGCCTGGCGGCAGCAGCATGCCTGGAAACGGGGCACGGGACGTAGAGAGCGATAAAGTGTCGACCTTGGCCGTGGCATCCCTCCCCGAAATCGAGCCTGAACTCCGCCTTCTGCCGGGAGCCGACAACGTGCTGTCGCAGGCGGCAGGCTTCGCCCTGAGGACTTCGACTGCGCTCAGTCGAACGCTCAGCCCGAAGGGTGGCCAGGCGGCGAGCCTCGCTGCCTACCGGCTCACGCTCATGGCGCAGCGCCTGCAGTTGGTCGCGGGCTTCGACGATCTCTTGTGCCTCGACACCATCAACTTCGTTCCCTTCGACTACCAGATCGGAGCCGCGCGGACGGCGCTGCGACGTTTTCGCGGGCGTGGCTTGTTGAGCGACGAAGTGGGCTTGGGTAAAACCATTGAGGCCGGCCTGGTGCTGAAGGAATACCTCCTCCGCCAAATGGTCGAGCGCGTGCTCATTTTGACCCCACCCGGTCTGATAGAACAATGGCGCGAGGAATTGGTGACGAAGTTCAACCTGACCGACTTCGTCACCAGCAACGACGAGGCCTTTACCCAAGGGGGGACCAAAGCCTGGGCGCAGCACCCCCGTGTCATCGCCTCGCTTGCCACCGCCCGCCGCGCCGAACACCGGGAGGCGATCACGGCGCAGCTCTACGACTTGGTGATTGTGGACGAAGCGCATCACCTGAAGAACCGGAGCTCCATGTCGTGGAAGCTGGTCAATGCGCTGCAGAAGAAGTACATCTTGCTCCTCACGGCCACACCAGTGCAGAACCAGCTCAGCGAGCTCTTCAATCTGGTGACGGTGCTCAAGCCCGGCCAGCTCAAAAGCCCCAAGGAGTTCAGCAAGGAGTTCGTCGTCCGCGGCGATCCTCGCCTGCCCAAAAATCGCGGTCACCTGCGCGAGTTGCTCAGCGACGTCATGGTCCGGCATTCGCGCGGGCAGATCAGCCTGCAACTGCCACCGCGCCGCGCCCATACCGTTCGCCTGCATCTTCATCCCGACGAGGCCGCACTCTACGAACGCATCGGCGCTTTCACCCGCGCCCTCCTGCAAACCGGGAACGCCGCATCCAGCCTGCCCAGCGCCCACCGCTTTGGCCTGCGCACCCTGTTGCACGAAGCCGGCAGCAGCGCTCCCGCCACTCTCTCCACCCTCCTGTCGCTGGCGGACGTGCCGGGGTTCGCCCCCTACCGCCAGGAGCTGCGGGACATGGCGGCACAGGCCGAGCAGGTGGGCGCTTCCGCCAAGGCTGCAGCGCTGCGAAAGCTGCTGGAGGGTCAGGCAAGAGGGGCGGACCCGCAGGCCAAGGTTCTCATCTTCACCCAGTTCCGCGCCACACAGCAACTGCTGGCCTCGCAATTTCAGCAATGGGGGATCCAGTTTGCCCTCTACCACGGGAGCATGAGCGCCATCCAGAAGGACGCCGCCATCCGCGAGTTCGAGCAACGTCTGCCCGTGCTCTTGTCAACCGAGGCGGCAGGCGAAGGCCGTAACTTACAGTTCTGTCGCGTCATGGTCAACTTCGACCTCCCCTGGAACCCGATGCGGATCGAACAGCGGGTAGGCCGCATCCATCGCGTGGGCCAGACCCAGCCGGTGGACATCTTCAACCTGGCGGCGAAGGACACGATCGAAGACCACGTCCTTGACATCCTCGACCGTAAGCTCAACATGTTCGAACTGGTGATCGGGGAGTTGGACATGATCTTGGGGCAACTGGCAGACGAACGCGATTTCGAAGACATCATTCTTGATATCTGGGCGCAGGCTCGCACAGACGAAGAACTCTCGGCAGGGATGGCGGAACTGGGTCAGGCGTTGCTGCAGGCTCGCGCGGGCTACCAGGAGATCAAGGCGTATGACGATGCGCTCTTTGGAGAGGACTTTAGCGCCGAATGAGCGATTCCAGGCGCAAGGATGACCGTTTCGAGCTGAGCGAATTTGTGCTCGGCTATCTGCACGAGCAGGGCAGCCTCGTCAACCCGCCCGCATACGGCCTCCATGAGGTGCTGATGCCCGACGACCTGGCTGCCGGCCTGCGTCTGGACGCCTACCAGCGCCTGGCCTTTGCCACCACCGCAGCGGAGGCCACGCTTCAACTCGGTTATAACCACCCGCTGGTGGACGAGATCGCCCGGCGGCTCATCCTCGAACCCAGCCACGGTTTCGGATACGTCAACAACGTGCGCCCGGAGAAAAGGGGTCTGGCGGAGCTGGCGGCAAAAACACTCAGTTTCCCCAACGCCCGCCTTTCCCCGAAGCAGGGCGCAAGCGAGCAGCGCGCCCTCCACCACTATCTGCGCTTCAACTTCAAGGCCGTGTTCGCCGGCGACGAGAAACAGGAACAACTGGTGTCCGTCCTGATGGATGTGCAGGCCGGTCATGCCGTCTGGGATGCCGGCATCTTGGGGGCTCTGGAGTCATTTGAGGCAGCGCCCGCATTCGATGACCTCCCCGTGTCGCCGCCGCGTTGGCTCGGCGCCGGCGAAGCCCTCTCTGTCGAAACGTACCGCGCTCTCCTCACTCGCGCCACGGCTGCCGTGCGCGTCGGCATCAGTGACCACGTGCAGTCGCTCCAGGTCCGCACCCGACGCCATCTGGAACTGGACCGGGCGCGGATTGAGAACTACTATGGCGACCTTGAGCGAGACCTTGAGCGCCGCCTGGAACGCTTGACTGCAGATGAAAGCGAGAGGCGAACCGGCCTCGCAGACAAACTGGCGGCGCTGCACGCCGAGCGCGCCAGCAAACTGGTGGATGCTACCGCCCGTTACCAGTTGCGCGTCGACTTGGAGCTAGTTAATCTCCTTCTTCTGACGCAGCCCAAGGTCCTCGTCCCCGTCGAGGTCGCCAACCGCACGACCACCCTGACTCGCATCGTGGTCTGGGACCCTTTGCTACATCGCCTGGAGCCGCTGGTGTGCGATGCTTGTGGCCAGCCGGGTGAGGGGCTGTACCTCTGCACAGGCGGTCACCTGGCCCACCGGAACTGCCTGGCGCCCCAGTGCATCGACTGCACACGCGTCTACTGCAAACTCTGTCAGGCGGAGATGGGGCAGTGTGTCGTCTGCTCCCGTCCCGTCTGCAGGCACAGCCTGATCACGTGCGTGACTTGCGGACGCGCCACCTGCCAGAACCACCGTGGTCTCTGCCATGCCGCTGCCGGCGAACCCGTCCGCCTGGCCGAGGTCGTGGCCGAGACGAAGTCCGCCCCCGCTGCCAAAGCGCCCGCTGTTCCAGTGCCTGCTCTCGGAGCGCCTGCTTCGCGCACGCCTCCCAAGCCTGCTCCCAAGACCGCTAAAAAGGGTACACCTGCAGCCGCCAGGTCCACAGCAGCGAAAGCGAAAGCTTCGCCGAAGCCGGCTCCGGGTCCGATCACCAAGGGCGTCAAACTCAACGTCGATGTGTACGAAGACAGTCCCGAGATCATCGCCTTCGTGATGCGCTCGGCGAACCGCGAGCTGGCCACGCGCAGCTTCCGTCTCACTCCAGAAGGCATTACCGTCACCTGCACGTGCGAGAAAGCCTTCTGCCCCATAGACGGCATTGTCTATCGCCCGGCAAGCGGCCAGGCGATCACCGCCCAGATCAAATCCCTACTGGCCGACCTGCGCGGCGAATACCTTGTGCCTACCAAGAAGACCGAATTC
>CAZHTZ010000018.1:26505-32739 GCA_964535455.1 uncultured Caldilineales bacterium
AAGGTTCATCAGATCGGCAATCGCACAGACGCTGATCTTTTCGTGGATAGGATAGGTGTGCGGTCCAGGGTGAAGCACCCACAGATGGTCGAGCGCCAGATCCGCCAACGCGATGTGCATGTGGCGGGTGATCTCCGGCGCCTCGCTGAACTTGGCTTCCAGGCCGTAACGACGCCCGCGGTGAAAGAAGAACAGGTCCAGCTCGGCTCCGCTGTGCGTGGCCCAAAAATACGCCTCTGTCGGCCGGATCGCCCGGAGGGCTTGCTCTATGGCAAAGCTTTCCCACGAGGCGCCTACCCGCGGGTGGGCCAACAGGCTGGCCCAATCCGGCAGGCCCAGCAGGCCGTGTAGCAAACCTGTGTCTCTGAGATAGATTTTCGGCGCGCGCACCTGCCGCTTCCCGATGTTGGCATACCAGGGCTGCAGTTGGCGCACCATGAAGGCGCCGGTGAGAAGGTCCAGGTAGGAGCGCACCGTCTTGTCTGACAGTCCCATGGCCCGACCCAATTCCGACGCGTTCCAGGTCTGCCCGTGGTAGTGGGCCAACATCGTCCAAAAGCGGCGCATGGTCGGCGCGGGGATGGCAAAGCCGAGCTGGGGGATGTCACGCTCCAGGAACGTACGGATGAACCCTTCGCGCCAGGCGGCGCTGTCCTCGTCGGACGCGGCCAGGAAGGAGCGCGGAAAGCCGCCACGCACCCACAACGCACGCCAACTCTCAGCCCCCACCTCAGCCAGATCGAAGGGGTTCAGCTCGACGAACTCGACGCGGCCGGCCAATGTCTCCGACACGTTCTTGACGATGTCGGGTGACGCGCT
Source organism: uncultured Caldilineales bacterium (assembly GCA_964535455.1). Taxonomy (GTDB): domain Bacteria; phylum Chloroflexota; class Anaerolineae; order J102; family J102; genus SSF26. The sequence continues at coordinate 27,325 of CAZHTZ010000018.1, forward strand.
GCCCAGGATCAGGAAGCGAGCGCGATTCTGAGGACGGTCAACCAGGACCCTTAAGGCGGCAAACAGCTCTGGCATTGCCTGGATTTCGTCAATGACGACCAGGCCGTCAAGCGATGATAACGCCAGCTCGGGGTTTTGCAGCCGCCTCACATCCGGCTGCGATTCAAGGTCGAAGTAGGTAGCCGATCGGCTCTGCGCCAGCAGCCGCGCCAAGGTCGTCTTGCCGGCCTGGCGCGGGCCAAGTAGCGCTGTGATCGGCGAACGACCGATGGCGGTTGTGAGACGTTCCTGATACTGTGAACGGTCGATCATTAAGACATTATGCCATAAAATTTCGGAATGTCAATCCGAGATTTCTTGGATGACACGGCTTCTACGAAGTCAGTCCTCCAAGTTCGCCTTCCGCAAACGCTCCACCAGGGCGGGTCGCTTCACGTAGCGTTGGCGCAGGTTTGCCAATCTGGTTGTGAACTCCGGCAGCTTGCCTTGATACACGGCCAGGTCGTGAAGCTGGCGCAGCAGCATCACCGCCTCGTCATAGGTGCGCACCTGCTTCTGCTCGATCAATGCCTCGGCGTCACGCCATGCTTGCTCTGCCCGCGGCGCCAGAGCCTCCAGGTCGGCGACTCGTTTTCGCTCCGCTTCCTCCCTGGCCTTCTGCTCCGCCTCCTCAGTCAGCGCCGTCGCTCGTTGTCGCAGTTCCCCCCATGTCCGCTGTGATGGCGCCGGGGCTTGAGTTGTGGCGCCGGCTAGCTGTTGCAGACGCCGGTTCAAGGCCAACGCCACCTGCGCCTCGCCTTTGGCCAGCCGCAGCAGAAAGCTGTCCCGCTCCGCTGGCGTCAGGCGGCCGATTGTCTCCTCTAATGGCAGTCCGGCTGGCGGGCGCAGCGCCGGACTGGCCTCCGCCGCAGCCTGAACCAGGTGCTCGTCTGTCTCGAAAAAGCGACAGAACTCCGCCAGGGCCGGCGTCAGCTCATTCAGACCTGCGGGCACGGGTGGCTCCGGCGTTTCCTCGTCGGCATCAGTGGCATCGGCCGTGTGCAGCCACGCCAGGTAAAGCAGGCGATAGTCTCCTCCGAGGATGTCCTGCCGTAGCTGCGCCATGACGGACAGATCGCCCTCCCTCTCCTCCCAATACCCGCCGTCCTCATCCAGGAACCTGATGTCGAGAACGACATAGCCGTTCAACGCCTCCAGCGAGGCGCCGTACTTGAGCAAGTACGGTTGCAGCGCTCTGACGTCAAGCAGATCCTTGGGAAAGCGGAAAGAAAGCCGTTGGCTGCCCCAGTTGGCAAAGTACATGAACGCGTCAAAATAGCGCGCCAGCACCTGAATGGGGTCGTGCTTGAAATCACTATAGTGGTACTCAATCCAGGCGCTCGCAGCGGACACTACAATATGGCTGGACAGTTGCTTGACCTGTGCCTGCTCTTCTGGCGTCAACAGCCTGTCGACGGTTTGCCATTGGTAGTACTGGTATTCGCTCATTCTGTAGCCCTCCTCATTCTGTCTCAAACGCCCGGCTGATGAACCTCAAGGTTGGCGCACGGGCATTGCCCGTTGTCCTCATCCTTATCGCACCCACGGCGTCCAGGGCTGAAACACGTTGCGCCAGATGACAGGTTCACTGCAACAATGCCGCCGCCAACACTTCCTGAATATCACTCACATACGTGATCTGCAGGCGGTCGCGGATGTAGTCGGGCAGGTGGGCCACTTCCTGCTCGTTCTCTTGTGGCAGGATCACGGTTGTCACGCCCGCTTCGGCCGCGGCCAACAGCTTGGGCTGGATGCCGCCCACCCCCAGTACCTTGCCCATGATCGTGATCTCGCCGGTCATGGCGATGCCGGGACGCACCGCCACGTTCTTCAGAGCCGAAACAATGCCGGTGACGATGGTGACCCCGGCGGACGGCCCCTCCTTGGGGATGGCCATCATCGTGGCCAACACCGCCACGTCGAAGTTCTCGCGCCAGTCGGCCGGGATGTCCAGGTCCTTGGAGTGGGCGCGGATGTACTGCGCCGCCGCCTCGATCGACTCCCGCATCACCCGCTGGATCGAGCCCAAGGGCACAATGCGGCCATGCCCCTTGGTGGCCTGCATCTCAAAGCGCAGCACCACCCCCTGCTCGCCGGCCACGGCCAGTCCCACCACCTCGCCCACCAGGGGCACGGTGGGCAGCTCGACCCGGGGCTTGCGGTCGCCTTCGATCAGCGTCGGCGCCAGCTCCCGGCCCGTGGCGGGGAAACGGGCGCTCAGCCGCACAGGGTAGTATTCGCCGGGCGCCATCAGATGCAGTTGGTTGCGTACGCGCTGCCGCCCTTCCACCGCCAGCAGCACCAGCTCCTCGAGCTGCTCGTCGTTCACCTCGCCATGGGGATACATCAGCTTGAGCAGGCCAGACAGCGTCTTGTCCACCGCCCGCACATCGCGCGAGGTGATGCCGCTGCCCAGGCCTGAGGCGTCGAACAGCTCGAAGCGGCGCCTGACCAGACCCAGCACGTCCACGCGGCGCAACTCGTGCATGATCTCGCACAGGTAATCGCTGATGAAGCCGTAGTCGCGGCTGGCGGCGACGGGGCCGATCTTGGGCACTTCCCAGCCGGGCAAGTAGTAGTGGATGCGATCGATCAGGGCCTCGACCTGCAAGAAGCTGGGCAGCGGCTCGAACAGGTGATAGTACTTCTCGTGCGGCAGCTTTCCCTGCACATCCAGGTTGCCGACGAAGACGATGGAGCCAAAGGCCAGGATTTCCTGCTTGCCGCGGCTGAACTTGGCATCCTGCATGAACCCCTGCATGATGCTGACCATGGCCTTGGGGTCGGTGAAATCCGTGTTGGCGATCTCGTCGAACACCACGGCCTCACGGCTGCCCACCAGCCCTACCTTGCCGGTGTTGAGGTTGATGAACAGGCTGGCCGGGGTGGCCTTGCCGCCCGACAGCACATGGGCGTAATAGGAGACGTTGCGGTAGAGGTAGGTTTTGCCGGTCTCGCGCGGACCCAGCTCGATCAGGTTGTGGTTGGACTCGACCAGGGGCACGGCGCGGCTGAGGAAGAGCAGCTTTTCGCGGCGGGTCATGCGCTCCGGGTTCAGGCCAAAGGAATTGATCAGGATGTCCAGCCACTCGCCGTCGTCGAAATCCCGTCGTTTGGCGATGAACTCGCCCAGGTCGATCATCGAGATCTGAAAAGGCGTGAAGTCCACCACCTTGAAGGGGCGGATCTTCTTGTTGTGCACCTCGGTCTCATCGTAGGTGAGGGTGATGGTGCCCCACATGCCGCCGGCCAGGAGCATGGGATACTGCTTGACCAGGATCTCGGGCACGTTCACAAAGCTTTCGTTGATGGCGTTGAGGCTGCCCCAGTACTTGTCCTCGGTTTCCACCAGCCGCACTTCCAGGTTGGCGATAAGGGTGTGGTGGCGGTTCTCGCGGATGTAGTGGCGCACGCGCTCGGCCTCGGCCCCATGGACGAAGTTCTCCCGCAGCCGGCGCTTGACCTGCTCGAAGTCCTCCTCGAAGGTGTCTTCGTTGCAGTAGTTGTCGATCAGGTACTCGAGGACGTAGCGCGGGAACTCGTCCATGCCGGTGTTGAAGGTCAGACGCTTGTTGACCACCTTGCCGGGAAAGATGTCCTTGAGCTTGTTGTTCATCGTCTGATGCATTCCTGAACGTACTGCCTTATCCTATGTCATTGCGAACGAAGTGAAGCAATCTCCAAGGCACCATGGGCATGCGGGTGGCGCCACCCACCAGGATGACCATGTCATTGCGAACGAAGTGAAGCAATCTCCAAGGCACCGTGCGGCATAGTGCCAGTTGGGGATTGCTTCGGCCTGACGGCCTCGCAATGACTTGAAGAATTGACTGTTGCATCAACCATCACAATGGGAGCACGTCTTCGGAAAGGTCGCGCCATTCTGGATTGATGCCATTGACCAGGTCTAACTTCTTCTGCCTCGAACCGGCTTTGATCTGTTTCTCACGAGCAAGAGCCAGGTGGATGTCCTCGTAGTCCTCATAGTAGACAAGTTTCGACACGTTGTACTTGCTGGTGAAGCCAGGCGTCGCACCTGTCTTGTGCTCTACGACGCGGCGTGACAAATCGTTTGTAACACCGGTGTAGAGGACGTTGTTGTACTTGTTCGTTATGATGTAGACGAAGTAGCTCATGTGTGCAAATCGGTGGGCTTATGTCATTGCGAGCCCGAAGGGCGAAGCAATCTCCAAGGCGCCGTGCGGCATAGAGTCAGTTGGAGATTGCTTCGGCCTACCGGCCTCGCAATGACAGGGGCGGCGTAGGTCATTGCGAGCCCGAAGGGCGAAGCAATCTCCAAGGCGCCGTGCGGCATAGGGTCAGTTGGAGATTGCTTCGGCCTTAAGGCCTCGCAATGACGGAGTAAGGAGCATTGATCATGCCATCCCCTTCGGCAGCTTGCCCATGAGCAGGTCGAGCTTGGAGTCGAGCCGCCGGCGCAGCCGCGTGGGGTCAAGCTTGATGCGCACGTCGGCGCTCTTGCTCAGGCGTACGGTCTCCTTGCCCTGGCGGTGCTCCAGGATGACGGTCACCGGCAGGGTGACGACGCCAGCGGCGCGGGCAGCCTCGTCGATCTCCTCCAGCTTCGGCGTCCAGGTGACGGTGTAGGTCGCCTGCGGCCCGCTCACGATCTCCCGCCGCGTCGGAATCTCCTCCAGGCTGAAGGAGAGGGTGATGGCGGTGTCGGCCAGCCCCACTTGCAGAACCCGCACCGCGATCTCCAGCGACAAGGGCACACCCTCGCTGACAGACCCGACCTGGCGCACGCTCTCCAGGCTGAGGGCAAGCTGTCGTTCCAGCCGCGGCCCCAAAACCACCGCCGGGACGAAGCACTCGGCCAGACTGAGCCCACCGTGGCCGTAGCGGTCCGGGTTGTGCCCTCCCTGGCTGCGCTTGAACGTGACCTCGGGCCGGGGGAAGAGGAGATAGTCGAACTCGGCCCCGGCGCCCGGGCCGGCACCGGGCAGGGTGTACGGAATGCCCAGGACGCGGGCGTCGAACGTGACCACCCGCTCGGCGTCCGGGCCTTCCAGCCGGCGCCGGGTGCGGGCATTGCGATACCTGACATCCCCCGGCGCCGCCACCAGGGCCGCCGGGATCGTGACCGTGGGTTTGGGGAGCGCCGCAAAACCGTGGTCGCTGGTGACGAAGATCAGGGCGTCGTCGGGCAGCTCACGCAGCACGCTGCGCACGTCCTGGCGGATGATCTCGGCCACGGTGGTGTTGTAGATGAAGGCCAGTTCCTGGGGGTTCCCGTGCAGGTTGTCGTCGGTGAAGTTGAAGACGATGTACTCCAGCTTGTCCGAGACGTAGCGCACGGTCATGCCCGAGGCCACGGTGTCATCGTCCTTGATGGCGTCGAACCAGAGGTCCAGG
>CAZHTZ010000019.1:0-13388 GCA_964535455.1 uncultured Caldilineales bacterium
AGTGAAGCGAAGATCTCGTCGATCACCTCGCGCAGAAGTTGCTGTGAGGCCGCGTCTGTGGGTGATTGGGCGTCTTCGTCTTCGATGAAATCGCCGAGGTAGCTATCCTCTTCTTCGCCAACCGGCATTTCCAGGGAGAGTGGGCGCTGGCTCACACGGATGATCTGCTCGACCTTTTTGGCCGGCACATCCAGGGCATCGGCGATCTCCTCGGTCGTTGGATCGCGCCCCAATTCCTGCACCAATTGGCGGCTGGCCCTTGTCAGCCGGTTGATTTGCTCGTACATGTGGACGGGCACCCGAATGGTGCGTCCCTGGTCGGCAATGGCGCGGGTGACCGCCTGACTGATCCACCAGGTGGCATACGTACTGAACTTGTAGCCCTTGGTGTAGTCGAACTTCTCGACCGCCCGGATGAGGCCGATGTTGCCTTCCTGAATCAGGTCGAGGAAGGGCACGCCGCGCCCGACGTACTTCTTGGCGACACTGACCACCAGGCGTGAGTTCGCCTTGATCAAGTGTTCCTGGGCTCGCTCGCCGTCACGAATCTCCCAGAGCAGCGTTTCTTGCTCGACTGCATCCTCGACACCTTCGTCGAGACGCTTTCTGGCGATCTCGCCCCGTTCCATCCGCTTGGCTAGAGAGACTTCTTCCTCTGCCGTAAGCAGGGGCACCCGGCCGATTTCCTTCAGATAGAGACTGATGGAATCATCGATCTCGATTTGGCTGAGGTCGAAGTCATCGTGCGCAGAAGCCGACTTGTCTGAGCCGACATGCTCGTCATCTTCATCCTTGTCGACGTCTTCTTCTTCCTCGGTTTCTTCTTCTGTTTCTGCCCGCAAGGCGACGATTTCGATGCCGTGCTCAAAGAGCGCCGAGAAGACATCCTCCAGCAGTTCCATGTTGGATTCTGCTTCGGGGAGGACTTCGAGAATCTCGTCGTAGGTGATAGAGCCCTGTTCTTTGCCGCTATGCAGCAGGTACTCTAACGGGTTGGCCGGCGCTTCGCGACGGATTGGCTCTTCATCGTCGATGTCCAGCTCGACGAGAAAACCCTCGTCGAGCATAGGATCGAAGGTCTCGGCGTCGCCGTCGTCGTCTTGCTCGAAATTCAATCGTTCAAGCTTGTCATCCACTAGGAGTGCTCCTTTTTCGGTGACCAGTCTGGTAGCGGACTGCCACCGACAAGGTTTACTACCGGCGCGTGAAACCGCCCAGCTTATGGCTGGTGTGGGTCCGCCTTGCGGCCGGTGCAGAATGATACCTTAACATAAGCCCTGAAAAATAATGTCGTGCCGATTCCGTTTAGGGGCGCCCGAGGTCCAGACAGAAGGGGGTGATGGGGGTCAGAGTGTTTCACGTGAAACAGTGTGACGGAAATCGTAAATGCCATTGACACGGGGCCAGAGGCGCTGACAGTTCGCGCAGGTGATGCCAGCAGCGCCGTCGGTCAGGTCGGCGCCGTGACAGTCGGGGCACTGGAAAAAGCCTTGGGGTTGCGCCAGCGCCTTGTGTGGGATGCACTGCACCATAACGCTGGGGCTAAGGGGATAGACGGCAGCAGGCCCTGCCAGGGCGGCATCCAATCGCGCCAACCAGGAAGGCGAGGCGAAACGCTTGATGCCAGAAAGGCGAAAGCTGGAGATGGCCAGCTCGCGCCGCGCGCCGAAACCAGCATCGTGGATCTGCTGTTTCATCCACTGTGGATGAAAATCATAGTTGAGGGGCACGAACTCGTAAGGTTCCGCTGAGAACGGGCTCCACGGCTGCCGGCGCAGCGCATAACGGGCGACGGACTTGAGGTTGCGCTTGTTGGCGAACTCCAGCACGAAAGTCCCGCCGCCGCGTACAATGCGCGCGATTTCGACCAGGGCGCGATTCGGCATCTGCAAGTGATGCATCACACGCACCATGACCATGGCCTCGAACAGGTTAGCCACGAACGGCATGTCGTACACACTGGCGGCCACAAACATAAAGCGGCTGTCATGCCCCCAGGTCTGATGGGCTTCCTGTAGCAGCGAAAGCGAGTAATCCATCAGGACCACGCGCCGATAGCCACTGTAGAGCCCTGCCAGCCGCCCGAATCCCGCACCTGCCTCAATGAGGGTGTCGCCGGTTGGCGGCAGCAGACGCTGAATCGCAGCGCGCTCGGCAAGGTCTTCGTATTCGCGGCCCTGTCCCTCCCAGAAGTCAGTGCGATACCGACTTCCCTCGTAATCAATGATCTGCGGTTGGGATGCCTGTGGCGACAATGGAGCCTCAATGAGAGCAGGGTATCGCTGTTCGCGCCGTACAACGCCGGTGTCCGCCCTGCTGCGGCGGGGAGCGCGTGCTTGTTCCAAGCATCCGTCGAGACACCGGGGCCTCGGGCGGTGAGCAGAAAGACAGGCGCCGACCGATCGGAAGCGAATTTACCCAGTCTATCAGGAATTTGGTTACCTGACAATCCCTTTTGTGGCGAATTTGTGAAGAAATGTGGGCGTGAAGCACATTTTGTGATTTCTGTCGGGCGCTGCCAATGTCCGACACCCACCATCTGGCCCCATGAGACGGTTATGATAGAATGTGCGGCCAGGGAGACCACACCATGTTGTTTGGCAGAGAATGATGACCGGCGACGCCAGTATCGTTGTTTATGGTCACGAGTGGGCGCAGCGGCTGCTGCGGTCGGCAGTCATGTCGGGTCGTACCGCCCATGCCTATCTGTTCACCGGACCTGATCAGGTCGGCAAGGCCACGCTGGCACGCGCCTTTGCTCAAGCCCTGTGCTGCGAAGCGCCGCAAGGGGAGATAGGCGTGGGAGGGTGTGGGCGCTGCCGGACGTGCCAGCTCATGCGCGATGGATACTACTCCGATCTCCGGTTGGTGGAGCCAGTGAGCGGTCAGATACGCATCGACCAAGTGCGCGATCTGATCCGTGAGGCCACGCTCTCCCCTGCGGTGGGTCGGTGCAAGGTCTTCATGGTTCAATCCTTTGAGTGTGCGAATCCCAATGCGGCAAACGCGCTGCTGAAGACCCTTGAGGAACCCACGGAGACCACCAGAATACTCCTCACGAGCAACGAATCGGCTGGGCTGTTGCCTACGATTACATCCCGTTGCCAGATCATCCCACTGCGGACCCTTTCGGCAAGCACCGTGGATGCCGCGCTACAGGCGGGATGGCAGACGCCGCCAGAGCAAGCCCGACTGCTGGCGGGTCTGAGTGGCGGTCGCCTGGGTTGGGCGGTGCAAGCAATCATGCGGCCCGACCTCTGGGAGACCCAACGGCGGCAGCTTGATGATGCGCGGGTGCTGGTCGGCCAGGGTGTGGTGGATCGGCTGGCTTACGCAGCGCGCCTGGCTGAAGGCGAGGACGTACAACTGGCCTTACGGTCCTGGATGTTCTGGTGGCGAGACGTGTTGTTGCTCCAGCGCGGCTGCGATGACCTGATAGTGAACAGCGATCGTCTGGTGCAACTGCGACCAATGGCAGCTCAACTTCGCCCGGCTGACGTCCGCCGCTATCTCCAGGCGCTCATGACGACGGCAAACTTGCTGCGCCAGAACGTCAGCGTGCAACTGGCTTTAGAGAGCTTGTTGCTAAAAGTGCCGCTGCCTGCGTAGAATGAGTTCGCACAGCGAATTCTCAGGAGTATGTGAAGATGACACAAGTGGTTGGTATTCAGTTTCAGCCTGTAACGAAGATCTATCATTTCGATCCCAACGGATTCACCGATCTGTTGCCCGGTGAATGGGTGATTGTCGATACGACGCGTGGACGCGAACTGGCCCAGGTCGTCCTCCCTGCCAAGGAGGTGGACGCAGGAGGGGCAAGCGCGGAGCTGAAGCCAGTGCTGCGCCGGGCTACGGCGCGTGACCTGTCTCAGAAGGCATATTGGGTGACACAAGAACCCGTGGTCGCGGATTTGTGCCGGCGTAAGTCCAGAGAGCACCGGTTGGATTTGAAGGTGGTGCGCTGTGTCTACAGCTACAACGGCAGGCGTCTGGTCGTAGAATACATTTCTGAGGACCGGGTGGACTTCCGTAATCTTGTCAAGGACCTGGCGCAGAACTTCAACACGCGGATCGAGATGCGCCAGATCGGTGTTCGCGATCAGGCGAAGGTCATCGGCGGGTTTGGCAAGTGCGGGCGCAGCTTGTGCTGCAGCTCGTTCCTGCGCGAGTTCCACTCGGTCTCGATCAAGATGGCCAAGAACCAGAACCTGCCTCTCAATCCCACTGACATATCCGGAACCTGTGGCCGTCTGCTTTGCAGCCTGGCCTATGAAGACGATATGTATACCGAGATCAGGCGCTTCCTGCCCAAACCAGGCCAGTTGGTGGAAACCCCGGAGGGACCCGGGTACGTGCTGCATCTCAACGTGTTGATGGAGAAGGCGACCATCGAGTTGGAGTCAGGCAGCCGCGTCGAGCTGGCGGCGGCGGACTTGAATGTGCCTGGTGATCCCGCTCGGCGCTTTGGGCATTTCTGGTCAGACTAGGGTTCAGTTAGACGGCCTCTGCCAGTTTCATTCTGAGCCGCAGGCGAAGAATCGCAGTGGTGATGGGCGTCATCCTTCGCTAGCGCAATTTCGCTGCGCTAGCGAAGAATGAAGGCTTCCAAGGGCCTGCTTCACTGAAGCGCCGCCGGTGCGTTGGCCAGAAAGCCAAAGCGCCGGCAGATGGTTTTGCCACGTGAGGGTCATGCAGCAGCTACCAACAATCTGTCCCTACTGTTCTGGCGAGATAACGGTCACCGAAATCTATTGCCGGCAGTGCGACACGACCACTCGCAGTCGTTTCACACCTGGTCCTGTGGCAGAGTTTGCCGAGGTGCAGCTACCGGTCTTGCGGCGTTTTGCCCGGCTAACCCCAGAGCAGCTTGACATGCTGGAGGCCTTCGTGCGCTGTGAGGGCAAGCTGAATCGCCTGCAGGAAGAGGTGGGCATGTCCTATCCGACGCTGCGGTCGCGCATGAACGACATGTTGCGAGCCATGGGGTTCACGCCACAGGAGCAGGACAAGGGGCAGAAGATCGAGCGCCGCCAGATTCTCGAAGACCTGGCGGCGGGAAAGATCTCGGCCACGGACGCGGCTGCCTTGCTGCGGGAGTCGCATGGATGAGCGTGACCTCCGCTGCGCCGCCGCGCTCTGCCTTCCTTTACCAGCTCCAGGGACTGTGGCGTTACCACAACTTCGGGTTGCTGTGGTCGGGACAAGGTTGTCTCGCCCGACCCCACGTGACGGCCCGCCTACGTGCCATGACTGAGTTGGAGTAGGATCAGGTTTCTGCTTTGTGCAGCAAGGAGGAAAGGATGAAAACGATCGAATTCCCCATCGAAGGCGTGGTGGTCCTGCATGTACGCCACGGCGATGTCGTCGTAAGAGGTCAACCCGGTCGCACTACTGGCCAATTGATGGCCAAGGGTGCGATCGATCAAAACACGCCCGCTGTGCAAGACGGTGGAACCCACTTTCAAGTCAGCGATGATCTGACCGTCAACCTGCCCGCGGGCACGCCCGTGCAACTTGTGGGCAATGCTCACGACGTGGTTTTGCGGACGCTTGGGGATGTCAGCTTGGATTCCTGCCAGGGCGATCTGGTTGCGAGTGAACTCGCGTCCTTTCAGGCACAAGGCGCCGTGCACGGCGCCGTCGCTCTTCGTGCCGTGACAGGGCCTGTCGGTCTGAGCACCGTACACGGCGATTTGGCGGTCGCCAACGTCGCTGGGGTGCAAGCTGGCACTATCGAGGGTGATGTCAGCCTCAACGTTACCGGCGAGGTGGGCATCGGAAAAATCCAGGGTGATCTGGCAGTAAGCCAGGCGGCAGGCGTCCAGGTCAGGGAAGTCAGCGGGGATGCAAGCATCAGCAACATCTCCGGAGCGATCGACCTCAAGCGGGTCGAAGGCGATCTATCGATCACGACGCCAGGCCCCACGGTGGCCGCCGCCGACGTTCGTGGCGATGTACGGCTGAGCGGGCGGCTGCAGCCCAATGGCAAGTATTGGATCAACGCCGCCGGCACAGTCGTGGTCAAGATGAGCGGTGATGTCCGCATCGTCGTCCATGCCCGTGGCCAGGTGCAGGCCGGACCAGAACTGCTGGTTGAGTCCCAATCACCGGGCGTATTGGTGGCGCTTGCCGGGAGCAGCGAGCAGGCAGCCGATCTGAACATCGAGGCGGGTGGAGATGTCGTCTTGAGCAGTCTTGGGCAGGGTCCGCGTGTGCCAATGGATGCAATGACGGCCGACCTGCACAAAACCATTACCCAGGCCCAAGGCGACGTGCAGCGATCGCTGGTGCAGGCCCAAGAGGACATCAGCCAGGCCATGCAAGTGCCATCAGTGACCAACCAACCGCGCATCACCCGACCGGAAGGTGTCGGGGCGTCGCTGCGCAGCCTCCTGCGCGACCTCCTGGACTCGCTGGACCCGCAAACGAAGCCCGCAGCCTCGCGGACGGCCCCGTCGGTCGCTCAAGACGAGGTCCGCACCGTTCTCGACATGCTGGCGGCGGGAAAGATCACAGCCGAAGAAGCTGAGAAGCTGATCGAGGCCTTGCGTCCCTAGGCCATGAGCTAGCTAATTTGTCCCAACACAGCGTGTTCCGCTGGCTCTGGCGCCAGGTAATACCCCAGGGCTAACAAGGCCAAGACGAAGCCCATGTAGTTCTCATTCAGGAAGCGTGAAACGTAGGCGAAGGTAAGCAGCAACAGAGCGCCATGCCAGCAGAGGTTGCCCAGCGTGTTGGCGCGCAACTGGCGAGAGACGAGATACAGCAGCAGCGGCAAACCGACGAGCAGCTCCGGTATCCAGAACGGCCAATACGCGAACCGATCTGGCAGCGAGCCAGTTGCAAGCAAGAAGTTTGCAGCTCCCCAGCCCCAGATCTGATAGTGCACCAGGCTGGTACCCGCCGCCCAGCGCCAGACGTCATCCACGAAAGCGTTGGCGTTCCACAGCAGGTAGGGAAGGGTCAAGACCAGGAACACGACCAGCGCCGGTGCTGCCCGGCGTAGCAGGAGCGGTAGCTGGTGCAAAAGCCCGCGCCACGAAAGGGTTTGATCCATCAGCAGCGCCAGCGCCCAGAAGGGCGCCAGAAACCAGGCTGTTGGCTTGCTGGCGCAGGCAATGCCAAAGAAGAGGGCGCTCCACGCAAAACGCCTGCGGTGGGCAAACCAGAGACTGAGCACAATCCAGCCGAGGACAAAGCTGTCGTTCTGGCCGAAGACAAGATCGAGGCCCATGATCGGGTTGAGGCCGATGATCATGGTCAAAGCCAGGACATCAAGGCGGCGATGATTCACCAGCCCTGGCAGAAGCAGCAGCGTGACCAGGAACAACAACAGATAGACAAAGCGCTGGTCATACCAGCCCAATACGGCCTTCGAGACGACCTGAGCAGGTGCTGAGAGAACAAAGGTGGCCGGAAGGTAGGGGTAGTGTTCGAGCGCCGTGCGGAACTCGGGGAAGCCCCATTCGGCCATCGCCGAGGTGGCATAGGACTCGACGTACGGATTCCGCCCGGACAGGAAGTAGTCGATGGTGACCTCGGTTTGGATGACGCCGCCGTCATGGCTGTAGGATTGGGGCAGGTTGTCATGACGCAGGAGCGCCAGCTTGAGACCGGGCAGGAACACCAGCGCAAGCAGGATGGTCCAGAGCAGGATGAGTTTGATCCGCGAAACCGAGAGTTCGCCAATGCGATCCTGCAACAGGTCGAACACTGCGTACAGCAGGAAGGCAAGAAGGCTGACCGCTGCCAGGAGGAGAAAGATTGGATCGCCAAACCAGGGACCGAACGCCTGGATCGCCGCTGGGGGCAGCCACCCTCCCAGCAACGGATGCCTGGCGACGTTGTCGAAGTGCTGATAGAGGCCGGCTTCGGCCAAGCTGTTGATCCGCAGCCGGGCGGTCAGCAGTAGGAAGAGTAGGAGTACGTCGAAAGACCGTCGCATGGGAGGAGGTGGAGACCTGATACCAACAGAAGAATCGCGATGATGGGATGTTACATGAGGCAGGGGGGATGGCGAAATCTGGGTCTTGGTGGGAACCCGGTCAGACAACCTGTAACCTGGACGCTCAAACCTGCATCTAAACTATATCCATCCAAACAAAGCGCAATTATTCTGAGGAGGTAACTACTCAGGCTGACTCACTACTACCTGTTGCGTAGCAAAGGCCCAGCACCACTAGATGCAGTATGCACGGTCTGGGAAACACCTCGAAAATGCCGGAACCAACGTACTTCAGGAGTCGTCCGAACACAACATGTAGTGCATTTGCAATCACGAGAACCGCTATTTAGTGGCTGAGTAGTTACCTGAGGAGACAACATGCCCATTTATGCTTTTGACTGCAAGTACTGCGAGAGCGGCTTTGAGAAACTCATCCGTAGTTCAGCCGCCATCGATGAAGTCGTATGCCCAGAGTGCGGGAGCTCGCACGTACAGAAACGTGTGGTCGCGTTTGCTGCGCATGTTCAGGGCGGCGTGAACCGCACCGGGGCCGCCGCAGCCTCAAGCTGCTCGACGGGCGGGACCTGAGGGGTCCGCTGGTAAGACCGGCCGTGCGCTGGTCAAAGTAGAACGCACAGGCCGCTTTGCAGGCAGCCTGTTTTTGCGCGCGCGGGCGGGAGTCCTAGAATAATAGGGCCATTGCCGCCACCGCCTCTGAATCGATAGGGATGTTCTCATGCGTGCTCAGATTCTGGATCGACCGCAACCGATAGCCGCTCTGCCGCTGCGTTGGGGCGAGGCGCCCCTTCCCGAACCCGCTCCGGGGCAGATCCGCTTGCGGGTGCGGGCTTGCGGCGTGTGCCACACCGACCTGCACACGGTGGAGGGCGATCTGTCCTTGCCCAGGCTGCCTATCGTGCCGGGGCACCAGGTGGTCGGGGCAGTGGACAAAGTGGGAGAGGGTGTGACAACATTTCGTGAGGGCGATCGCGCCGGGGCTGTGTGGTTGCACCGGACCTGTGGTAAGTGCCGGTACTGCCGCACCGGCAGAGAGAATCTCTGTGAGCGAGCGCAGTTCACCGGTTTGCATGTCGATGGCGGTTACGCTGAGTTCATGGTCGTGGATGCGGAGTTTGCCTATCGCCTGCCGGTGACCCTGACCGATGCCGAAGTGGCGCCCCTTTTGTGCGGCGGCGTGATCGGCTACCGCGCCCTGCGATTGGCGGAGGTCCAGCCGGGACAGACGTTGGGACTATACGGCTTTGGCAATTCGGCGCACGTCACGATCCAGGTGGCGCGGGCCTGGGGATGTCAGGTCTTCGTCTTCACACGCAGCCCGGTGCACCAGGAGCATGCGTACAGCTTGGGCGCGGGATGGGCCGGCTCGGCGGATCAAGAGCCGCCCGAGCCGATCGACGCCGGGATCATCTTTGCTCCCGCAGGTGAATTGGTGCCCAAGGCATTGCGAGTGTTGCGGTCCGGCGGCACACTGGCACTGGCCGGCATTCATATGAGCCCCGTGCCCTCTCTACCTTACTCCCTGCTCTATGGCGAGCGCACGGTGCGTAGCGTTGCCAACAGCACCCGTCAGGATGCTCGCGAGCTACTTGCTCTGGCCGCATCCCTTCCGATCCACACCGATGTCACCGTGTTTCCCCTTGAGGAAGCGAACGCCGTGCTTTCTGCTTTGAAGGCGAGCGGCTTCAAGGGCGATGCCGTGCTGGTGCCCTAGCAATGGTGGACGCAGAGAGGCGACGCCTCCCTGCGTCCTGGTTTTTGCCAGACTAGATCAGGCCCACCATCTTGCCAGCTTGCTCGAACACATCCAGGGCAAAATCGATATCCTCGACGGTGTGGGCGGAAGTGACGTTGGCGCGCAGACGGCTGCTGCCATGGGGCACGGCCGGCGGAATCGCCGGAAGCACAAACACGCCGTTTTCCTGGCAGTAATGAGTCATTTGCATGGCGCGATCCTCCTCCCAGGTCATGATGGGGACGATCGGGGTCACGCTGACGCCTGTGTCGAAGCCGCGATCCTGCAGGCCGCCAAGGAAATGTCGGACGTTGCGCTGCAGGATGCGGTTGCGCTCCACACCTTCGCACTCAATGACTTTGAAAGCGGCCGTGCAGCCGGCGGTCACCGAAGGAGGCAGTGCTGCCGAAAACACGAAGCCACGGGCGGTGTGCTTCATAAACGTGATGAGGTCGGTGCTGCCGGTGATATAGCCACCTACGCCGGGAATGGTCTTGCTCAGGGTGCCCATCTTGACATCGATGACACCGGGCATGCCGAAATGCTCCTCAATGCCGTGACCTGTGGCCCCGAGCACGCCCAGACTGTGCGCCTCGTCGATCATGAGACGGGCGTCATACTTCCGGCAGAGCTCGACGGCTTCGGGGAGTGGGAAGATGTCGCCGTCCATGCTGAAGACGGCGTCGGCCACGACCAACTTGCCCACATCGGCGGGCGCTTGCCGCAGCCGGCGTTCCAGGTCGTCCATGTCGTTGTGGCGAAAGCGGAAGAACTCGCCGCGTGCCTGTACGCAGCCATCCACAATGCTGGCGTGATTCCATTTGTCGGAAATCACCCAGTCGCCTTTGCCGACCAAAGTCGAGATGGTCGCAAGGTTCGTGACATAGCCGCTAGAGAAGGTAATCGCAGCGTCGCGCCCGTGGAAGCGAGCGATGGTTTCCTCCAGCTCGATATGGATGTCGAGTGTGCCGCCCAACAGGCGGACACCGTGGGTGCCGGTGCCGTAGCGCTCGAGAGCCTCTCTTGCGGCCCGGATGATGTCCGGGTGTTGTAGCAAGCCAAGATAGCTGTAGGTGGCGAACATGAGCTTGCGCTTGCCCTCTGAGACGACCCAGGCGCCATCAAGCTCGCTGATCGTCTGCTGGTAGTAGTAGAGATCATTTCGCTTGAGCGTGCGCACGCGCTCGACCATTTCATCGATTTTCCACTGAAACCCATCTGTGGCGACGTCTGCAACGAAAGCATCTTGTAGCATGGGGAGTTAACTCCTGATGAGAAAGGGGTGCAGCCGGCCAGGCAAGGCTGCGATGATTGTTCAGGATTCGGTAGGAGGAACGGCGGGCGCGGCTTTGTCTGCCGGTTGCTGGCGCGCCCACTTTTTCAGGCGGCTGTAAGAGTGTTTGCTCTTGCGCAGGGCCAGGCGTACGCCTTCGCGGCTGATACTTTCCACCCAGCCTTCCAGAGTCGCCACCTTGACAAGCAGATCCAGGGTCCAGCCGGTGTCAGTCCAACCGAAGTCGCGTGGTTGGCGCTCGTTCATCAGTGCTGCAAGCTGGTCGCCCAGCGAGGGCGAAATTGTCTCCGGCCGGCCGGGCGAGGCGCTGCGTGCCAGGGCATCGACACCGCGATCGTTGAAGGCTTTGATCCGTGCCCGCACCGTGGCTGCAGAGAGCTCAAGGGTATCGGCGATGACAGGGACACCCAGCCCACTGGCAGACAACAGGACGATCTGCGCCCAGCGTGCCTGGACCGTGTCATCGCTGTTGGCAAGGCCTTGCAAAAGGTTATGTTCGTCTCCTGTGAGCTCGCGGGCATAGAGTGACATGGCGAAACGATTCTAGTCGATCCCCCAGAAAAGTGCAAGGTATTTTTTGGAAAGTCGCAACCCTTTTTTTGACGATCCGGCGAGCAGGTTACATGCCTCTGCGCCATATTCACCCTGCCCTATCGGGGTTTGCTATAATCTCGTCGATTCCACTCTTGGCGATTGTCCGATGACCTTTGTCCCCATCCACGTCGGCGATGTTGTACGATTGCGCAAACAGCATGCCTGCGGTGGGTGGGAGTGGGAAGTGGTGCGCACGGGCGCTGACATCGGCCTGGTGTGTCGCACTTGCAAGCGTCGCCTGCTCGTACCACGCGATCAGTTTCGCCGTTCGCTGAAGAGTTTTGTCCATAAGGCAGCGACCGAGCCTGCGGAAGTCCCCCCTCCCGGGCCTGACACGCTCACCGAGTCTGAAGACCCCTAACCCTCATGTCCCCTGCGGCTTCAAATACCGGATTCCGGCCGATTCTGCGGCTGGCATCCTTTCGCTATCTCTGGCTTTCGACCTTGCTGGCGCTGACGGCTCAGAACGGCATCCACTTCGTGCAGTTGGTTGTGATCGAGCAACTGACGGGGCGCAGCGTCCACATTGGTTTGATGGTGATGGCCTTCAGTCTTCCCCCAGTCTTGTTGGCCCTGGTTTCGGGAAGCATCATCGATCGGGTGTCCAAGAAGTGGGTGATCACACTATCCAATCTATCGCGGGCGCTGCTCGCTTTCGCCTACTTGCCGGCGCTGAAATGGATGGACGGGGAAGCTTTGCTGGTGACCATCTACCTCATCACCTTTGTCGCTTCGGCCATCGGTGTCTTCAACAACCCTGCCGTACTGGCCAAGCTTCCACTGATCGTGGGCGAGGACCGTCTCATCGTCGCCAACTCGCTTCTCAACATCACCATCGCCGGCGCCCAGATTGTGGGTCTGATCCTCTTGGCGCCGGTGGCGGTGAAGGTTGGCGGTGTCGGCGGTGGTTTCCTCCTGATGGGAGGCTGCTATCTGCTGGCGCTCGTGATGGATATGCGTCTGCCGCGAGACAAGGTGCGCCAAAACGCCGCGCACGATTCCGGCTTGACCTGGCAACGAGCCCGACAGGACTGGCGTGAAGGCTGGCGATTCTCTGTTGACAATCGCCTGATTGCGATCGCCATGGTGCAACTCACTTTGGTGACAACCTTGATCATGATTATGGCGATGATCGCGCCCGGTCTGAGTGCGCGGGTGTTGGGACTGGCGCCTGAGGATGCGGTGGTCGTGTTTGCGCCTGCGGGTTTGGGCATGTTTCTGGCGATGCTTTTTCTGGGGCGATGGGGCACCAAGATGGGGCAGCAGTGGCTGCAGGCTGTCATGCTTTTCCTGACGGCAGCCGGTTTCGGCATGCTGGGCTTTGTTAGCCGGGATTACAGCGCCATGCGCATCCCGATTTTCGACGTCTATCCTGAACGCTTAGTATCGTTGACGGCCATGGTGGCGCTGATCGCCCTCGTCGTGGGCTTTGCCATCTATGGTGTCATTACCATTGCCCAGACCAGCATCCAGAAGCATACGCCGGCCTCACTACGCGGGAGGGTTTTCACTGTCCAGTTCATGGTAACCAACCTGGTCGGCATGGTCCCATTGCTGGCGGCAGCTTCTGTTGCCGATTGGCTGGGAATTCCGGAAACGCTGCGTTGGCTGGCCATCCTGTGTGCTGCCGTGGCGCTGGCGAGCTTGGCCGCAAACAAGCGTGTGCCCGTCATGAAAGAGGCAATAGTGGTGGGGCCCGACCCAAGCCATCCCGCATCGGACTGAAACCACTCAGGCCGAACGGTATGGTCTTTGCGACAGGCGTACAGACGATGAACACTGCACGGAGGTAGAACGCCTTG
>CAZHTZ010000019.1:13488-17277 GCA_964535455.1 uncultured Caldilineales bacterium
GCCTGAGACCCTGCCTCACGCTGGTTGAGGCAGTAGCACATCCCAATCAGCGTCTGTCAGGTCGGCTTCGATGAAGATTTCGCCGGCATGGATCACACGCTGCATGGGCACGGGTGAGTGACTTAGAAGCTGACTGACCGCCTGGTTGGCCCCTTGGTACACGGCGATCAGTTTCTTGATGCCAGCGGCGCGCGCATCAAGAGCGACCAAACGCAGAAGCTCCCGGCCGATGCCCTGTTCCTGGAAGTCGTCGCGCACCGTGAGCGCGATCTCCGCCACATCTGGCTGCAGTCGCACCCAGCGCACGCCGCCAACCGCCACCTTCGGCTGCCTACCCCTATGGACAAAGGCCAGCCAGCCCCTGCCCTGGAGAGGGGCATTCTCGGCGATCTCACGGGCTTTGGCCAGCACGACTGCCGGGTCAGGGTCGTCCAGCGGCTCATGGAAGCGCATGTAGCGGCTCTGTGGGCTGAGGTGCGCGAAGATGTCGACGAGATAAGGGGCGTCTTCAGCGCCGGTAATGGTCCGAACCCACACGCGCCGGCCGGTTCTTGTATGAAATGTCCGGTAAGAAGATGACAAGATATGCTCCTATGACGCATTGCGTCATGACGAAGGGTACCACGCTTCGTCTGCTTTGACAAGATGCTCTTCCTTACAATCAGGAAGAGGATTTTGGCGCCGAGCGATCGTCTTCCCAGATCGTCTCGTCCAGGCTGACTTCGCCCAGGTCGATTTCGAGATGAGTCTCGCCGGCATGGGTGCTGCTGTGATAGGTGAGGCCGAGGCGGCGAAGCATGCGGAACATGGACTGATTCGAGGCCTGGGCGTCGGCCGCCAGCGTGCGGACGCCTGCCTTTTGTGCCTCGATGATCACAAGGCGCAGCAACTCGGCGCCGATGCCCTGTCCCTGGAAGTCATCGCGGACCGTGAGAGAAGCTTCGGCAATGCCGGGCCCGGTCACAATGAAGCGCGCCCCCCCGATGCAGGCTTGGGGCTCTTCTGGCAGGTCGCCAAAGGCCAACCAGCCCTGGCTAGGCGACTGGATGGCGACGATGCGCTGAGCGGTCTCTTCCAGCCAAACCGGATCGGGTTGCCCCGCCTTCGCCTCTATACCTGCGCCAACGCCTGTTCCAGGTCGGCGATCAAGTCGTCGGTGTCTTCGATGCCGATGGCAAAGCGTACCAATTCATCGCCAATGCCCATTGCCAGGCGCACCTCAGGGTCGGTGTCGAAGTACGACATGATCGCAGGTTGCTCGATCAGACTGTCGACGCCACCCAGAGAGGGTGCAATATGCGGAAGACGAACAGCATCGATAAAGCGAGCGGCAGCGATGCCATCGCCCTCGATCTCGAAGCTGACGACGCCACCAAACCCGCGCATCTGCTGGCGGGCAACGGCATGGTCGGGATGCGACGGCAGGCCGGGGTACCACACTCGCCGCACCTTGGGATGCCCCTCGAGGTAGCGGGCAACAGCCAATCCGGAGGCGTTCTGGCGCTCGATGCGGAGCCCCAAGGTCTGGAGACCGCGACCCACGGCGAAAGCCAGGCCAGGGTCAACCACGGCCCCGAACATCGACTGGCTTTCGCGCAGGGGGACTGTGATCCCGCCCTTGCCAATGATCGCTCCGGCCATCAAGTCATTGTGTCCTGCCAGATACTTGGTGACGCTATGAATGACCACATCGATGCCGTAGTCCAGTGGTCGGGTATTGAGGGGCGTCGCAAAGGTGCTATCGATGACCGTACGCAGGCCGTGTCGCCGGGCGACGGTGGCCAGGCCCTCCAGGCTGAGGCAGCGGAGAAAGGGATTGGTGGGGAATTCCGATAGAATCAGGCGGGTGTGGGGACGGATCGCCGCCTCGATCTGGGCCAGGTCGCCGGGAGGAACGGCCGTGGCTTCGATGCCGAAGCGCCGCAGCACGCGCTGGACGAACACCCGCGTGCGGTGGTAGCTATCCGTGGTCACGATCAGGTGATCACCTGCAGAGAGCAGGAGCAGCAATGTGGTGGTGATGGCCGCCATGCCCGAACTGACGAGGATGGCGTCGTCTCCCCCTTCGAGCGCTGCCAAGCGGGCCTCGACCGCGCGCACGGTCGGGTTACCGTAGCGTGCATACTCCTCGCGCAGGACCTGGTTGCTGAACATGCGTTCTTCCATGAAACTGACCAGGTCGGCTGTATCGGCGAACGTGTAGGTGGCAGTCTGCACGATGGGCGGGGTGAGGCTGTGGTGCGCGTGATCACGTCTGGCGCCCGCGTGCAGGGCTTGCGTGCTGAGTCCTGGGGGTGGCTGAGACCCGGTGTCGGACGGGGGCATGGTGGTTCTCTGCAGGCGCGTTAGCTGCGGCTGAAGGCGCGCTCCAGCGCCTTCTTGACGACGTCCACATCGGCGGGGAGGTAGATGGGTGGGTTGGCGTAGTGTGCCTCGACGCCATCCAACTTGTCCTCGTGATAGCCGACCTTGAATTGCGTGAACTTGAGACCATGGGCCGTGGAAATGACCACTACCCGTTCATGCCGCTGGATGACACCGCGCTTCACCAGCTTGAACAGGGCCGTCAGGGCCACGCCGGTGTGCGGGCAGGCATAGAGACCGGTGCGGTCGGCCAGTGCAGCGGTGTCGGCGATCTCGTGCTCGCTCGCCTCCTCCACCACGCCATCGAAGTGCTGGAGGGTGGCTGCCGCCTTCTCATAGCTGACCGGGTCACCGATCTGGATCGCCGAGGCCAGGGTGGTTGTGGCCTTAAGCGCCACTTTTTCCGCAAACCCCTGCCGGTAGGACAGGTAGAAGGGGTTGGCGTTGGCAGCCTGGGCGGCGGCCAGGCGCGGCAGCTTGTCGATGAGCCCCAATTCCTTCATCTGCAGCAGGCCCTTGCCCAGCGCACTGATATTGCCGAGGTTGCCGACGGGGATGACAAACCAATCCGGCACTTCCCAGTCGAATTGCTGCACGACCTCGAGGCCAACTGTCTTCTGACCCTCGATGCGCAGCGAGTTCATCGAGTTGGCCAGGTAGATGCTGTTGTCTTTGGTCACTTCCTTGACGATGCGCATGCAGCCGTCAAAATCGGTGTCCAGGGCCAGGACGGTGGCGCCGTTGGCAATGGGCTGGATGAGTTGGGCGGCGCTGACCTTGCCCTGGGGTAGGAAGACGATCGTGGGGATGCCGGCGGCGGCGCCGTAAGCAGCCAAAGCAGCAGAGGTGTCGCCGGTGGAGGCGCAGGCCACGGCCTGGATGGGTCTGCCCTGCTTAATCATCTGTTTGACGACGCTGACCAGCACTGTCATGCCCAGGTCTTTGAACGAGCCGGTGTGGCTGTTGCCCGACTGCTTGACCCACAGCTCGGGCACGCCGATCTGTTCGCCCAGGCGCGAAGCCCAGAACAGGTTGGTGTTGCCCTCGAACGTGCTGACGATGTTCTCATCGACCAGGTCGGGTACAACCCACTCCTTGTAGCGCCAGACGCCGGAACCATAGGGGAAGTGGGTGGTGCCGGAGCGGTCCCCAAACAAACGCATCCAGGCGGCGCCGGAGCGATTGCGCAGGGCGTCGGTGTCGTGATAGACCTCGAGCAGGCCACCGCATGTGGGGCAGGTGTAGATGACTTCGTAAAGCGGCCACTGGCCGGAACAGCCGCGAAAACAACGGAAGTGGGCGGAGTACATGGGAGAGGCGAGAAACGAGAGGCGGGTGAGAGGTTGCGGGATGCGGGTGGTGTAGGGGCAATTCACGAATTGCCCTGATTCACGAATTGCCCTGATTCACGAATTGCCCTGATTC
>CAZHTZ010000019.1:17377-32277 GCA_964535455.1 uncultured Caldilineales bacterium
ATTCACGAATTGCCCTGATTCACGAATTGCCCTGATTCACGAATTGCCCTGATTCACGAATCGCCCCCGGCTGTCAAGGTTCTGGGGCGGCGCCCAGGAGGGAACGAGCCTGGGCGATCTGGTCGAGGACGGCGGCGCGAGCGGTGCCGCCGGGAGCAGATCGCTGCTCGACGGAACGCTCGAAGTCCAAGATACCCAGGGCATCGACCGTGAACGCAGGGTGGATGCGCTGGAGGGAAACAAGGTCGAGGTCACGCAAGCCGCAGTGCCGTCGCTCGGCCTCGCGCACCACCTCCCCGGCGACGTGGTGGCTCTGGCGGAAGGGGATCCCTTGGGCCACAAGCCAGTCGGCCAGGTCCGTTGCGAGCATGGCATCGTCAAGGGCGGCGACCAGGCGATTGGGTTGCGGTTCCATGGTGGCGACGGCCCCGGCAAGCACAGGCAGGGCCAGTTCCAGCGTGTCGATGGCGTCGAACAGCGGTTCCTTATCCTCTTGCAGGTCCTTGTTGTAACCAGCAGGCAGACCCTTGAGGGTGGTGAGCAGACCCACCAGGTGCCCGATGAGGCGGCCGGATTTGCCCCGGGCCAACTCGAAGGCGTCGGGGTTTTTCTTCTGTGGCATCAGGCTGGATCCGGTGGTGTAGGCGTCGGCCAGGACGACGAAGCCCAAGTTCGGGTTGGAGAAAAGCACCATATCTTCGCTGAGGCGGCTGAGGTGGACACCCAGAAGTGCCGCCCAGAACAGGAACTCGGCCACAAAGTCGCGATCACTAACGGCGTCCAGGCTGTTGGAGCTGATGCGGCTGAAGCCGAGTTTTTCGGCCAACGCGCGCCGGTCTATGCGAAGCGGCGTGCCTGCCAGGGCACCTGACCCCAGCGGCAAAACATCCACGCGGCGCTGAAGATCCTCCAGCCGATTCCAGTCACGCTGGAACATCCAGAAGTAGCTCATGAGCCAATGGCTGAAGCGAATGGGCTGGGCCGGCTGGAAGTGGGTGAAGCCGGGCATGATCAGGTCTAGATGGCGCTCGGCGCCGGCTATGAGGACCATCTGCATCTCGCCAAGCAGGATCTCGAGGTCGTCGATCCTGTCGCGCAGGTAGAGACGCAGGTCGGTGGCGACCTGGTCATTGCGGCTGCGTCCGGTGTGCAGCTTGCCTGCGACCGGGCCAATGAACTCATGCAGCCGTCGTTCCACGGCGGTGTGGATGTCTTCGTCCTCTGGCTTCAGTAGAAACCGGCCGCTGGCCCATTCCTGCTGCACACGATCCAGTCCAGACAGCATCTGCTGCCTCTCTTCTTCGGTCAGGACGCCCGCTTCGAAGAGCGCTTCGGCGTAGGCCTGCGAGCCCAGGATGTCAGCTTGCCACAACCGGGCATCGAAACCGATGGAATTGTTGAACCGGGCCATGAAAGGGTCGATCCCGCCCTCAAAGCGGCCACCCCAGAGTTTGGTCATGGTCTTGGTTTCTCCACTGATTGCAGAATTGCGACGCTATGGCGGCGAGTGTTCAGCTCCCACTCGCCTCATCCAGGAGTTTTACTTCTTCTTCTGTCAGACGCAGCCCCACGGCCCCCAGGCTGTCGTTTAGCTGGGCGATGGAGTTGGCGCCGATGATGGGGGAAGTGATGACCGGCTGGGTAAGCTGCCAGGCCAGGGCGATCTGACCGGGCGTCGTCCCTCGTTGGGTGGCGATTTGCTCGACTGCCGACAGCGTCCGCCAGCCACGCTCGGTAAAGTAACGCTTGACTGCGCCCAACCGGGCGGAATCGGGAGGCGGGGCATCAGATCGATACTTGCCGGTGAGGAAACCGCCGGCCAGGGGGCTATAGGGAATGACGCCGATGCCCTCACTTTCACACAAGGGCTTCAATTCCTGCTCGAACTCCTGCCGGTGGACCAGGCTGTAGTGCGGTTGCAGGCTATCGTATCGCGCCAGTCCAAGCCGGTCGCTCGTCCACAACGCCTTCATCAGGCGCCAGGCAGCGATATTCGAGCAGCCCAGATAACGCACCTTTCCCTGATGCACCAGATCGTCCAGGGACCGCAGGGTCTCGTCCATGGGTGTTTCCAGGTCGTCAAAATGGATCTGGTAGAGGTCGATGGCATCGATGCCAAGGCGGCGCAGGCTGTCTTCGGCTGCACGCATGATGTGGCTGCGGCTCAAGCCTTCGCCGTTGGGTCCTTCCCACATTCGCCCGCGCACTTTCGTGGCAATGACCATCTCCCGGCGGTTCTTGCGGGCTGCCAACCAGCGACCGATGACCTCCTCGGCCACACCGCCGGGGTTGCCCGGCGCCCAGCGCGAGTAGACATCGGCGGTGTCAAGGAAATTTCCGCCGGCGTCGACGAAGGCGTCCATGACCGTGAAGGCGGTAGCTTCATCGGCGGTCCAGCCCCACTGCATGGTGCCCAGGCAAAGCTCAGAGACTTTGAGGCCGGTGCGGCCGAGATTGCGGTAGTTCATGGCTTGACCGGCCTACTCGTCTTTCAGCTCACGCTTCAAGATCTTACCGGTCGCCGTCATCGGAAGCTGCGAGCGGAATTCGATGTAGCGCGGATACTTGTAGGAGGCGAGTCCCTGTTTGGCGAACTCCATGATCTCGTCCGCCGTGGCGCTCGTTCCCGGCTTGAGGACGATGAAAGCTTTCACCTCTTCGCCCATCTTGTCGTCGGGTACACCCTTGACGGCCACCAGGGAGACCTTGGGGTGTGTCATCAGGTATTCCTCGATCTCGCGCGGGTAAACGTTGAAGCCACCGCGCAGGATCATCTCCTTCTTGCGATCGACGATGAAGTAGTAGCCGTCGCGGTCGCGTTTGGCCAGGTCGCCGGTGTGGAACCAATCCTTGCTCATGACCTCGGCGGTGGCCTCGGGGCGCTTGTAGTAGCCCTTCATCACGTTGTGGCCGCGGATGACGATCTCGCCCACAGCGGTGAGTTCCTCGCCTTCGGCCGGGTCCGGGACGAAGTTGTCGCTATCATCCACCAACGCCAACTGCACCCCCCAGACCGGAATGCCGATGGAGCCCGGCTTGCGCGGTTTGCGTCGAACGTTGAAGCTGGCGACCGGCGACGTCTCGCTCAGGCCATACCCTTCCAGAATGGGCACGTTGAAGCGGGCCTCGAAGTTGCGCAGCAGCTCGACCGGCAAGGCTGAACCGCCAGAGACTGCCGTGTGCAGGCTTTCGGCGATCTTCTTCATGTCAAACTGTTCTTCGGCGTGCGGATAGCTGAAAATGGACCAATACATCGTGGGCACCCCGGCGAAAATGCTCACGTTGTCCCGCTGCATGATGCCCAGGGCCGCATCGGGCGTGAAGCGGGGAAGCAACGTGAGGGTGGCGCCGCCGTAGAAGCACCCGTTCATCAGCACCGTCTGGCCGAAGGAATGGAACAGCGGCAGGGTGACGAGAGCCACTTCGCCGACGTTGGCATTGGCCAGCTCGCGACTGATCATGGCGTTCATCACCATGTTGTTGTGCGTGAGCTGCGCCCCTTTGGGACTGCCGGTGGTCCCCGATGTGTACAGAATCACGGCGACGTCGTCAGCCTGGGTCTGCACCGTGTCGAACACGGGCGAGCCGCCCATGCCCAGGAACTTGTTGAAGTCGATGATCGCCGGGTCGTCGTGTGCAAAGGGCTGCGAGGGGTCGGCGTTGGCAACGACGAGGCTGCGGCAGTGCTCGACCTGCTGGAAGCCGCCGTACGCAGGCTCGAAAAAGTTGGCAAAGGCTACCAGAACCACGGCGTCGCTGTCATTGAGGTGATAGGCGACTTCGCGGGCAGTGAACAGGACGTTGAAAGGAACGACGGTGGCGCCGGTTTTGAGAATGCCGTAATAGGCGATGGGGAAGAAGGGGAGATTGGGCATCATCAACGCCACTTTGTCACCCTTCTGCACGCCCAGTTTCTTCAGGCCGTGCGCAAACATGTTGGCAGCGGCATTGAGCTGAGCGTAGCTGAGCTTGCGGTCGTTGAAGATGACGGCGGTCTGTCCTGGATAGTCCTGAGCGCTGGCTTCCAGCAAGATACTGAGGTTGAGCACGGGCAACTCCTTCTTGGCGAACGGGCGAGTGAGGAAAGTGGAACAGTAGTCTAGGGGAGCAGAAGCAGTCCTGTCAACCAGGAATTGCAGCGGCAGGTAGCGCTTCACACGAACCCAAGCGCGCTAGACCTCGTGCTGGGCGGCGGGCGCAGGCTGCACATACCTGTGAACCTGAAACACATACACGTTCGTGTCGGGCTGGGTGTAGATCGTGATGCTGGCGCCTGCTTTCAGAGCGACATGCGCCAGGAAGTCATGAGGGGTGGGAAGTTGCTCCCACACCTGGGGAAGCAGCAAGCCACGTTGCCAGCCGCGTTCCACCAGGACCCCATCGATTTCCGGGCGCACCCTTCGGCAAAGGTCGTCCAGGCCGGTGTAGACGACCGGCTGCATGGGGGAGAGCACGGAGACCTCGATCTCGGTATCGTCGACTTCCGCGACGGCAAGGGGAGGAAAGCGCGGGTCGAGGAGCGCCGCACTCCGGGCGTTCTTCGCCACGTCGACGGCCAGGGGAGATCGCGGCTCGACGCTGCCAATGCAGCCGCGCAGCCTGCCATATGTATGCAGCGTGACGAAACTGGCTCCTGGTTCGCGCAGGGGGATGGGCAGATCGAATGTGGCGGGGCGCCAGTTCTTGCGCCCGCGTGTCGCCTCGATCACCGCCTGGCGGGCGATGCGCAGCAACGCCTCCGCTTCCAAAACCGTGAGAGCGGCTGATTCATGGATCAAGGAGGTCTTTCTCATGGCGGAAAACTTTCCCGAAGCCGAATGGCCAAGGGGTGACTCATCATGGCTTACACGGCCGCGTAGGCGACGGCGCCGTACCCCACCACGCGGCTGCGGTCGCCGGCGGTGTCGCCCGAATTGCGGTAATCGAGCAGGCGCGGCCGCCAGTCGAAGCGCGCCGCCAGTAGCATGAGGGTGAGAATGGGCAGGAGGCCACAGGCCTCGCCGCGCCCCGCGGCTACCAGGTCGCCACCCACAACGGCATTCAGGAAGGCCGTATCGAGCTTACGAGCGGCCTCATAGGAGTGATAGTGGCTGAGATCAGAGCTGACAACGACCAGAGCCGACTCGTCTTCGGCAAGGGCGTCCCCGAGCACCGCCGCCACCTGTACCGGATCGACCCGCCCGAACAGCAAGGGCACCACCCGGAACGGCGCGCCGGCAAGCACCTGCAGGAAGGGTAATTCGACTTCGAGGCAGTGTTCGGGCGTATGTGCGCCCTCATCAACATGGATGAACTTACCGGCTGCGACCAGGCGATGGCCCTGTTCGACCGCCACCGGAGTCTGGCCCAAAGGAGTCGCCATCGCCCGGAACTCACCCACAGCGACCCCGCTCAGCGGCACATAGTGCGCCGGGCCGAGGAGGTAAATGGTGCGCCCGTCGGGCGGCGGCAAAGACCGGAAGCTGTAGCCCGCAATCGGGCCCGAGTAGATGTAACCCGCGTGCGGCGCAATCACCGCGTGTACGGTCCCTTGCTGCGGTCCGAGTCGAGCTGCCTGCAGAAGTTCATCGACCTGGGCTCGCAGGCGCTGCGGCTGCGCAGGGTAGAACTGGCCCGCGACAGCCGGGTAACGGACCTCTGTCTCGCCAAACGATATGTGCTTCTGTGATTGGGACCACGCCATTGTGACGCCTCCTTACCGAAGGGCGGTGGCGCGGCCCTGTGAAGCAAAGCCAGCAGCCATTTGCCCGCCTGGGGTGTACCAGACTTACGAAATCACCAACACGGGAATGCGGGCAGCGTTGAGCACCCGTTGGGTGACGCTGCCCAGGAGCATGTCTGTGACATCTGCCGGATTGCGGTTGCCGATGAGGATGAGATCGGCGCCGATGCGCTCGGCCTCGGCCAGGATCACGTCCGCCGGTGAGCCTTCGATGGGCTCGCCCGTCACCTCGACGTTCGTCTCCTGCAGATAGTTGCGGGCGTCCTGCACGACGTTCTGGGCAACACGGCGGTAGGCGGCAATCAAGGCGTCGTAGCCTTCGTTGGCGGCGTAGTGTTCCGGCAGTTGGTACGCGTGCACGATGTGCAGGAGACCATGTTCGGTCTTGCCGAAATGCATCAGGTAAAGGAGCAGTCGCTCGGTGGCTGCTGACCCGTCGATAGCGCACAGGATGGTTTTGAACATTGGTTCGCTTTCCCTCCGCTGAGAGTAACTGCGTCCGGCTAAACACCAGTCTAGCAGACGCGAGGTGCGATTTCCATGATCTTTCTCATGATCTGCTAAACTCGCAACCCTGACCCACTGCTGCGACAGGTCTTTCATCCCAACATGGCCACTTCCCTTTCTGTCTTGCTCATCCCTGGCGACGGTGTTGGCGCCGAAGTTGTGCCTGCTGCCGCCCACGTTCTGGCCCAGCTGGTCCCTGACCTGAACTTCGCCGAAGCGGAGGCGGGCTGGGGCTGTTTTCAACGGTGTGGTGCGGCGCTGCCGGAGTCCACGCTCGCAGCCGCACGGCAGGCCGGCGCCATTCTCTTCGGGGCCACGCAGTCGCCGTCTACCGAGGTGGCTGGCTATGCCAGCCCCATTCTGGCCCTGCGCCGTGAGCTGGTCCTGTACGGCAATTTGCGGCCCGCGCGCAGCCTGCCCGGCGAGCGGCCTAGTTTTGACCTCCTCATCGTGCGAGAGAACAGTGAAGGGCTGTATAGTGGTCGTGAGCATGCCATCCCCGATGGTTTCGTGGCCGAGCGCGTTATCACCCGCACTGCGACCGATCGCATCGCCCGGTTGGCCTGCGAGCAGGCTTTGCTTCATGCCGCGCGTACCGGTCGTCCTCCCCGGCTGACGGTTGTGCATAAGGCCAATGTGCTGAAGAAAACCGATGGTCTCTTCCGCAGTGTTTGTCTGGAGGTAGCAGCGCACTACAGCGACCTGCGCGTCGATGAAATGCTCGTGGACACGACGGCGATGTGGTTGGCGAGGGACCCCAGCCGGTTCGACGTTCTGGTCACCACTAATCTGTTCGGCGACATCCTCTCCGACCTGGCGGCGGGGAAGGCGGGCGGTCTGGGACTGGCGCCCTCCGCCAATATCGGCGCCCGCGGCGTCGCCCTCTTCGAGCCCGTGCACGGCTCGGCGCCCGATATCGCCGGGAAGGGGATCGCCAATCCACTGGGAGCACTGCGCAGCTCGGTCATGCTCTTGCAGCACCTGGGCCAGGATGCGGCGGCGCGAAGGTTGGACGCCGCCATCGAACGTGTCCTGCTGCACGGCCCTTTCCCGGCCGACTTGGGCGGGCAGGCCACAACCCAACAGGTGGCGGATGCCGTCCTGCACGCCGCACAGACCCCCGATTGAACGCTGCACGCCGACCGGCGGCCATTTCTCTTTATCAAGCAGTCCCTCGCTTAACCCGATTCTCCCAAGTCACCACGCTCTCCACCGGGTATTTATGTCAAACTCTGTGCTTTACCTCGCCCGCCACGCCACACCCGATTGGTCCGTCAAGAACATTCCCTACGATACGCCTCCAGGTCCGCCGCTGGTGCCGCAGGGAGAGCAGGAAGCGGCCCAGTTGGCCGCCTGGCTGGCAAACCGCGGCATCCACCGGCTTGAGGCTTCTCCCATGCTGCGCGCCCGGCAGACGGCGGACATCGTGGGCCAACACTTGCAACTACCGGTGGTGATGGCGGCGGACGTGACCGAGTGGCGTCGTGGCGAGCCAACGGCTGCTCTACAAGCCCGCATGCAGCGCTACTACGCGAATTGGCAAGCAGCAGACTGGGGTCCATCGGTGGTGGTCACCCACGGCGGCCCGATCGACTATTTCCTGCAGTGGCTGGGCGTCCCCGATGCCGTATTGGCGCCCCTGCGTCCGCAGTTTGACCACGGCAACCCCGTGCCCTGCGCCGGGGTGTGGCAGGTCTCACCGGCGGGTTGCGAGCTGGTTTTCGTGCCAACAGTGCCGGTCAGCGTCTGATTATCACGCCGGCGGGCGTGTTTCCACCTGGTTGAAGACCAATCCCGCGGGTAGTTTCGGATAGAAATAGGTGGCCTTTGGCGGGGCCACCGCACCGGAATCGGCCACCGCAGCCAGTTGGGCCATGCTGATCGGTGTGGTCAGAAGTGCCGCCTGGGCGCGGCCCGCACGGACGTGAGCTGCGGCAACGCCGGCGTCCGGCTCGAACTGGAGCTGTGCTTTCTGTGTCTGGGGGTCGGAGCTGATGCCGAAGCACGGCCCCAGCACCATCGCCTGCAGCACGGCGACGGGAAGGCCCGCTACGACGGCGCCATACTCCGCTTGCAGCAGCGCTCGCTGGTGGTCACTGGAGCGGAGGCACAGCAGATAGGGGGCTCCGTTCTCGACGATCAAGCCGAACGTCGCTTCCCCGGCCGGTCTTGACGCCAGGGTGGTGATCAGCGCCTCGTCGTCGGCAAAGGGTAACACATCGAAGTCGGCGCCCAGAGAGGCAACCAGGTGGCCGCTATCGCTGCGGCGACCGTGGGTGACCAGCCGATGTGCGGGTAGGATGACGGTGCCGGGGTCGTCCATGCTGGCGAAGTAGGCCAGACAGTAGTCGTAGGGCCGGCCAACGGCCGGGTTGTCTTCTTGATGCCGTCGCCAGGACTGGTAAGCCAGCGAGGTTTCGTAGCGATGGTGCCCATCGGCGACGTAGAGCACGTGGGTGGTCATCGCCTCGGCGAGATCGGCGATCAGGTCAGGTTCGACCACAGACCACAACTCGTGCAAGTCACCCTGGTCGTCGCGGAAGGTCGCATCAGGAGCGCTCTCCTGTACCGAGGCAATGCGTGCCGTCACCTCGGCCTTGGGATCCCGGAAGAGAGTGAAGATGGGGCTGTCCTGGAGACCAGTTGCCCTGAGCAGGGCCAGGCGGTCGGCTTTGGCCTGGGGAAAGGTGCGTTCGTGGGGGAGAATGCCCTGACCCCAGGGCGCCAGGAGCAATTGCGCGGCAAAGCCGCGGCGCACGGCCGTGACCCCACCGGGAAGCCGGAATGTCTGGCGCAGCAGGTAACAGGCCGGTGACGGATCCTGCAGCAGAACCCCTTGTTTAGACCACGACTGGAAAATGCGCGCCGCGTGCTGGTACGGATCCAGGTCGGCGGCGACGTCGGCCTGGGGCAAGATGAGATGGACGACGTTTTGGGGATGGCGAGCGGCAAATGACTGCCGTTCGCCAGGGCTGATCACATCGTAGGGTGGTGCGAGCAGAGCCGTCAGATCGTGATGAGGGGCGTAGCGCCAGCCCTGAAACGGGCGAATCGTGGCCATGCGGGCTCCCTCGCCTGCGCTGTCCTATAACGCCAGCGCATTGCCGGCGATGTGGGTGGGGGTATGGTGTAGCGGAAGCAGTCCGAGCGCGGCCAAAGCGGGTGTGGGCGCACAGGCTTCGTCGGGCTTGTCCGAGAAAGAGGTGATCAGGGCGCCACGTTGTGCCAGCCAGATGCAGGCGTCCCACACTTCACGGGTCAGGCAGATCTCGTTCTGGTAGCGCTCTGCCGTCGACGCGTCGTCGGGCAGGTTGCCCATGCGGTTCACGGCGGCGCGATACTCCTGGCGACGGAAGTCCTTGAAGGGGGTGGGATCGCCGGCCTGAAACGCAGTGTAGACGGTGAGGTGGAGGTCGCGAAGCGACGCCGGCAGCCGCACCCGTCTGGCTTCGATGGCCGTGATGAACGAAGCGAAGTCATTCATCTTGTCCTGGGTGTGGCCGGTATGGATCTCCGGCAGCGGCAGCACGCCAGCGCCGGCCATGATGCAGATGTAGGCCAGGTAATCCTGGTTGTCAGCGGTCAGGTCTTTGTAGGCCGGACGGTTGAGCTCATTGTAGATGGCCGTGAACGCCTCAAAATCGGCGCTGGGTCCGAGGGCAGCACGCACGGTTTCGGTCATGCCGATGAGACGGGTGGCATCGATGGGGCCATCGTTGCGGCCGCGGCCACCCAGGGCTGTCTTGTCGATGTCCACGATCACGATCGTGCGCCTGTCCAGAGCCAGGCCTCGGGCCAGGAGCGCTCTGAGCCAATCGCCCAGACCCTCCCAGCGGTTGGCGACACACAGGTCGTCGTCCCAGGTCATGGCCGCTGGTTGAGCCAGGTCCTCAGTGCCGATGAAGGCGCTGCCCGGCCAGCCGGACGTGCTGGCGACCATGCGAAAGGCGCCGCCGTCGTTGCCCAGAGTGTCGCCGATCAAGAGCACTTCGGTGGGTGTCACCCCCGGTGCATGCAGGGCGTGAAAGCGCTCCAGGAACCAAACCGCCACCTGAGCGTAGGCAGGGTCTTGCTTGCGCACGAGCTGCGGCCCACGCAACCCCATTTCGCGCCAGGCTTGCTGGAAACCAGGGACCCGGGGATCGGAAGGCTGTAGGTTCCGGTAAACGACGAAATCGCCGGTGAGTTCAGAGAGAGTGTGAAGTGGCACGTGGTGAACGGGAAACACAGAGAACAGAGGACAGAGGACAGAGGACAGAAGACAGAGGACAGAGGACAGAAGACAGAGGACAGAGGACAGAGGACAGAGGACGGAAGATGGAAGAAGCGAACGACCGCTTTCCAATGGTTAGCGGGCAATCATTCCCTGGTGTACCATCAGCTCGGCGTTGAGAATGGAGCCGCCGGCCGCGCCCCGGATCGTATTGTGACCTAGAAGCGAGAACCGCCAATCGAAAAGGTTGCAGGGGCGAATGCGTCCCACCACCGTCGCCATACCGTTGCCGGCCATGCGGTCGAGCCGTGTTTGCGGCCGGTTGAGCTGGTCCATGACGATCACGGCGGGGTCGGGTGCGCTGGGCAATTGCAGTTCCTGGGGCAGGCGGCGATAGCTGCGAAAGGCGCCGATCATCTCGTCGAGGGTGGCCTGGCGGCGCAGCGCCACCGAGACCGCCTCATAGTGTCCATCTACCACAGCCACGCGATGACAATGGGCGCTCACCTTGAAGGAGGCAGGTTCGATGGCGCCGCCGGCAAGCGTTCCCATGATCTTGAGCGGCTCCGCCTGCACCTTGTCTTCTTCGTCATAGCTGTGCGGCATGATGTTGTCGATCAAGTCGAGCGAGGGGACGCCCGGATACCCCGCTCCTGATGCAGCCTGCATGGTGGCGACAAAGACTTTGTCCAACCCGAAAGCCAGATCAAGGGGGTGCAGCGCGCCCACGAGATGGGTGGCGGTGCAATTGGCATTGCAGACGATGAAACCTTCCCAACCCCGGTTGGCCTGCTGTGTCTTGACCAGGTTCAGATGCTCGGGGTTGATCTCGGTGACGACCAGAGGCACGTCTGCAGTCATACGATACGACGAGGCGTTTGAGAAGATGTAGTATCCAGCAGCGGCCAGAACGGGTTCCATCTCCTCTGCGTCTTCAGTTGGTAGCGCCGAGAAGAGCACGCGGGCGCCGATGTTCCCCGGTTTTCCCAGCTTCACGCTCATGTTCGCAACATCGGGCGGCAGCGGCGGCTCCAGGATCCAATTGACGGCGTCGCCGTAACGTTTGCCGGCCGAGCGTTCGGAGGCCAACAAGTCGGTGAGCTCGAACCACGGATGGTGGGCGAGCAAGGAGATAAAGCGTTGGCCTACGGCGCCGGTGGCGCCGAGAACACCAACAGGAATGCGAGACATGGTTAAGCTCCGGTTTCAACGCTGCTGTTTCGCCAGGGCGACGATATCGGCGAGGACGCCAGCGGCCGTGCCGTGGGCGCCGGCGCCGCGGCCCTGGAGCACAAGCGGCGAGGTTTGATAGATGTCGGTGTAGAACGCGATCAGGTTGTCGGTGCCCTGCAGGCGGCCGAGTGGACTCTCCAACGGGACCGGCTGCAAGCCCACCTGGGCAAGGCCGCCGCTGAGCGACGCCACGTAGCGGAGCGTCGCGCCTTGCTGCCCGGCAGCTGCGACGCTGGCGCTGTAGTCCTTATCGAGCGCAGCGATGGCCTGGAGGAAGTTATCGACGCTGCCTTGCGCCAATTCAGGCGGGAAGAGCGACTCGACCTGCACCTGCTCCATCGTGAGCGGCCAGCCCAGGGTGCGGGCAAGGATGAGCGCCTTACGACCCACATCCACACCGCCCAGGTCGTCGCGGGGGTCGGGCTCGGTGTAACCTTTGGCTTTGGCCTCGCCAACGAGGGTGGAGAAAGCCTCCCCTGCTTGCAGACCCGTGGTCAAATAGCCCAGGGTGCCGCTGAAGCAGCCCTCGATCCGGTGCACGGCGTCATGGGAGGCGATGATGTTTTCCGCCAGGGTGGCGATCACCGGCACTCCCGCGCCGACCGTGGCCTCATAGCGGAAGCGGCCGCTGCCAACCAGACGCCGGAACGTGGCATAGTCCTGGGTCAACGGTCTCTTGTTGGCAGTGACGGCGGCATACCCCCGGTCCAGTGCCAACAGCAGCGCATCCACCGTCTCATCGCTGGCGGTAACGTCGATGACGATGGCGCCGGTGGTGCCAGCCACATCGACGATGTCATCCGTGCCCTCATGCTGATAGCCTTCGGGCACAGCGGCCAGGCTCTGTCCGGCGCCCTTGGCCGCCAGCGCCCGCTGCAGGTCGCCATAGGTCAGGCCTTCCGTGGCGACTACGGCGCCCTGGCTGTCGCACAGGGCAACGTAGCGCAGGCGCAGACCATAGCGCCACTCATACTCGTCGGCCGCAGCCAACACGCGCTCGACCACGGCACGGCCCACGCCGCCCAGGCCGAACTGGATGAGGGGAACTGTCTGCATCATACCAGGCGAAGAGGGTGAACTAGAGGTCGTTGTCGGAAGCGCCGCCGAAGAAGGCGTCGTGAATGCGGCGCACCGCTTCGTCGGCATCCTCCTCGGCAACCACCAGCGAGATGTTGACCTCGCTCGACCCCTGCGCCAGGGCAATCACGTTGATTCGTGCTTCGCCCAGGGCGGTGAAAACGCGGCCAGAGATGCCGGGCGTGCCGCGCATCCCGGCGCCAACCACGGCCACGATGACGATGTTGTGCATCGCCCGGACCTGGTCGATGAAATGCCGGGAAAGCTCGCGCTCCAGCTCCTTCTGCAGGGCCTGGATAACGGCCGGAGCGTCGGCTTCGGGGATGGCCAGGCAGATGCTCTGCTCGGACGACGACTGGCTGATCATCAGAACGTTGGCGCCTACTTCGGCCACGGCCTTGAAGGTGCGAGCGGCGATGCCGGGCACGCCGATCATGCCCCGGCCTTCTACGTTGACCAACGTCAGATGCTTGATGGCAGTAATGGCCTTCACCGACCCTTCGTCGGTTGTGTCGGGCACGACGAGGGTGGAGGCGCCACTGGGGTCAAAGGTGTTGGCGACGCGGATAGGAATCTTCGCCTCGATAGCAGGAAGAATGGTCTTAGGATGCAAGACCTTGGCCCCGAAGTAGGCCAGCTCGGAGGCTTCGATGTAGGTCAGTTCGGGCAGAGTGTGAGCGGTGGGGACGATACGCGGGTCGGCGGTGAGCATGCCGTTGACGTCCGTCCAGATCTGCACTTCATTTGCTCCCAGGCAGGCGCCGATGATGGCAGCCGAGTAGTCGGAGCCGCCGCGGCCCAGCGTGGTAGCGATTCCGTTAATCGTCGCCCCGACGAAACCCGTCACCACCGGCACCTTGCCTGCTTCGAGCAGCGGTCGCAGGCGCGCGGTCGTGCGCGCGCAGGTGGGTTCCATGAGCGGGCTGGCGCCACCGAAAGAGTCATCGGTCACGACGATCTCAGCGGCGTCGACCCATTCAGCATCGGTGCCCAGGGCGCGCAGCACAGCCGCCAACAAAGGCGCCGCCATCCGTTCCCCCAGCCCAGACACCACGTCCAATCCGCGGGCCGTAAGCTCGCCCAGCACGTGGATAGACTGGCACAGCCGCTCGAACGAGCGCAAACGGTCGTCGATCAGGCGGCCATACGCAGCGCGCTCGACGCCATCTTCGATGAGCTGCCCGGCGACGAGCTGGTGCTTGAGCAGGAGGTCGCTGCGGGCTTCACGATAGGGCTGTTCATAGCCGTCGGCAGCCGACCTGGCGGCATGGATGAGGGTGTTGGTCACACCGCTCATGGCGGATGTAACGACGACGACGTTGGGATCCTGTTCACGAGCATGCGCCACGATCTGCGCTACCTGGGCAAAAGCCTGGGTGTTGCCAACAGAAGTGCCGCCAAATTTGAGAACGAGCATGACCTTCTCCAGGAATAATGGTTTTTCACCAGCAGCGTCGTGTCTGCCAACACTGGCTATGGCGATTGCTGATACATTCTAAGCCGCTGCCCTCACGGGAGGTGGGTTTCGCCCATCAGATAGCGATCACACTCACGGGCGGCGCCGCGGCCCTCGTTGATGGCCCACACCACCAGGCTCTGGCCGCGCCGCATGTCGCCGGCGGCGAAAACACCGGCGACGCTGGTGGCGTACTTGCCGTGCTCTGCCTTGACGTTGGAGCGCTCGTCTTGCGCCACGCCCAGCGGCTCGAGCAGGGTCTTCTCAGGACCCAGGAATCCCATGGCCAGCAATACAAGCTGCGCAGGCCACACTTTCTCAGTGCCGGGAATCTCCTTGGGATAGGGCCGCTTGCCGTTGCCGTCGGTGACCCATTCGATCTGCACGGTGTGCAGTTCCTTCACGCGCCCGTTCTTGTCCCCGACGAAGCGTTTGGTAAGGATTTCGTAGTGCCGTGGGTCGTGATCGTAGAGGGCGATCGCCTCCTGGAGGCCGTAATCGGTGCGCAGCGT
The DNA here is from genome assembly GCA_964535455.1 of uncultured Caldilineales bacterium. Taxonomy (GTDB): domain Bacteria; phylum Chloroflexota; class Anaerolineae; order J102; family J102; genus SSF26. The sequence continues at coordinate 32,098 of CAZHTZ010000019.1, forward strand.
CTTGGGCCATTCCGGCCAGGGATTGTCAGTCTGGCGCTCTTGCGGTGGTTCGGGCAGAATCTCGAACTGCACCAGATTCTTGCAGCCATGCCGCAGCGACGTGCCCACACAATCGGTGCCGGTGTCGCCGCCGCCGATGACGATCACATCCAGGCTCCTGGCAGAGATGAAGTCCTGAGG
>CAZHTZ010000020.1:0-27343 GCA_964535455.1 uncultured Caldilineales bacterium
CAATCATGAACCATCCAGCCGCCTTTGTCACGCGTTCATTTAGCGGAAACTAAAGTTCTACGGTATCCCCAGCGGCTACGAGTTCATGTCCCTGCTCGATGCGATACAGACCGTTGGCAGCGACCAGGTGCAGTTGGCCCCCGACACGCTGAAGTTCCTGGAGGCGCTCGAGAGCGATGTCCATATCCAGGTGTTTGTGACGCCTACCTGCCCGCACTGCCCACGCGCCGTCATCCTGGCCCATCACCTGGCCTATGCCAGCTCGCACGTCACCGCCGACATGGTGGAGGCGACCGAGTTCCCTGAGCTCTCCGAGCGGTACAGCGTCTACGGCGTGCCGCGAACCGTGATCAATGAGGTCGTGCACCAGGAGGGCGCCGCGCCCGAGCCGCTGCTGCTGCAGAAGCTGCGCCAGGCCGTGAACATCTCGCCCAACTGATCAAGCGTCTGACAGCCATCGCCAGAGGAATCCAGGTCCCCGGCCGCCCAGGCGGCGCCGGGGACTTTGTTGTTCTTTTGTTTCCGCCCTTTGTAGATTCTGTAGCCGCTCTCCAACATCACCCGCGGGCTGTGCTAGAATAGCGCCGTTTGTCACACTCCTCGCTCCCGTCCCAGGTGCACTATGCCCGCCACCCTCGACCTTCTGGTCCATGTCACCCACGAAGCCGGCGTCAAGATCGGCGGCATCGGCGCTGTGCTCGATGGCCTGTTGGGCGCCAAAGCCTATCAGGAGGCGTTCGCACGCAGCCTCATCGTGGGGCCGTTCAACCGCTACAACGCCGGCGAGATGGAACGGTTGTTCGACCCGCGCAATGGCCTCAAACTGCGCTACGCTCCTGATTATGGCATCGACTTCCTGCTCCCAGACCTGAGCGCCCAATTCCACGCTATCGAAGCCACCTTCGGCGTTGCCTTGCTCTACGGCACGCGCCCTTTCCGTGGGGTCGAGCACGAGGTGCTGCTGGTGGATGTCAGCCACGTCAACCAGGACCGGGTGAGCAGCTTCAAATACTTTCTCTGGGACAAGTTCGGCCTGGATTGCGCCCGCTACGACTATGACCCGGAGTTCCGGTTGTTCGTGAACTTGGCGGAGCCGGCCTATGCCGCCCTCTTTCATCTGGCCGCCGATGTTTCCGGACCGCGCCTCATCCTGGCCCACGAATGGATGGGCCTGCCTCTGACCTTCGCAGCCCTGATGCACGACCAGGCATTGTGGCGCACGGCGTTCTATGCCCACGAGGTGGCGACGGCGCGGCTGCTGGTCGAAGAGCACACCGGTCATGATACGCGCTTCTATAACGCCATGTGGATAGCCCGCAGCCAGGGTTTGAACGTCGACGCCGTCTTTGGAGACCAGAGCTATTACTACAAGCACGCCCTGCTCCAGCGCGCCGCCATCTGCGATGCCATCCTGGCCGTGGGCGATTTTGTCGTGGAGGAGCTGCGTTTCCTGGGTGGGGCCTATATCCATCGCCCCATCGACCTTGTCTACAACGGCGTTCCCAGCTTTCCCGTGTCTCTGGACGAGAAGAAGTACAGCAAAGGGCTGCTCCAGGCCTATGCCCGCAACCTGCTCGGCTACACGCCTGACTTCGTGTTCAGCCACGTCACCCGCTTCGTCACCAGCAAAGGCATGTGGCGAGACCTGCGCGTCCTCAAGCATCTCGACGCCATGCTGGCGGCCGCGGGCAAGACCGCCGTGTTGTTTGTTGTCTCCAGCTACGAGCCAACCGGCCGCACCTCGGCGCAGGTGCACGGCTGGGAGGGCCAGTATGGCTGGCCGGTGGGGCACAAGGCTGACAACGGCGACCTGTTGGGCCTCGAGGTCGACTATTTCTACCTGGGGCTGGAGCCGTTCAACCAGGGTAGCCGCGCCAGCAAGGCCGTTCTGGTCAACCAGTTCGGCTGGAGTCGCGACCGCTGTGGCCAGCGCATGCCAGCGGAGATGAACTTCATGGACTTGCGTAAGGGCGCAGACATGGAGTTTGGGCAGAGCATCTACGAGCCCTTTGGCATTGCCCAGGTCGAGCCTTTGAGCTTCGGGGCCATCTGTGTGCCTTCGAATGTCTGTGGCTGCGTCGGCTTCCTCGAACGCGCCAGCGGCGACCTTGGCCAGTTTCGGAACGTTGTGGTCGCCGATTACGTCTCACCACCATCCGATTGGCATTTCGGCTCACCCTGGGACGCGCTGCGCGTCGACAAGTACGGTCGAGACCTTATCGAGATCGCTAACAGCCGGCGGGTGGCCGAGACCATTGCCGCCCGCTTGCCTCTCAACGACGCCGAGTCGCAAGCCCTGCTTGACCGCGGTCAAGAAGTGGGCAGCCGGATGAGTTGGGAAATCGTCGCCCGCGATTATCTGGTGCCTTCCCTTGCCGGCGCCATCGCCCGGCCTCGCTAGCGGTTCACCTTCTCACCTGCTTATGCTGCAAGAGAATGCCCGGCGGTTGTCCGCCCCCATGCCGCTCGGTCCCTGGCGGCCTCTGCTACGGGGCGCGGTGTTGGTGCTGGCTGCTGTTCTGGTGGGACTGGTCGTAGTAGTGCTCATCGCCTACCTCGACGTCAGCTACCGCTACCGCAGTCGCATCCTATCGCCCGACCAGGTCGCTCCCCGGCCCACGGCCATCGTCTTCGGCGCCGGGGTTTACCCGGGAGGCCGCCTCAGCCCGGTTCTGGTCGACCGCATGCGCACGGCCATCGCCCTCTATCAGGCGGGTAAGGTGGACAAGCTCCTGCTCACCGGCGACAACTCCTCCATCTACTACAACGAGCCCGGTCACATGGGCGAGTATGCGCGCAGCCAGGGTGTGCCCGAAAGCGCGCTGGCCTATGACTATGCCGGTCGCCGCACCTACGACTCTTGTTGGCGTGCCCGTCATGTCTTCGGCCAGGAGCGCGTCGTCCTGGTGACGCAGGATTTCCACCTCCCGCGCGCACTCTACCTGTGCCAGCAGTTTGGCGTCGACGCCGTCGGCGTTGCCGCCGATAGGCGCTTCTATGCGGCCGCTTCCTGGTGGACCGTGCGCGAGAGCATTGCCCGCGTCGCCGCCTGGTTCGACGTCCACTTCCGCCGTCCCCAGCCTGTCGCCGGCGAGAGCATCAACATCTTTTCCCCTGACTACATTGGCCGGATTGGCTAGCACACAGCCGGTGGCTGGCGCCGCCTTGCCACGAGTTCATTGACGCATGAAGATCTATACCAAAAGCGGCGACCTGGGCGAAACCAGCCTTTTTGGCGGTCGCCGGGTACCCAAGTACCATCTGCGCATCGAAGCCTACGGCACGGTGGATGAGCTCAACAGCATCCTTGGCCTGGTGGCTAGCCAGTTCGCCGAGCCCGATCTGCGGGACCTTGTCGAGCGCGTTCAGGCGGAGTTGTTTGAGGTCGGGGCCGATCTGGCGACGCCTCTCGACGCCAAGACCTCGCACGTGGTGCGGGTCAATGCGCACAGCATCGCCCGGTTGGAGCAAGAGATCGACGCCTGGCAGGAAAGCCTGCCACAGTTGCAGTCCTTCATTCTGCCGGGCGGCGCGGTGACCGGCGCCACACTGCACGTTGCCCGCACCGTCTGCCGCCGGGCAGAGCGCACCCTCACCGCCCTGGCCGAGGAAGAAGAGATCCACCCTGACGTCCTGCGCTACCTCAACCGGTTGAGCGACTGGCTTTTTGTCCTCGCTCGCGTGGTCAACCATCGCCAGGGCAAGACCGAAACGCCCTGGATCCCCACCCTGTAACTCACTTCTCGCCTCCCGCTTCTCTACCCGCTACCCCTCACCCGCCACCAGGGGCGACCACGGGGGGTCGCCCCTACCCGCCTCTCGTCTCTCGTCTCTTTCCCATGTCTCTGCCCACCCGCGACGAAACCTGGAATCTGGTCTGCGACTGGATCCGGAACGACGGCCTCCGCAAGCACGTGCTCTCGGTCGAGGCCGCCTTGCGCGCCTATGCCCGCAGGTACGGTGAGGACGAGGCGCTCTGGGGCGCCACCGGCCTGGTGCATGACCTGGATTACGAGCGCTATCCCGACATGGATGATCCGGTGGCCGGACATCCGCGCACGGCCCTCAAGCTGTTTCGAGAGCAGGGGTGGCCGGAGGAACTGGTGCACGCCGTCGCTGCCCATGCCGATTTCCTGGGGGTGCCCACCACCAGCCGCCTGGATAAGGCGCTGCGCGCTTGCGACGAGATCACCGGCCTCATCATCGCCACCGTCTACGTCCGACCCAGCAAGAACATCGGCGAAGTCGAGCTAGGCTCGGTCAAGAAGAAATGGAAGGACAGACGCTTCACCGCTGCCATCGACCGCGACGAGATCGCTCACAACGTGGCAGCGTTGGGCGAGGACCTGGACGATCACATCCAATTTGTGCTGGTGGCCATGCAGGGAATTGCCGCCGACCTGGGGTTGGATGGCCGGGCGGCGTAGCGGCGTGGCGGTGCTCGTCGCCAGTCTAGATTTGGGTGACTTCTGATGCTACGTCCTGGCGACATTCTCGGACCCTACCGCATCGAGCGCGAGATCGGCCGCGGCGGCGCCGCGATCGTGTACCTGGCCTATCACCTGCGCCTGGAGCGGCCTGTTGCGCTCAAGGTGCTGTATGAACAGCTGCGTGGTGATGCCGGTTTTGTCGAGCGCTTTCTATTCGAGGCGCGAGCGGCCGCCCGGCTGGATCATCCCAACATTGTCGCCATCTACGACGCCGGCGCCATCGACGGTGTCGACTACATCGCCGAGGAGTATGTCGAAGGCGAATCGCTAGCCGACATCCTGCGCCGGGTGGCGGGGCCGGTACCGGCGGGGCCGCTTCCGGCAGGACCGCTACCGGCACGACCTCTTTCGCTCGATTTCGCCGTCAGCGTCATCACCCAGGTGGCGGCCGCCCTGGATTACGCGCATCAGCGCGGCATCATCCATCGCGACATCAAGCCCAGCAACATCCTGGTGCGCAGCAACGGTCACGCCCTGCTCACCGACTTCGGCATCGCTCGCGCTGCCAGCATGATGACCGGCACGCAGACAGGCATGGTGTTGGGTACACCCGAATACATGTCGCCGGAGCAGGCCCAGGGTCGTCCGGTCGATGGCCGCAGCGATATCTACAGCCTGGCCATCGTTGCCTTCCACATGCTCACGGGCCGGCCACCCTTTCGCGGGGAGACACCACAGGCAACCCTCTATGCCCATGTTCACCAGACTCTGCCCGACCCCCGAAGCTTCAATCCCGCCCTGACGCCCGCCCTGGCCGTGGTCCTGCAAGCGGCCGCCGCCAAGACGCCTGAGCGGCGTTATCCCACAGCCACAGCTTTCGCCCAGGCCCTTGCCACCCCGGTTTTCGCCTCATCGTCCACCACCAGCGCTTCGCCTGCGTCGTCGTCGCGGCCACAGCCTGCGGCGGCCCCGCCCGCGGCCCCGCCCGCGGCCCCGCCCCGTAGTGGTTCCAGTTTCTGGCTTTGGGCCATCCTCGGCTTCCTCATCGGTCTGGCCGTTCTCTCGTTTGCCGCCTGGGTGCTCCTGCGACCGGCAGCCGCGCCTGCCCCCTCGCCGACGCCGGCGACCGCTGCGATCGTGGGGCTGGCGCCCACCGCCACGGCGCCGGTTGCGGGAGGCGCCTTAGCGACTCCAACGCCCACTGCGACCGTCACCAGTACGGCGACCGTCACCTCCACCCCCAGCTTGACGCCGGCGCCGCTGCCTGCCGGTCCCCCAGCCATCGCCTACGTATCCGACCGCACCGGCAGCGCTCAGATATTTCTCGTCACCAGCGACGGCGGCGCCGATGTGCAGTTGACAAACACCGGCCGCAACGAGCATCCCTTCTGGGCGCGTGATGGCAGCCTACTCTTCTTCACCAGCGACCGCAGCGGCCAGGCGGCTCTGTGGTCGATGCGAGCCGACGGCAGTGAGCAGACCCAGCTTTTCTCGGCGCCGGGCGCCGTCTCCTATAGCATCAGCCCTGACGGTCAGCATGTAGCGTATGCCCGCCCAGGCGCAAATGGCTATGACCTCTTTTTAGACGGCGCTGAGTGGATCAGTGCGCCGGGCGACCAGACCCGCTATGTGTGGGCGCCCGATAGTCGTCGCATTGCCTTTGAGAACGATGGCGATCCTTGGGTCATCTATGTGGCGGAGGTTGGCGTCACCCAGCCCGTGGCCGTGACTGCCGACACGACCAAGAGCTGGAACCCATCCTGGGCGCCCGATTCGCAGCAACTGGCATTTGCCTCAACTGCGGACGGCAATGCCGGCATCTACGGCGCCAGTGTCGCCAGTGGTCTGGTGCGGTTGACGCCCCTGGATGTGTGGAGCCAGGCTCCGGCATGGTCGCCAGACGGCGGCGCCATCGCCTATGTGGGCGGTGAACCTGACAAGACCTGGTCGCTGTACCTGATGCAGGCCAACGGGGGTGGGCGGGTGCGCCTGCACGGCCCCGTCTATCCCGAGGCGCCAGCGGTCTGGTCAAGCACCGGTGACAGGCTCGCCCTGTTGGTGGACGATGGAGATCGAGAGCTGGCCGTCATCCGCGGCGATGGCGGTGACTTCCGGCTTCTGACCAATAACAGCGCCAACGATTGGGACCCGGCCTGGGAACCCCGCTGAGGGCGCCAGCCGCGGTGTTTCTGCACAAGCAAACAGCGCCGGAAGACTCTCCCGGCGCTGTTTTTTGGTGCCCCCGCTCCGACTTGAACGGAGACGCCCGTCTGGGCACAGGCCCTCAACCTGCCGCGTATGCCAATTCCGCCACGGGGGCTAACTGCACAGGGATTATATCGACAGGCGCGTTCCTTGTCAACACGCGTCAGATTCCGTAGAATGAAGAGATAGCCGGATTCGTTCCACCGCTGCAACCCCTACGCCGGCGCGGTGTTTATTGTTGGCAGGGTAGCTCACCACCAGCTCAGTTGCAATTCATTGGATTACCATGACCGTACGCATCATCAGTGACTCCAGTTGTAATGTTCCCGATAGTTACCAGCAGAGCCTGGGTATCATCCAGGTTCCGGCCTGGGTGAACTTCGCCGACGGCGCCAGTCTGCGCAACGGTATCGATATCAGCGATGCCGAATTCTACCGCCGCCTGCAGAGCGAGAAACGCCTGCCGACGACCTCACAGCCGACCCCGCAGGATTTCATCGACATCATCCGTTCTCTTGATCCGGAAGATGAGGTGATATTGGCGTGTGTGTCGTCCAAGATGAGCGGTACCTACAATAGCGCTGTCCAGGCGCGGGATGCCTTGCCCGATGCCGCGATCTTCCTCTACGATACGCTCAGCGCCTCAATGGGCGGGGCATGGCAGATCATCGCCGGCGCCGAAGTGGCAGCGCAAAGTGCGGACGCCAAGACGGTCCTTGAGGCGATGGAGAGTTCGCGACCGCGCGTTCATACTTACTTCACCATTGATACGCTCAAGTATCTTGCCGCAAGCGGTCGCGCGCCCACTCTGCAGGCCATGGTGGGAAATCTGCTCGACATCAAGCCCATGATGCGCATCCAGGACGGCACATTGGCATTGATCGGCAAGGTGCGAGGGCGCAAGAAGTCAAAACGTGAGCTTTTGGAATTACTGGCCGCCGAATTGGGCGACAGGCCTGTGCGCATGGCGGTTGTGAACGCCAACATACCCGATGAGGCTGCAGAAGTGGCCGAGGCCGCGAAGGAGCGGCTGAATGTGCAGGAGATGTTGGTTGTCGAACTTGGTCCTGTGCTTGGCGCTCTGACGGGACCCGGTACGTTGGCGCTTGGAGCCTTTGTCCAGGAATAGGGGGCTGGTGCGCCGTTTCCGCGCTCCGCACCCTTAGCATACCCTATGAAACTCGTTCTAGACGCCATGGGCGGCGATCACGCCCCACACGAGATCGTCGCTGGCGCCGTCCAATTCGCCCGCCAGAGCGGCCATGCCATTGTGTTGGTCGGGCAGGAGCAGGCTGTACGCGCCGAGTTGGCGAAGCACGACACCACCGGCCTGGATCTGCCGGTTGTCCATGCCGCCGAGACCCTCCAGATGGACGAGAAGCCGGCGCTGGCGGCGCGACGCAAGAAGGACAACTCGATGGCGGTAGGGATGCGGTTGGTCAAGGACGGCAAGGGCGATGCCTTCTGCACCATGGGCCATACTGGCGGCGCCCTCACAGCCGGTCATATGGTCTTCCGTCGCATCCCAGGCGTGCACCGCGCCGTTCTGGCAACCCCTTTCCCCAACTCACAAGGGTTCCACATGCTGGGTGACATCGGTGCGAACCCGGAATGCCGTCCCGAATGGCTGGCGCAATGGGGCCAGATGCTGGCCATCTACGCTCACGCCCGCCTGGGGGCCACCCATCCGCGCGTGGCGCTTTTGTCCAACGGCGAGGAAGAAGGCAAGGGCACCGAGCTCACCCGCGCCGCCGCGCCGCTGCTGCGAGAGCTATTAGGCGACAGCTTTATCGGCGGCGTCGAGCCTAAAGAGATGATGGCAGGCGCGGCCGATGCGGTGGTGACCGATGGCTTCACCGGAAATGTCACCATCAAACTCAGCGAGGCAATCGCCTCGTACATCTTTTCCGTGATCCGCGAGGAGATCATGGTTCGCCCGGTGGCCAAGGCTGGCGCGGCGCTGGCAAAGCCGGCGCTACGCGCCGCTGCAAACCGCCTCGACGATCGCGAATACGGTGCTGCGCTCTTGCTCGGACTCAACGGTATCGTTACCGTGGGTCATGGTCGTTCGAAAGCCGATCGCGTGATCGGCTCTTTGCGCAGCACGGCAAAACTAGTCGAGGCGGGTGTGCTAGACAAGATCCGGGCCGAAGTTGCCGCTACAGCGGGTCGCATGCCCTCTGGAGGAGGAGACGATGACCACAACGACTGATACACTGGCACGTACGCGTTTGGCGCTCTTGAACGAGCGCCTACGCAGCCTGCCGGCTTCTTCCCGCACTGTTTTGCTGGAGACGCTGCAGATTATCCAACAGGGCGGTTCGCTGGCCGGCGCCGCCACGGATGCGCTATTGGCCAATCTCCGCAACCTTTCCACCGAGGCTTTCGACCGCACCATCGAAGCTATCGGTCTCACCCGGCAGGAGCTACACCGGCGCGTGGTCATCACCGGCTTGGGGGCGATCACTGCGGTGGGCAATACCGTGACCGAAACCTGGAACTCGTTGCTGGCGGGCAAGTCTGGCGTTGACTGGGTGACCTTGTTCGATGCCAGTCCCTACCCGACCCGTATCGCCGGTGAGGTCAAGGAGTGGGATCCAGGCCTCTACATGGACCTGAAAGACGCGAGGCGGATGGCGCGCTGCACGCAGTTTGCGCTCGGCGCTGCCACGCAGGCGTTGCAGGATGCGAGCCTGCCCACCGATCATCCGCTCGGTGAACGCGCTGGCGTGGTGATGGGCACCGGGCTGGGCGGGTTCGAGATCTATCAGGAGACACTGCTCGATGCTGCCCACCGTGGCTCCTATCGCATCAAGCCTACGGCTGCCGTCGGTGGCCTGCCCAACATCCCTGCTTTCCACATCAGCGAGCGGTTTGGCACGCAGGGCCCGCTCAGCACCGTGGTGACTGCTTGCGCTGCAGGCACACAGGCCATTGGCGAGGGCTCGGAACTGATACGTCGCGGCTCTGTGGACCTGGTGCTGGCCGGCGGTTTCGAAGCGTTGATCGGGCACATGTTCTTCGCCGCCTTCTCGGCCATGAAAGCCATCAGCACTCGCAATGATCCGCCACAGCAGGCGAGCCGGCCGTTTGACGCCAAGCGCGATGGTTTCATCATCAGCGAAGGCGCGGCCGTGCTCATCCTGGAAGAAAAGGAGCACGCTGTCGCCCGCGGCGCTCACATCTACGCCGAAGTTCTGGGCCATTCTGCCTCGGCTGATGCCTACCACGTCGCTGCACCGGAACCGGAGGGCATGGGAGCACAGCGGGCGATGCGCTGGGCCTTGCTCAATGCGGGCATCCAGCCGGAGGAGGTGGACTACATCAACACTCATGGCAGCAGCACGCCGCTGAACGACAAGACCGAAACCCATGCCATCAAAGAGGTCTTCGGCGACCACGCCTACGAGCTGGCCATCAATTCCACGAAATCGATGATCGGACACGCCTTTGGGGCTGCTGGCGCTATCGAGGCCGTGGCGACCGTGATGAGCGTGTACGAGGATCGGCTGCATCCCACCATCAACCATGAGTACCCCGACGCTGAGTGCGACCTGGACTGCGTCCCCAACACCGCGCGCGAACGGCGCGTCGACATCGCCATCTCCAATTCCTTCGGCCTGGGCGGCCAGAACGCCTGTCTGGTCGTCGGTAAGTTCAAAGCCTGACACCTGACACCTGACACATTTATCGACATCCTCTCCAAATCAATCGTTTTCTCCCATTCCCAATCTTATGCAAGTTTACGTCAACGAGAAGTATATCGCTAATCGGGCCAAGATGGGCCGTCGCACAAGCATGATCGGTTTGATGATCCTCGGCCTCGGAATGGTGGCGACTTTCGCCCCGGGGTGGCTTGGCGCCACGCTTTCCACCACACCGCTGGGCCGCTGGTACATGTCAACGGGCTGGATGATCGTGGCGTTTGCCAGCCTGCTCGCCGGCTTCTTACTTGGCCAGTTGGGCAATTACAACGTCCGGCAGTTCCAGCGCACACCTCGCCCCGACCAGGTGGTCGCCAAGGCCCTCAAGGGGTTCGACGATCGCAATCGGCTCTATGCCTGGGCGACGCCCGGCGACCTCATTGTCGCCGGACCTTCAGGCATTTTTGCCGTCGTCACGCGCGGTGCGACGGGTAAAGTCACGGTGGTGGACGATCGTGTCAAGCGATCTTTCAATTTCCTGCGCTTTCTCAGTTGGGGACAGGAATCGGGAGGCATGCCAGCCAACGAAGCACGCGACGCTGCCAGTAGTGTCAGTGGCTGGCTGACGAAAGAGCTGTCGGCCGAGGAAGCAGTCCCGGTGACACCTCTGGTGGTTTTCACCAGCGACGCCGCCGATCTCGACATCCAGAGCGCGTCGGCGCCCATCCTGCACCACAAGAAGGTGAAGGACTACCTTCGCACTCAGACTCGCCCTACTGCCCTGTCGAAGGACGTGCTGCAGGCGGCAATCAACCGTCTCGATGAGGAAGCAAAGCGGCGCGGAGCACAACTCGAAGCCTGAACCTGACGACATGTCCCAACCTTCCTCCTTCTCCTACTCGCGGCGCCCCTGGCTTTGGGGCGTCATGGCGGGGCTGCTGGTTCTCCTCTGCGGGTCCGCGGCGATGGGTTCGGCCCTGTTGGCCTACCTTGCACTGCGCTCACCCGCGCTGATAGCGGGAAGGCTCGAAACCCTGGGTCAGCAGCTTGCACCCCCGGCGGGTGGCGTCAATCGCATCGTCGTGGTGAGTGAAGATGGCTCTCTGCGCACGTTGAACCCTGACGGAACGGGGCGGCGTCTCTATCACTTGTCTGACCTCAGCTTCCGTTTTCCTGCCTGGTCGCCCGACGGCGCCAGCATTGCCGCTATCGGCAGCAACGCCAGCGAGTCTGGCGTCTACGTTCTGAGGGATGCCGACAACCCCCTGGCCACCGCTCTGTTTCTCAGCCAGGGCCGGGCGCCGTTCTACCTCTATTGGTCGCCGAACAGCACCCAGATCGCCTTTCTTGCCAACGATCCGGAGGCCGGCATTGGCCTCTGGTTGGCTGATCGAGAACGCAAGGACAAGGCCAGGCAGATTTCCTCCGGCCAGCCGTACTACTGGCAGTGGCTGCAGAACAGCACCGAGCTGTTCGTGCACAGCGGCGGCGAGGGCACTGAGGCGCAGTTGGGCTTCTTGAAGGTAGAAGACGGCGGCTCCGGCGCTAACATCGCCCCGCCCGGGGTGTTTCAGGCGCCAGGCCTATCTCCCAGCGGCGCCTACCTGGCTTTCGCCGAGGAAGTGGGGTCGCAGAAGAGTCAGGTGGTGATCCAGGCGCGCCAGGGTAGCGAGAGGCAAACGGCGCCCTATTCCGGGGCTGTGGCCATGAGTTGGAGCCCGAGCTCCGACCAGCTGGCTTTCATCAGTCCACCGGTGCCGGCGCCGCATCACTTCGGATCATTGCGTCTGCTCACCCCCAAGACAGGCGAGGACCACACTTTGACCGGGCGCACCGTGGTCGCGTTCTTCTGGTCACCTGATGGCCGCAGTATTGCCTATCTTTCGCCCGCAGGCAGTGGCAACGATTCTGGCGCCGGTCTACCCTCAACGGCGACACTGGCGTCGACGCAGCCGCAAGGGCAGAGCCTGCTCTTGGACCTGTGGCTGCTCGATGTCAGCAGCGGCAGCCAGCGCTTGTTGACCACTTTCCAACCCGGTAGGCTGTTCCTGGAACAATTCTTGCCCTACTTCGACCAATATGCGCTCAGCCACCGTCTTTGGTCACCTGCCAGCGACGCGCTGCTTCTCCCCCTCACCGAAAGCGATGGCACAGAGCGCGTGTACCTTGTCCCCACCGGCGGGCAGTCACCTCGTCCGCTCGTCGAAGGTACGATTGGATTCTGGAGTCAGAACTAGCGGCGGCGCTTGCCAGCCTGGACGCAGTCTAGTGGGTAGCGAGCTGGACCAGGACTGCGTTCGCTGCTATCGGTACTCTGACCGAAGGCGTGCGGCCTTCTAGCGCCTCCAGTACCGGTTTGACCAAATTGTGGGTGGCAGTGCCGGGCAGCCTGGATAGGACATGGTGTGCGCCTTCCCGCAAGAAGGGGTGGTCCTCGGCGATCAGCGCCTGCATGAGCGGCTCGATGGCAGCGCGCCCATGCTCGGCCAATGCCTCGGCTGCGGCCCAGCGCACGGTGAAAGCATCATCCGTGAGTGAGTAGACCAGCGCCTCTGTCGCCGCTGGCGTCTTCGCTCGTCCCAAAGCGTGACAGGCGTCCACACGGTCCTTTTCATCGACAATCGGGTTGTGCAGAACCCGCACGTACTGCGCCACGTCGTCCCGTTGAGCCGGAGGGGTCATAGTAAGCTCATCCTCCTTGATGTTGGCCGCGGCCACGAGGTGAGAACATTCTACACCTTGATTGTACAGCAAATTGCGCTCGCCGGTACACTCAGTTTGAGTTTTTTCGGCAAATTGGCGACGCGCGGATGCTGCCTAACGTGGCCCCATCCGCAGCGCTCCGTCCAGGCGAATGACTTCGCCATTCAGCATGGGGTTGGCGACGATATGCTGCACCAAGGCGGCGAATTCGCCGGTCGCGCCCAAACGCGAGGGAAAGGGAATCTGCTGCGCCAGTGACTGCCGCGCCGTTTCCGAAAGTCCGGCTAACAGAGGCGTGTCGAACAGGCCGCCGAACTCGTTCCGGGCCCGCTCAATCGCCGCCTGCACGGCTGCTTCATCGGTCACGCTGCCCGCGACAAAGCGCGCTGCGGTCCCCAGCTCCTGTGCCAGGGCCTGGCCCCGCTCCGCATTCAAGTCGAAGATGATGGCGTTTGCCCCGGCGGCGACGAACACCCGGGCCGTAGCTTCACCGAGGCCAGAGGCGCCGCCGGCGACGAGAGCCGTGGCTGAGGGCAGCTTCATGAGGTTTTCATCCTGCGCAGTGGAATCAGGAGGCGGCCAGCAGCGACCGCATCCATGCAAGTTCGCGCTCCAGGCCTTCGGTTAGTCCCACGGTGGGGTGATAGCCCAAGACGGCTGCCGCCTGCGACGTGTCGGCCCAGGTGTGCTGCACATCGCCCTCCTGGTGGGCGCGGCGTTCGATGGCCAGAGGTCGCCCGACAAGACTCTCGATGATCATCAGCAACTGGTCAATGGTAGCCCGGTTGCTGCCGCCCACGTTGAAGGTCCCACCCACGGCGCCGCCAGCAGTACCGGATGCGATGGTGGCGGCCACGATATCGGCCACGAAGGTGAAGTCTCGCGATTTTTCGCCGCTGCCAAAGACGATGATCGGGTCCCCCGTCAAACCGGCGCGCAGCCAACGGTGGAAGGCCATGTCGGGACGCTGGCGGGGGCCATAGACTGTGAAGTAGCGCAGCACAGTGGTGGGCACGCCATAGCTGAGGTGATAGCTGTTGCAAAGGTGCTCGGCGGCCAGCTTGCTGATGGCATAGGGTGACCGCGGCTGAGGACACGTCGTCTCGCGCCAGGGCAGGTCAGGTGCATCGCCGTAGACCGAAGAGGAGCCGGCAAAGACAAAGCGCTGCAAAGGGAGATCCACGCAAGCACTGAGCAGGCGTTCGGTGGCCAGGACATTGTTCCGCACGTAAGTGGCAAAGCGCTCTCCCCAGCTCTGGCGCACACCAGGTTCACCTGCCAGGTGAAAGACCACGTCGATGCCGTTGACCAAATCCACCAGCGGCGCCTCCGCCAGGTCTGCTTCGACCAGCCGGAAGCGGCGATCCGCTCGTGCGCGCTCCAGGTTGCGTTCCTTGGCCCATCTGTCGTAAGTGGGCGCGAAGGCGTCGACGCCCACTACCTCATGGCCTTGCGCCAGAAGCGCCTCGGTGAGATGCGAGCCGATGAAGCCGGCGCAACCCGTGACAAGACAACGCATGATCACATCGTATCCTATGGGTGCGCAGATGCCAAAGCCCTATGTGCTGCGGGCGAATTGGACGACGCGTGCCAGCATCAGTGTCTCCACTTCCGCCGCCATGCGCCCGGCTGTGAACCGTTCGTGAGCGATGCGTTGGCCCGCCGCGCCCATGTGCGCCGCCAACACCGGGTCGGAAAGCAGCCGCGCCACACGGTCGGTGAGGGCGTCGAGATCCCCTGCGGGGACGAGAAAACCGTTTTCGCCCTCCACGATCATGTCTTCACCCCCGGCGATGTCGGTGCGTACGACCGGCAGCCCCATGAACATCGCCTCCACGGCGACGAGGCCGAAGCCCTCGTTGTCCGAAGGGAAGCAGAACACGTCCATGGCGGCGTAGACTTCGGATAGGCTCTCCACCCAGCCCAGAATGGCCAGCCGTCCAGCCTCCATCAGCGGCTGCGCCTGGCTGCGAAGCTGGGTCTCAAAGCTGGCAGGGACGCCCTCGGCGCGGTCGCCGCGGATCAAGAAACGCGCCTGAGGAAACTGGGGGATCAGCCTTTCGGCCATGGCGATGAACACATCGTGGCGCTTGCGAGGGGCGAGCGAAGCGACATTGCCCACGACGAGAGCCTCGTCCGGCCAGCCCAAGGTCCGCCGCAGCGCCGTCTTGGAGGCCGTGGGGTCCAGCCGGTCGGCAGGGATGGCGTCGAGGATGGTGACGGCCTTTTCCGGGCTGCCCAGACGCCGGCGCACGGCCTCGGCGGTACACAAGACGCGGTCACTCAAGGCATAGGCCAGACGCTCGCCGGCGCCCGGAGGCCGCTCGCGGCGCAGCGCCCACCACATGGGGATGCCTGCGGCCTTGGCGGCGGGTCCGGCGTAGAGCGCTGCGCGCGTACTGTTGGCGTAGATGCCCTGAGCGCCGGTTCGCCGCATCAGGCGGGCCAGATCCAGGCTGTGGCTGGCGGCGACAGGCGAGAGCAAGGCTCGTCCCACGCGACCCGTCGTCCCCCGGACCTTGTCCATGCGGCGCCAGGCGGCGGGCAAGGGCACAACGATCGTCTCGATGCCTGCCGCCCGCACCCGCTGCGTCAGCACCCCATCGCCGGGAGCCACGAACACTGGCCGGACGGCCTGCATGTGCTGCATCAACCACAGCAGCACCTGGGCGGCGCCGTAGAAGCGGAAGTCGTTGGGCTCGTAGAAGAGGATGGTCGGGTGATCACTCATAGCGGCACCATCCTAACGCACGAGGTCATGCAAGCGCCAGCGCCTGCGGGGTCGAACGCCGCACCCGGAAGTCCACCGCCCGCCATCCGCCTACACCAGGGCGTGACAACCACGCCCCTACCACCGCTCGCAACCCCGCACCCTCCGCCCAGGGCGACCACGGGGGGTCGCCCCTACCACCGCTCGCAACCCCGCACCCTCCACTCGCCTCTCTCCTCTCGCCTCTCTCCTCTCCCTATGCTATCCTTTCACAGCGATGAACGACCATACCCTTCGCGTCCTTGAATTCGATAAGATTCTGGTCCGGCTAGCCAGCTATTGCAGTTTTGAGATGAGTAAAGATCTGGCCCTGGAGTGGCGCCCGTCCACCGACTTGGGTGAGGCCCGGCTCTGGCAGCAGGAGACAGAAGAGGCCCGCAATCTGTCGCCGCAGACCCCGGACCTGCACCTGGGCGGCGTCTTCGATCTGCGCGATGTGCTCGCGCTGGCAGAGCGCGGCGGTACGCTGGCTCCCGTTGACCTGCTGGCCGTGCGGTCCACCCTGCTGCGCAGCCACCGCATCCGCCAGATCCTGCTTGCCAACGCCTCCCGTTTCCCGGCACTGGCGGAGTGGGGAGAGCCGATCCAGGACCTTGAGCACGTCGCCGCCGAGATCGGCCGCGCCATCAGTGACCGCAGCGAGGTCATGGACAGCGCCAGCCCGCGGCTGGCCCACCTGCGCGCCGAAGTGCGAGTCCTGCAGGACCGCCTGCTCGACCGCGTCCAACGCATCGCTCAGAATCCCGACAACGCCGCCTATCTGCAGGAAGCCATTGTCACCCAGCGCCAGGGACGCTATGTCGTGCCTGTTCGAGCTGAGTTCAAGGGCCGCCTTCCTGGTATCGTCCACGACCAATCGGGGAGCGGGGCAACGCTCTTCGTCGAACCGCTGGCCATCGTGGAGCTAAACAATGATTGGCGGCAGCGGCAGATGGAGGAACAGGAGGAGGTGAATCGGATTCTGCGCGAGCTGACCGAGCTGGTGGCTGATGAGGCGCCTTACATCCACACCACGCTGGAGATGCTGACCGGCTTGGATCTCATTCTGGCCCGCGCCCATTTTGCCGACGACCTCCACGCCAACCAGCCCGAGTTGCTGGGCTTTCAACGTAGCGCTGATTTCAAACCCGAACAACATCCTGGCGTCACCGTGGAATTGCGGCAGGCGCGCCATCCACTGCTCAACCCGGCCGCGGTCGTCCCCATCGACTTTCACTTTGGCGACGACTTTTTCATCGTCGTCATCACCGGCCCCAACACCGGCGGCAAGACGGTCAGCCTGAAGACGGTCGGGCTCTTGACGCTTATGGCGCAGGCAGGCATGGCGATCCCCAGCAAGCCTGGCTCCCGGCTCACGCTGTTCGAGGGCGTCTACGCCGACATCGGCGACGAGCAGAGCATCGAACAGAGCCTGAGCACCTTTTCCTCGCACATGACGAACATCGTGGCTGTCTTGCACGAGGCCACGCCCCACAGCCTGGTCTTGCTGGACGAGCTCGGCGCCGGCACCGACCCCGAAGAAGGATCGGCCCTGGCGCGCGCGCTCCTCAGCCATTTTCGCGACAGCGGCGTGCCGCTGGTCGGCACCACCCACTATTCCGAGGTCAAGCTCTTTGCGCACACCACGGCAGGCATCGTCAACGCCTCGGTGGAATTCGACCTTGAGACGCTCAGCCCCACCTATGATCTGACGATCGGGCTACCGGGTCGCTCGAATGCACTGGCCATTGCCCGCCGCCTGGGCCTGCCTCGCACCCTGGTTGACAACGCCGAGGGTCTGGTACGGCCGGAAAGCCTGGCTGCTGACACCCTGTTGGCCGAGATACGCGAGGCGCGTGATGCCACCAGGCGGGCGCAGCAGAAGGCCGAAGCCCTGGAGCGGATGGCTGCGGCTCGCGAAGCAGAGCTGCGAGCGCAACTGGCGAAGATCGAGGAAGCCCGCCGCGCCGTGTTGAACGAGGCCCGGGCCGAAGTCCAGGCAGAGCTACAAGCCGTGCGCGAGGAGATCGACCGCGTCCGCACACGGCTGGGCAGCGGCGCTCCCACTCAGCACGAGCGTTTCCTCGCCGAGGCCGAGCGTGCGTTCCAGGCAAAGCAGGAAGCAGCGCGTCGCCTGGCTGACAAAGTGGAGGCCGAGACTGCCAGGCTGGGCGGGCCACCTCAGGTGGGCGATGTGGTCTGGGTTCACAGCCTGCAGGGCAGCGGTACAGTGCGGGCGGTCTTAAGTGAGAGCGAGGTCGAGGTGCAGATGGGCGCCTTTCGACTCAAAGTGCCGAGCGCCAACCTCGAGATCCGCGAGCGACCGCAGTCAGAGACGGCCATTCCCACCCCACGGTCGCACATCAGCGCTCCACCATCGCCTGGCATCGAGGTCGATCTGCGTGGCATGCGGGTGGATGAGGCGCTGGAAGCGTTGGAGAACTACCTGGAAGCGGCCTATCTGGCCGATTTGCCGTGGAGCCGGATCATCCACGGAAAGGGAACCGGCGCTCTGCGCCAGGTGGTGCGCGATGCCTTGCGCAATCATCCGATCATCGCCCAGTTCCGCACCGGCGAGCAAGGCGAGGGCGGGGACGGTGTTACCATTGCCTACTTCATCTCACAGTAACCCCTGACGCTACCAGCTTGCAGCCAACGGGCCTTCGTAATGCCGCTGCCACCACCACCAGTCGGAGCGGATTTCATCGGGCCGGTGCCAGCCTTCCTGGTGGTCGGTTAGCCGGAGGAATGGTGTGAACAGCGCCTCGACCTGGGCGGGTTCGACGCCAGCCGGTCCTCCGGCATCGGGGTCCATGGGCGGACGCGCCGTATACAGCAGGTAGAAGCCGCCTCGGGCCAGGCGCCGGGCGAGACCCTCCGCATAGTGGTTGCGCTGCTCGGCGTTCAGGCTGTGGAAGCAGCCGACGTCGAGAACGACGGCGAACTGCCGCCATAGCATCAGGAGGTCCGTGGCGCTGCCCTGGATGCCATACCATGCCAGCCTTTCGCTGCGGGCGGCCTGCAGCGCCCAGTTCACCGCCGTAAACGATAGGTCGATGCCGACGACCCGATAGCCGGCCCGCGCCAGGGCACGGCTGTGCGTGCCGGCGCCACAGCCGATGTCGAGCGCCCAGTCGTCCCGGCCAGGATGAGCGGCGACGAAAGCCAGCACTTCTGGCGCCACTGTTCCCTGATTCCAGGGTGTATCGCCTGTGCGGTAGCGTCCGTCCCACCAGGCGGGCGTGCCGGTCGCGGGTGAAGATGCGGGGGAATCGGTGCTCATGGGCGTCATCCTAACGAAGCCGGAGACGAAACGCGAAATCGTGGGATTGCATCGACGGCTTGCGCCGGCGTTGCCACGAATTTGCCGTCGTATTGTTTTCCCTTTGCTGGCATTGTATACTGTCGCCATCGACCCGCCGTTCGCGCCGATGGATTGGAAACCGATGCTGAATTGGATTCTTCAAGGTGTCATTGTCGCCGTTTGCGCCTTTGCCGGGGTGTATTTGGCGCTGTGGCTCTTTGCAAGGCAGCGCCACGAAACGGCGCCCCTGCAGGAGCCGGTGTCTGGGACACGAGGGCCAGAGACACGGGTTCAGCCGCCGGCGCTTGCGGCTTCGTCTGTGATGGCCACTGCGGAGACAACTGCCTACGCCCTCCCGCCCCTTCCTCCTGCTCCCACCTTCCCGGCAGAGATGCCAGCGAGAACTGCTGTGGGGGGTACACCCACAGGTGGGGCCACGGGCGGCAGGGGCGGAAAGCCTGTCGCCACGCCCGTTGCCAGGCCTGATCGCTCTCGGTTGCGGCATGCCTTCGAGTTCGAGGACGACCAACTGGCCATCCTCCTGGAAATGCCTTTGGTCATGTTGCAGGATGACGCCGCCCTGGCGGAGGCGTGGGTGGAGGTGGTGGGGTGGGCCCGCGCTGAGCAGATGCGACCTGCCGGCATCCCCTCCGCGGCAACCGCGACCGCCCCGGCGCCAACGCGGACCCCGATCGCCGGGGCCGCTGCCGCGCCTCCTCCTTTTGCAGACGGCGGCTCGGCGCAATTTCAGGCGCAGCTTGACGCGGTCTTGCTGAGGTTGCAGTCATCGGCCGGACGCCGGCGTCAAATGCGCCAGATGTTGGACCAGACCCTGCCTGCAGACGAGGCGAGGGGGTAGCGCCGCCTGGCCGTCACCAGAAAGGGCGTTCTATCATGCCAGAGTCCCCACCCTCTCCCGCCTACTATACGATAGCCGACTTGCCGGCCGACACGCGTCCGCGTGAGCGGCTGGCGCGGCTCGGTCCCGAACGGCTGAGTCACGTCGAGCTGCTCGCGATCTTGTTGCGCAACGGCGCCAAGGGTCTCAACGTGCTCGATCTCGCCACCCAGATCATCCGGCATTATGACAACGACCTGGGGGGCCTGGCCCGCGCCACCCTGGAAGAGCTGCAGGTCTTTCACGGCATGGGTGAAGCCAAAGCCGCCCAGATACTGGCGGCGAGGGAACTGGGAAAGCGTCTCGCGCACGCCGTCCCCCAGGGGCAGATACAGGTCAGATCGCCTGCCGACGTGATCAACCTGCTGGCGCCGGAAATGGCCTATGCCGACCAGGAACTCGTCAAGGTCGTGCTCGTCGACACGCGCAACAACGTCATCGCCTATCCTACGGTCTGCCAGGGCTCGCTCAACAGCGCTCATATGCGCATCGGCGAGATTTTCCGCGATGCGATTCGTCGCAATGCCGCCGCCCTGATCATCGCCCACAACCATCCCAGCGGCGACCCCACGCCGTCGCCGGAGGATGTGGCGCTGACCAGGCAGATCGTCGAGGCAGGCAGGCTGCTCGGCATCGACGTGCTCGATCATCTTGTGTTGGGACACGGTGGACAGTACGTCAGCCTGAAGGAGAAGCGGCTGGGCTTTTCTTAGCCCATCGTCCACCCGAGACGGTCCGCAGAAGCGCGGATGGTCCACAGAAGCGCAGATTCTGTGGACCAAGTTGGGTGCAAGTGCGCAACGAATTGGTTGAGATTGTGTTTTATAGGTAGAACAGGCATCCGCAGCAGGCTCACAGATATGCGGTACGTCCGCCCTCACCGGCGGGCAAGCGCAAGGGTGAAGCCGGTTACGGATTGCGTCGAAATCTTAACTTGCTTTTCTTCTGTGAGTTTATTACAATTGTGTCGTAGGTTGCCTGAAGCCACGCTGAAGTTGTACGCCTCAGGATTCCTGTGATATGCTGGATGGCTGCCGCGGACAGGGCCACACACATGCCCCTCCGGCCGACGATGTCGTCGGCAAAGCTGGACCATGGAACTCTTGGTCGCTCCAACGTCGCTTTCCTTCGTTCCAGAGTCTTTCATGCATCTAACGCCTTGGTGCCCATCATTCCGTCGCCCCCGCGTCGTATGGGCAACTCAAAGATTCTGGGCGTATCAGATCGAGGTCTGTGGCTGGCGCGCGTCCCAAGAGCCGCCAGCAGTAGAGACCGGAGGAGAGAATACCGGGGGTAAGGAGGTGCCTAGCGAGTAACAGTCGTTGCGTTTTCTAGATTCGTGTTGGTTTTCACTTTCTCCGCTTTCGCTTTTTTCTACAACGAGGTAGCAACATGTCGAACTTACTTGGTGAATTCCTGGGAACCA
Organism: uncultured Caldilineales bacterium; assembly: GCA_964535455.1. Classification (GTDB taxonomy): domain Bacteria; phylum Chloroflexota; class Anaerolineae; order J102; family J102; genus SSF26. The sequence goes on from CAZHTZ010000020.1 coordinate 21,360, forward strand.
TGTTCCTGATCATCCTCGGCGATGGTGTCGTGGCCAACGTACTCCTTGCCAAGAACAAGGGCAACAACTCCGGCTGGATTGTGATTACCACGGGATGGGCCATGGCAGTGTTGATCGGTGTGTTCGTAGCCATATCGGCGGGTTCAGCACAAGCAGACATCAACCCGGCAGTAACGCTGGCGAAGCTGATCATGGGCGGCATCTACACTGTGCCGCAGGCTCTGGTGACGATGGTGGTGCAGGTTCTGGGCGCACTCGTCGGTGGCATCATCGTCTGGCTTGCCTATCTCAACCACTGGGCGCCTACAGAGGATACCGGCTTCAAGCTGGCCGTGTTCAGCACCGGTCCTGCCGTCAGGCACACCACCAACAACCTGATCACAGAGATCATCGGCACCTTCGTGCTTGTTGCTGGTGTTGGCGCCATCTTCAGCGGTGCGACGGGCGGCAGCCCGGCCATTGGCTTTGGGCCGTACCTGGTAGCCATGCTCGTTTGGGGCATCGGTCTGTCCTTGGGCGGTCCTACCGGTTACGCCATCAACCCGGCTCGCGACCTGGGCCCCCGCATTGCGCACGCCATCCTGCCCATAGCGGGCAAGGGTGGTTCTAACTGGGGCTATGCCTGGATCCCGGTCGTCGGACCTCTGGTAGGCGGCGCGCTAGGTGGACTGTTCTGGATGTTCGTCTTCTAAATACTCTAGTCACGCCTTAACACCGTGACTGAGTCGATCGGGAGGTGCCACGCACTTCGTCAAGGAGGTTCGTGGCGCCTCCACACTTGAAGGAGGGTAGCGTTCGATGAAGAAACTCATCAACAAACCTGAAGATGTCGTTCTCGAAGCGCTGGGAGGCGTCGCCCTGGCCCACGCCGACCTCGTTCGGGTGCATTTCAATCCGAACTACGTCGTTCGCGCCGACGCGCCGGTTATGGGCAAAGTGGGCGTGATCTCGGGCGGCGGCAGCGGCCACGAGCCGATGCACGGCGGGTTTGTGGGCAAAGGCATGCTTGATGCCGCCTGCCCTGGCGCCGTCTTCACCTCGCCGACGCCGGATCAGATGTACGAGGCCACCAAAGCCGTCAACGGCGGCGCCGGGGTGCTGCACATCGTCAAGAACTACACCGGCGACGTGTTGAACTTCGAAATGGCCGCCGAATTGGCGCAGGCCGATGGCATCGAAGTCACCAGTGTCGTCATCGACGATGACGTCGCCGTGCAGAACAGCACCTGGACCGCGGGCCGCCGCGGCGTGGGCACCACCGTGCTGGCCGAGAAGATCCGCGGCGCCGGCGCCGAGCAGGGCCGTAGCCTGAAGGCAGTGACCGGGCCGTGCCAAAAGGTGAACGGTTGGGGCCGCAGCATGGGCATGGCGCTGACGTCATGCACCGTGCCGCACGCCGGCAAGCCGACCTTCGACCTGCCTGAAGATCAGATGGAGATCGGTGTAGGCATCCACGGCGAGCCCGGCCGCGTCCGTATGCCGCTGAAATCCGCCGACGAGATCACGGAGATGTTGGCCATGCCCATCATCAACGATCTGCCCTTCAACAAGGGTGACCAGGTGATCGCCATGGTGAACGGCATGGGCGGCACCCCGCAGATCGAGCTGTACATCATCTATCGCAAGCTGGCCGAAATCTGCCAGGGCCATGGCGTCGTCATCGCCCGCAGGCTCGTCGGTAACTACATCACATCGCTAGAGATGCAGGGCTGCTCGATCACGCTTCTGAAGGCCGACGACGACCTGCTCAACTTGTGGGATGCACCTGTCCTCACGCCCGCGCTGCATTGGTAAAAAGTCGCGCAGCCACTCGACATCAGGCTAACCGAGAACACGATGTTCACACGCGAAAACGTCCTGCAGTGGCTCGCCGCCTTCCGCGCCGCGGTGGCTGAGAATAAGGAGTATCTGACCGACTTGGATTCTGCCATCGGCGACGCCGACCACGGCTTCAACATGGATCGGGGCTTCGGCGCCGTCATGGATAAGTTGCCCGCCGTGGCCGATAAGGACATCGGCAGCATCCTGAAGACGGTCGGTATGACGCTGATCTCCACCGTGGGTGGGGCCGGTGGCCCTCTCTACGGCACGATCTTCTTGCGCATGGGCGCTCTTGCCGCCGACAAGACCGAGCTGACCGATAAAGAATGGCTGGCGGCGCTGACCGCAGGGCTGGAAGGCGTGCAGCAGCGCGGCAAGGCCGTGCCCGGCGAGAAGACGATGGTGGACGCCCTGACTACCGGCGTCGCCGCCATGCGGGCCGAGATCGACAAAGGCAGCAGCCTTTGCGTCTCCATGCAGGCAGCGGCTGCCGGTGCAGAGGCAGGTATGAAAGCCACCATTCCCATGCTGGCAACGAAGGGCCGGGCCAGCTATCTCGGTGAGCGCAGCATCGGCCACCAGGACCCTGGCGCAACCTCGTCTTATCTCTTGTTGAAAACGGCTGCCGACGTCTGCCAGACGATCGCGTAGCCGGTAACCACTCAGGCGTCGAACCTGGGCGGTATCGCTGCTTCCACAAGCCAGCAAAGAAGCTGGCTCTCACTCTCGATGACCGGAGGGTTAGGAAAATGACTAAATACGTAGCTGCAGTGGATCAGGGGACGACCAGCACCCGCTTCATGATCTTCGATCACAGTGGTGGTGTGGTGGGCGCTCACCAGATGGAGCACGAACAGATTTACCCGCAGGCAGGCTGGGTCGAACACGATCCCATGGAGATCTGGGCCCGCACCCAGGACGTGATCAAGATGGCAATGGAGAATGTTGGCGTGACCGCCGACGATCTGGCCGCCATCGGCGTCACCAATCAGCGCGAGACCACAGTCGTCTGGGACAAGAACACCGGCAAGCCTTATTACAATGCCATCGTCTGGCAGGACACCCGCACCGACAAGATCTGCAACGAGCTTGCCAAGGATGGTGGCCAGGACCGCTTCCGCGCCAAGGTGGGTCTGCCGCTGGCAACCTACTTCTCTGGCCCCAAAGTGAAGTGGATTCTGGACAACGTTCCGGGCGTGCGCGAAGCAGCCGATGAAGGCGACGCTCTGTTCGGCAACATCGACACCTGGGTGATCTGGAACCTGACCGGCGGCGTCAACGGTGGCGCCCATGTCACCGATGTGTCTAACGCCAGCCGCACCATGCTCATGAACCTGAAAACCCTGGACTGGGACGATGAGATCCTGCGCATCATGAGCATTCCGCGCCAGATGTTGCCCGCCATCCGCCCCTCCAGCGATCCCAAAGTCTATGGCTACTGGGCCAAAGTGCCCGTATGCGGCGACCTCGGCGACCAGCAGGCGGCGCTCGTCGGCCAGACCTGCTACGGCGTTGGTGAGGCCAAGAACACCTATGGCACCGGCTGCTTCATGCTGTTGAACACCGGCACCGAGGCTGTGCCCTCGAAGAGCGGCTTGCTGACCACCCTGGCCTACAAGCTGGGCGACGAACCGGCCGTCTATGCCCTGGAAGGCTCGATCGCCATCACCGGCGCGGTGGTGCAGTGGCTGCGTGACAACCTCGACTTCTTCGATTTCTCGAAGCACATCGAGGACTATGCCACGCAGGTGCCTGACAGCGGCGGCATCTACTTCGTGCCCGCGTTCTCCGGCCTGTTTGCGCCCTACTGGCAGTCCGATGCCCGCGGCGTCATCGTCGGCTTGACCCGCTTCGTCAACAAGTACCACATCTGCCGCGCCGCCCTGGAGGCCACTGCCTTCCAGACCCGCGAGGTGCTCGATGCCATGGAGAAGGACTCCGGCGTCAAGCTGACCGCGCTCAAGGTCGACGGCGGCATGGTGTTCAACAACCTCCTCATGCAGTTCCAGTCGGACATTCTCAACGTGCCCGTGGTGCGGCCGGTGGTTCCTGAGACCACAGCGCTCGGCGCTGCCTATGCCGCCGGCTTGGCCGTCGGCTACTGGCCGACCCTGGAAGACCTGCGCCAGAACTGGCAGATTGCCCACACCTGGACACCGCAGATGGACGAGGCCACCCGTGCCAAGATGTACAAGGGCTGGCTCAAGGCCGTCCAGCGCTCCATGAAGTGGCTCGAAGACTGATCTCAGTCGCATAGCGTAAACGGGGCGTCCTGCTTCGGCGGGACGCCCCGCTTTGCGAATGGGGCCCTTCCATTCGTCACTCAGCAGGGCTCATTCCCTGGAAAGCAGGCAGCATGAAACGCATCGACACAGATATCCTGGTCATTGGGGGAGGCGCCACGGGCACGGGGGTGGCATGGGATGCGGCTCTGCGGGGATTCAAAGTGGTTTTGATCGAAAAGCGAGATCTGACCCATGGCACCACAGGTCGTTACCATGGCCTGTTGCACAGCGGCGGCCGCTACGTGGTCAAAGACCCGACAAGCGCGGTCGAATGCATCGCCGAAAATCGCATATTGCGCAAGACGCATACCCATTGCATCGAGGCAACGAGTGGCTTCTTCGTCGTCACCCCGGAAGATGAGGGTGATTATCCGGACAAATTCAAACAGGCCTGCGGCAAGACGGGCGTCGATTGCAGCGAAATCACCGTTGCCGAGGCATTGCGGCGTGAGCCCCTGCTCAACCCCCGCATCAGCCGGGTTTTCGAGGTTCCTGACGGCTCCGCTGATAGCTTCCTGTCTACGCACGCTACGGCGCAAGGCGCACGGCAGGCGGGCGCCGAAATCCTGGTCTACCACGAGTTGATCGACCTGATCATTGAGGGCGGCGACGGCAGCCGGCGGGTGGTCGGCGCCCGCGTTCATGACGTGGCCAAGGGCCAGGATGTTGAGATTCGCGCCACCATGACGATCAATGCCACGGGGGCGTGGGCCGGCAAAGTAACCAGTCTGGCCGGTATCAAGATCAGCGTCATCCCCGGTAAAGGCACCATGGTGGCGATGAACCATCGCCTGGTCAACACCGTGGTCAATCGCTGCAAGATGCCGGCGGACGGTGATATCATTGTCCCCGTCCACACCGTGGCCGTGATTGGAACCACTGATGAGCGCGTGGTCGATCCTGAGAACCTGCGCATCGAACCCTGGGAAGTCAAGTTGATGCTGGACGAAGGGGACAAGATGCTGCCGGGTATCAGCCAGGCGCGGGTGGTGCGGGCCTGGGCAGGCGTGCGACCTCTTTATCAGGAGGACTACGCAGGGTCCAGCCGCGACGCCACCCGCAAGTTTGCTTTGCTTGACCATAAAGAACGCCACGATGTCGACGGCTTTATTACCATCACCGGCGGCAAGTGGACGACTTTCCGTTTGATGGCGGAAAAGACGGTTGACCTGGCAACGCACTATCTGGGCGAACGCAAACCCTGTGCAACGGAGACCACACCCGTTCCCGGCGCCGAGCAAGGTCACTACTGGCTGGGCCATCGCCTCCATGAGATCGAGGAGAAGCACCTCCAGGGTCAACTGATCTGCGAGTGCGAGCTGGTGACCCGCACCATGCTGGAGAACGCAGCCCGGCAGAATCCCACCATCACTTTGGACGACTTGCGCCGCGATGTGCGGTTGGGCATGGGACCGTGCCAGGGCGGCTTCTGCACCTACAGGGCCGTAGGCATCATCCACGAGATGGGCAAGGCGGGCGCCTGGGAGGGCGATGCTGGCCATCAGACACTGGCTGCCGAGCGTTGGGACGTGGCCTATCTGCAGTCGCCCATGCACAATCTTGCCAACGGAAGCGGGCAAACAGGCGCCAAGGGGCCAGGTCAGGACGAGATCATCCCCGGTCTCTTTGATCCAAATCTCCTGCTCCGTGATTTCTTGCAGGAGCGTTGGAAGGGCGTGACCCCGATCCTATGGGGCCGCCAGCTCAAGCAGGAGCGGCTGGATGAGCTGATCTACCTGCATCTGATGAACGTCAATCATCTGCCAGATGCCGATCTGAGCAGTCCGGTGACCGATTTCTACCGCTACGATACGACACCGAACGAGAACTTGGAGGCGCCAAAGAAATGATCGATCTGCTTATCATTGGCGCTGGACT
>CAZHTZ010000020.1:27443-32264 GCA_964535455.1 uncultured Caldilineales bacterium
GAGAACTTGGAGGCGCCAAAGAAATGATCGATCTGCTTATCATTGGCGCTGGACTTTCTGGCCTGACAGCCGCCTACACAGCCGCCAGAGCTGGATTGAAGGTTGCGATCATCACCAAAGGCCTGGGAGCCATTCACTGGGCTGCCGGCAGCATCGATTTGTTCGGCTATAGCCCTGATGACCCCGTGCATCCGGTGAAGCGACCCTTCGAGACCATCGCCAGGCTGGCTGCGGTGGAACCAGAGCATCCTCTGGCGGTGTTGGACCCTGAGCGGCTGGCGACGGTTTTTGATAGCTTCGTGGCCCTGACCCAAGAGATTGGCCTGCCCTACGACGGCGCCGCCGTTCCGGGTGACAATCTGCTGCTGCCTTCGCCGGTAGGGGCCATTCGTCCAACCTATCTGGCCCCCCAGGCTCAGCTCGGGGGCGACCTGAGTCGCTCTGAGCCGATGCTCATTATTGGCTTCAAGGGGCAGCGTGACTTTTACCCTGAGTTGATCTGCGACAACCTGCGCAAACAGGGCTTCCAGGCCCGGACCGTCTTCCTGCCTTTCGAGCTTCTGACCCATCGCAGTGACAGCAACAATGTGCAGCAGGCCGCAGGTCTGGATGACCGCGGGCGCCGTCAGCGCTTGGCGGTTGAGGTCAGGAAAGTGGTCAAGCCAGGCGAACGGGTCGGCTTCCCGGCCCTGTTGGGGTTGGACGACCACATGGCGGCCCTGAGCGAGATCACGGCAGGCATCGGTGCACCCGTTTTTGAGATTCCCACCCTGCCGCCCAGCGTGCCTGGTATCCGCCTGTTCAAGGCGCTGCGCAACAAGCTGTGGAGCATGGGCGTGCGCATCGATGCCAACATCGAGGTCACTGGCGCACTGACAACGCCGGCTCAAAACGGCGCTGGCGGCCGCGTGGAGTGGGTCGAGAGCCAATCCAGTGCCCGGCCCCTCAAACACCGCGCCGTGAATTTCTTGTTGGCCACGGGTGGCATTTTGGGCGGTGGCTTCAACAGTGACCATGAGGGTCGCGTATGGGAAGTTGTGTTCGATCTGCCCCTGACCGTGCCCCAACGGCGCAGCGAGTGGTTCCGGCCCGATTTCCTCGACGCCCGGGGCCATCCGGTCTTTCGCGGCGGCGTCAGCGTGGACCGCAGTTTCCGGCCCGTGGATGGAACCGGCCGGCTCCTGTACGCCAATCTCTGGGCGGCAGGCGACTTGCTGGCCAATGACAACCCCATTCTGCAGCGAAGCATGGAAGGCTCGGCCATTGCCACCGGCTTCGCAGCAGCGCAGGCGATCGTACAAGGGTGAGATAAGGTATGCATACGATATCATGGGATTCCCCCGGACCGACGCTGGATGAGTGTATCAAGTGCAACATCTGCACCAGCTACTGCCCCGTGGCGGCGGTCACCGACTTGTTCCCTGGCCCAAAGTACGTCGGGCCGCAGGCGCAGCGCTTCCGTGAGAACGGACAGCCTCATACGCCCGATCATTCGGTGGACTACTGTTCTGCCTGCCGGGTGTGCAATGAAGTGTGTCCGACCGGCGTGCACATTACCGAGTTGAACACTCGTGCGCGCGCTCAACTTGCCGCCGAAAACGGCATTCCGTTGCGCAACCGTCTGCTGGGTCGCAGTGAACTGTTGGGTAAGATGGGCAGCATCGTCCCCGGTCTGGCCAATGCGGTCATGAGCAACTCCCTCAGCCGCACGATGACCGAGAAAGTGATGGGTATCTCCCGTCATGCGCAGTTGCCCCGCTGGAGCACCGAAGGCACATTCGCACGCTGGCTCAAGCGAACGGCCAGCCAGCGGCTGAAGTCTGACGACAAGGTCGTCTACTATCACGGTTGTTCGACGATGTACTACGAGCCGTATGTGGGGAAGGCAGCAATCGCGGTCTTCGAGCATCATGGCTACGAAGTCATCGTGCCGCCGCAAAACTGCTGTGGTCTGCCCCTGCTCAACAACGCCGAGTTCCCCGAGGCTGAGAAATACCATCACAACAACATCACAAAGCTGCTGCCCTACGCCAGGCAGGGGCTTCCTATCGTTGGCACCAGCTCGAGCTGCACCTTGACCCTCAAGGAAGAGGCGCCCGACATGCTGGACATCCACACCGACGACGCCCGCACCCTGACGGAGGCGGTCTGGGATGTGTTCGAGTGGCTGCGCGAGCTGCAAGGCGAAGGCAAACTCAAGACCGACTTCCAGGCGCTCAACATGGTGCTGCCGTACCATGCTCCCTGCCAATACCGGGCGCACCGCATCGGTTCGCCTGCCATGGAGATCATGAGCCTGATCCCAGGGCTTGACATACGCGAGAGCCATGCCCGCTGCTGCGGTGGGGCAGGTACCTATGTCTACAAAAAGGAAAAGTACCAGATTGCCATGGACGTGGGCGAGGAACTGTTCAGCTTCGTTCGGGATCAGGGCAGCGACGTCAACATGACCGCCTGCAACTCGGAGACCTGCCGCTGGCACATCGAGTCGGCCACGGGTCTGCCCTGTCGCCATCCCATCGAAGTGCTGGCCGCAGCCTACGGTCTCTACGATCTGGAAGAGCGCAAGTTGGTGCACGAATAGCACGCCGACGGAAATTGAGTGTCCGCTGCCAAAGGCCGTAGCGCTCGCGCTACGGCCTTTGGCAATCATAAGAACGGTGCACAACAAAGGAGCAGTATTCGTGAAATCGGAACAGGCGGACTTGCGCTACCTGGAACTGCTGGCCAGGCACTATCCCACTATTCAGGCGGCCTCAACCGAGATCATCAATCTGAGCGCCATCCTCCACCTGCCTAAGGGGACGGAGCATTTTCTGTCAGATATTCACGGCGAGTACGAAGCCTTCCTGCATGTTCTGAAGAATGGGTCGGGGTCGATTCGACGCCGGATCGATGACATTTTTGGCGGTTCGCTGCTCGAACGTGAGCGGCGCAACCTGGCGATGCTGATCTACTATCCTGAGCAACAGTTGACGCGGTCGTTGAGCCAGCTTTCGGTCGAGGAAGGTGACGACTGGTGTCGCATCATGCTTTCGCGCCTGGTGCAGGTGTGCCGCGTGGTGTCCTCCAAGTACACCCGCTCCAAGGTGCGGAAGGCGCTGCCGGCGGAGTTTGCCTACATCATCGAGGAACTGCTGCACGAGCAGGAACGCGCGTCATTGCCGACCGAAAATAAGCACGAATACTATCAAAGCATCATCGACACGATCATCGCCACCGGTCGGGCCAGGGCGTCCATTGTGGCGATGGCCGAGCTCATCCACCGGCTGGTGATCGACCATCTGCACATCATCGGCGATGTCTACGACCGCGGCCCGGGCGCTCACATCATTATGGACGCCTTGTTGGCCCATCATTCCGTTGACTTTCAGTGGGGGAATCACGATATCTTGTGGATGGGCGCCGCCGCCGGCAGTGAGGCCTGCATCGCCAATGTGATCCGTATCTGCTTGCGCTACGCCAACATGGAGACGCTGGAGGGCGGCTACGGCATCAGTTTGCTGCCGCTGGCCACTCTGGCCATGCAGGTTTACGGCGACGACCCCTGCCGCCAGTTCAAGGTGAAGGCTGTGGCCGGCGAGGAGTTCACGGCGAATGAGCTGCGGCTGATGGCGCAAATGCATAAGGCGATTGCCGTAATCCAACTCAAGCTGGAGGCCCAAATCATCCAGCGCCAGCCGGCGTATCGCATGGCCGATCGGCTGCTCATGGAGCGAATCGATTGGGAACATGGCGTCGTCCGGCTGGATGACGCCACAGGAATGGCGACGTATCCGCTCAACGACACTCACTTTCCCACCGTCGATCCGGCCGATCCCTATGCGCTGACCGAGGAAGAGCAGGGAGTGGTGCAGCGGCTGGTCTTCTCTTTCCTGGACAACGAGAGGCTCCAGCAGCACGTGCGGTTCCTGTATGCCAAGGGCAGCATGTATCTGGTGTACAACGGCAATCTCCTGTATCACGGCTGCATCCCCATGGAGGAGGATGGTTCCTTTGCCGGAGTTGAGATCGACGGCGGGACCTGGCGGGGCAGGGAATTCATGGACCGCTTGGAGCGGATGGTGCGCCAGGCCTACTTCGCTACCGACCCGCAGCAGAAAAGAAACGGCCAGGACATGATCTGGTATCTGTGGACCGGCGCCCAATCGCCCCTGTTCGGTAAGCAGAAGATGGCTACCTTCGAGCGCTACTTCATCGACGACAAGGCGACCCACGAGGAGAAGTACAATCCTTACTACACCTATCGGGATCGCCAGGAGACGGCTGACCGCATCCTGCAGGAGTTCGGGCTGGATCCGGAAACATCGCACATCGTCAACGGTCACGTGCCGGTGCGGGTGCGCAAGGGTGAGGACCCGATCAAGGCCGGTGGCAGGCTGCTGGTCATCGACGGTGGCTTCTCCAAGGCCTACCAGTCGCAAACCGGCATTGCCGGCTACACCTTGATCTTCAACTCCTATGGGCTGCTGTTGGCTTCCCACCAGCCCCTCGGGTCGGTGCAAGAGATCATCGAAGGCGAGCGCGATCTGCATTCCGAGACGCGGGTTTTGGAGACCAATACCCGGCGCATCCGCGTGCGAGATACCGATCTGGGACGCCAGATCCAGCGCCAGATCGACGATCTCGGCGCTTTGCTGGATGCGTATCGCTCCGGATTGATCAAAGAGCGTTAGAACGTTCAAACGTTAGAACGTTCCAACTCGCACCCAAACCAACCTTCAACTTGCAACCTTCAACCTTCAACCTCCTTGATTCCTGGGAAGCGGCCTGGGCGCCCTACGATGAAGACACCTATGAGGCCGTCTTGTCGGCAGTGCG
>CAZHTZ010000021.1:0-5543 GCA_964535455.1 uncultured Caldilineales bacterium
GGGTCAAGCCCGGAGCAAAGTTACCGGGGAGCGTGCTGAAACCGGTCAGGCGGTTCGTACCCTGAAGCTGCGGCAGGTTGGGATAGAGCCGGACGTAAAGATCGTTCATCGGCCGGCCACTGCGGTTCTTGAAGTGAATGCGGTCGACGCCCTCGACCTTACGCTCGCGCGGGTCCACGCTCACTTCGATGTCGTAGCGCGGGGCCGCGTCGACATCGAAATCGGGAGGAAGACTCTCCGAACGAAAGGCCGGGCGGTAGCGAGCCAGAGGATCGGGCGGTGCAGGAGCGCCGCAGGCCACCAGAAGCACGGCCACCCCAAGCGCTGCAACCAGAAAGGCAAGGAACCGGGGGAACTGGTTCATTGAAGGTTTCCAGAACGTTAATAGCAGTGGCGTTAGCATAGCAGCGCCCGCTTCGCTATAATCGGTGTTTGTCATTATGCCATAGTTTCGAGATTTCAGGAGACGCGGCGTGCCTCGCAAAGCAAAGATCGTCATTAGCGACACCCATATCGGCGCCGGCGGCGTCGCCGAAGGCAACAGGCTAGAGGACTTCATCTCCGATGTCGAGTTCGTCGTCTGGCTGCATGGATTGATGCTGGAATCGAACCGCGACGGGATCGAAATGGATCTGATCATCAACGGCGATTGGATCGAGTTTCTTCAGGTGCCTGCCGTTGCCCGGTTTGAACCCAAGCGGCAGTATGAAGCAGCCACTTACAACAACGTCGCGGAAGAGGCCGCATTGAAGCGTCTAGAGATCGTCTATGAAAGACATCCTGGCGTTTTCCTCGCTCTGGCCGTCTTTCTGAATGCCAGCCCGCCGCAGCGTACGCTCACCGTCCTGTTCGGCAACCATGACCCCGAACTGGCCTATCCCGGCGTGCAGGCCCGCCTGGCTGAAATGGTTGCCGCCGTCGATGAAAAGGCCCATCTGGTAGCCATTGGCCGTCGCACCTACTTCCAGGATGGCGTCTACATCGAGCACGGCAACGCCTACACTGAGTCGGTAGACCAGTTCCAGAACTCTGATTCCCCTTTCGATCCAAGAGACCCCGGTCGAGTCGAGCACCCGTCGGGCTCCCGCTTCGTCACGAACTTCTTCAACCAGATCGAATGGGAGCGGCCCTGGATCGATGGCATACATCCCGTGACTGCCCTGATCTTCTACGCTTTCGCCTTTGATCCCGCCCTGGCGCTGCGGCTTCTGCAGCATTTCCTCGCCGTGGCGCCCGATGTGTTCCTGAGGCCGGCGGCGCCTACCCCAGGCCAACCGGGCGTCAGTGAACAATTACTGGCCCAAATGGAAGATCCAGCCCAGGCGGAGGCGTTGGCAGAGCGACTGCGCACCGATCCTGGTTTTGCCGCCCAGTATGCAGCCCAGGTCGAATGGGCGCTCGTCGAAAAGGGTGCTGCCCCTTCATCCCCCCCCCATCTCGCCGGCGGGCCGGACAGCGTCTCGCCTCCGGCCCGTGGTCAGGCTCTCACCGAGCATTTCTGGCACGTCCTCGAAGAACAGGCGGCGGCTATTGCTGGGAAGACCGGCGCCGGCGTCGTCTTGTTTGGCCACATCCACATTCGTGAGGACATGCCTCTCCCGAACGGGGCACGCTATCTCAACACCGGCACCTGGATCTGGGGCGCAGACTTCCGGGAGGCGCCAGACAGCTTGTGGCAGGACTTGTTCGCACACCCGGAAAAATACAGCCAGGCGCGCGACCTGAGCTACGCCCGCATCGACTACAACGAAGCCGGCGCCCTCACCCAGGTGCGCCTGGAGCGCGCCGGCGCACTGCCTACCCCGCCACCTGCACCCCCTGACCCGCAGCCTCAACCCAGTCTGTGGGCAAGACTGCTGCTAGGCGTGCGCGCTTTCTTCCGCCGCCTGTTTGCGTAGCCGCCTGATGCGCCGCTCCTATCGCTACCTCGACGCCGTCATGGTTTTGTTCGTGACGGTGCTGCTGGTCAGCAATATCGCCAGCGCGGCCAAGCTCATTGACCTCGGCATCACTATCTTCGGCCTGCGCCTGGCTTTCGATGGTGGAACCCTGCTGTTTCCTCTGGCCTACATCTTCGGCGACACCTTGACCGAGGTCTACGGCTACGGCCGCAGCCGCCGTGTGATCTGGATGGGGTTTGCCTGCGCGCTGCTCATGTCGCTGGTGTTCTGGGTGTTGGCACGACTTCCCGGCGACCCTGCCTGGGGTGAGTATGTGTATCAGAACATGTCGGCTGCCGTCCCTGGCCTCACGCAGCCTGCCGATCCCGCAGGGTTTGGACAGGCAGCCTATACCGCCATCTTAGGTGGGGTCAGCAGCTTTGCCATTGTGATCGCCAGCCTGGTGGCTTATTCTGCCGGCGAGTTCAGCAACTCGTTCGTGTTGGCTAAGATGAAGGTGGCCACCGAGGGTCGTTGGCTGTGGACCCGGACCATCGGTTCAACGCTGGTGGGGGAAGGCATCGACACGGTGTTGTTTGTCGTCGTTGCCACGGTCCTGGGAGTATTTCCTCCTGAGATCGCCCTTGGCCTCATCGTCGCCAACTACGTCTTTAAGGTCGGCGTCGAAGTGCTGTTCACACCGCTGACCTACGTCATCATCAGCCGCTTGAAACGCGCCGAGCACGAAGACTATTACGACCGCGACACCGACTTCAACCCCTTCCATCTCGACGGGTCGTAACCGGAGATGGCAAGCCCAGACGATGCCGAAAGCCGCCGGCGCCAACGGCTGGAGGACTCGCGCTTTGAAGATGTTTGAGGCTATCTGATTTCGCCGCCGACTGTCGAGACGAGAACGATAAACACGATGAGAATCATGTCCAATTGGCGGTACGCCGCTGTCTTGGGGTTTACCCTGATCGGCCTGGCGGTGGCCCGGTCGTCGCACGCGTTCGCGCCCCTGCCGCCGGGTTATCAGATTGAGGCCTTCGCCTCGAGCCCTGGCTTCATCACCGATATCGAGTTCGGTCCCGATGGCAGACTCTACTATCTGGACACGACCCGTCAGGCGATCATGATTCTGAATGCTGATGGCCAACTAAGAGGGGTGATCTACTTGCCTGCACCCCCTGGCTACCCTCGCTTCACCATCAACCTGACTCTTGGACTGGCCCTTGACCCTGACTTTGCCCACAACGAGACTTTCTACGTCCACTACCTGGATGAAACCACCTGGTCGAACCGGGTGCTGCGTTTTCGCTATAGCAATGGCTTCTACAGCGATGTCGTGTCGCTGTTGAGCGTGCCGCTGCCCCCCAACCCCAGCGACCCTGCTCATCCCTGCACCGATCACAACGGCGGCCACCTGAGCTTTGGTCAGGACGGCATGCTCTACGTGCCTCTTGGCGACAATTGCCATTCCGAGCTGGTGCAAGACCTCGGCCGGCCGCAGGGTTCGGTGCTACGGATCAGCCCAATCGATGGGTCCGCTCCAAGCGGAAATCCGTTCGACGATGGCACAGGACCGAACGATGACAGGCTCTGGGCCAAAGGCATGCGCAACCCCTTTGGACTCGTCTTTGACCCGGCGCAGGGAGACCTCTGGGTGACAGACAATGGCCCCGGTTGTCAGGATGAGGTCAACCGGGTCATCGCCGGTGGCAACTACGGTTGGCCGCTCAGCAGCATCAGCTATTTCGAATGCACGGATCCGGGCCCACCCTACCTGTCGCCTCTGTGGCAGTGGACCCCCACCTTGGCGCCTACCGGCATCGTCGTCTATCGGAACGGCGAAAACACGGCATGGGAAGGCAGCCTGTTTACGTGTGCCTTCAACAACGGTGGACTCCATCGCCTGGCGCTCGATGCTGAGCGCACGCAGGTCGTGAGCGATGAGGTCCTCGACATCAAGCCGGCTGTATGCAAGCTGGACGTCGTCGTGGGGCCAGGTGGGGTGCTGTATTTCGCTGACACGCAGACGATCTATCGCCTTTATCGTCAGGGCGTATGGCTCCCCCTCATTCAACGCCCAGTACCCTGGGTCCGCCACGGGGATTCCGCGTGGCTGGAGTGAAGCCGCAACCGGAGCGAAAGAATCCCCGATTCCAGCGCAGCCGCGGCCTGTGCTAGAATCGCGTTCCATATCTTTGTGGCTTCATTTGCTTGTGACGCCTGGTACACTTCCCTTGTCTATGCCCTCTCGCATTCTTCGGCTCATCATCCTGGCGATGATGCTGACCCTGGCCGCCTGCCAGCGCCCGACGCCGACGCCTGAGTATACTCAGGCCGTCGCCACACCCAGCCCTGAGTACACTCAGGCCATCGCCAGCGCCACGCCGGCGGTGGCGCCTGTGGAAACGCCCACCCCCGTCCCGGCAGTCCAAGTAAACTCAGCCG
This sequence comes from uncultured Caldilineales bacterium, assembly GCA_964535455.1. Classification (GTDB taxonomy): domain Bacteria; phylum Chloroflexota; class Anaerolineae; order J102; family J102; genus SSF26. Next base: position 4,338 of record CAZHTZ010000021.1, read on the forward strand.
TCATCCCGCGCCGGTGGCTCAACCCGGCCGACTTCCGTGTTCTGACCCAGACCGACGCCTTCAACGTCAACAAGCCTGCGGATGAGCAGGCGAACGGCAGGGACGAACCGGGTGACCATTTGGGCGCGGCGCTTGTCTCAGCCGATTTCAACGGCGACGGCTATGATGACCTTGCGGCGGGCGCCCCCGGTGAGGCGGACCAAGGATACTTGGCGCCCGCGGGCGCTCCGCGCACGGGCGCGGTCTTCCTGTGGCAGGGATCCGGCGGCGGGCCGTCGCTAGGAAGGTACGACCCCCTGACACCGCAGGAGATGGAAAGCGGCCAGGAAGGCAGCCACTTTGGTGCGGCCCTAGGCGCCGGCGATGTCAACGGCGATGGCTTCGCCGATCTCATTGTGGGCGCACCAGGACAGACTGTTCAGGGCGCTGCCAACGCCGGGGCCGCCTACCTGTACGAGGGATCCGCCTGGCAACTCCGGAACTCGCATCTTATCGCGCAAAACCAGGGCGAAAGCCTGACCGCAGCAGGCGACGCCTTCGGAGCGGCTGTGACCTCCGCCGACTTCGATGGGGACGGTCATGCCGATATCATCATCGGCGCTCCCGGGAGGGATTCCGGTGGCGTCGCCGAAGCAGGAAGCTTTACCTTGTTCCATGGTTCCAAGGACTGGCTGGACGAGGGACTTCAGTTCGACCAGTCCTCGTTTGACGGGGGCAACGAGCCCGCCGATGCCTTCGGCGCCGCCATGGCAACCGGAGATTTCAACGGGGACGGATACGCCGACCTGGCCGTGGCAGCTCCAGGCAAGACCGCCCGCGCCGGCGTGGTTTATGTGCTCGACGGTTCTGACCAGGGACTGGCCCGGGGTCGTGCCTATTCAGCAGCGCAGGCAGGAGGCGGTCCGAGGGTACTCGGCCCTTTGCCCGGAGCGGAATTCGGGGCCAGTCTGGCAGCGGGCGACTTCGACGGCGATGGCTTCAGCGATCTGGCTATCGCTGCACCGGCTGAAACCGCAGGCGAGGGAGTGACCCAGGGAGCTATCTACCTCTTGCTGGGATCGAAAGAGGAGCTCAGGCCGGCAGGAAGGTGGACGGCAAATTTGGCAGCAGGGGAATCCTCAGCCGGTGCACGTTTCGGCCAGGCTCTGGCAGCAGGTGATCTGGACCATGATGGCAAGACCGATCTGGTCGTCGGCGCCCCCGTTG
>CAZHTZ010000021.1:5643-16170 GCA_964535455.1 uncultured Caldilineales bacterium
GCAGGTGATCTGGACCATGATGGCAAGACCGATCTGGTCGTCGGCGCCCCCGTTGTAGACAACGCCGTTTCGGTTGAGGCGACGGCAACCGCCGTCCCGGCGCCTGCTGCGGACTCAACCGCGGTGGGCGGAGCCATTTACGTCTTCGCCGGCGCCCAACAAGGGCTACTGCCCGCCCGGATGCTGACGGTGAAGGACTGGGGAGACACTGGCGCTCCGGCCGGCAGCTTCGGCTCCGCCCTCGGCCTGGGAAACATGCGCGGCACGGGTGCGACCGATCTGGTCGTTGGCGCCCCGTTGTACACAACGCCTGATGCTGCGGCAAGCGAACAGGTGCAGTCAGGGGCGCTCTACTTCGCAGGCGGCCTGCCGCAACGTCCTCTTGTCACCCATGGGGCCCTGGTGGGCGCTGTTACCGACAGCAGCGCAAAGATATGGGCGCGCGCCGACCAAAGCGCCGCGCTTCAACTGAAAGTCAAGCGTTCTGGCACCGCTGACTGGCTCCCCAGCCCTGCCGTGTCGCTCGCACCTGATAGTGATTTCACCGGTGTTATCACCCTGACCGACCTGCAGCCCGACACCCGTTACGAATATGTGGTGATGCTGGACGGTGTCGACCAGCCTGAACGAGGGGGCGCATTCAAGACACTCAAGCCCCGCGGACAACCCCTCGCCTATCGCTTCGCCCTCGGCGCCGACATGTACTATCCCAACCAAACCTTTGGCATCTTCGACGCCATCTCCCTAAACCAGCCCGACTTCATGTTCCTGCTCGGCGATCAAATCTACGCTGACGGTCCTGACCGCGTCGCTGACGTCAAAGCGGGCTACGAACGCAAGTACAAGGAGAATTGGGCCGACCTCTCGTTCTCCGCCTTTGCGAGGTATTTCCCAATGTTTATGATCTGGGACGACCACGAGATCGACAATGATTGGGATCACGGGAAGACCGGTCGCTATCACAACGCCAAGCTGGCCTATGACGAGTACCAGAACAACCATAACCCGGCGCCGGTGGCGCCCGGCGAGAATTACTACACGTTCAGCGTGGGCGACACCGATTTCTTCGTACTCGACACGCGCAGCTACCGCAGTGAGAACGGCTCTCCCGCAGGTCCCACCAAGACCATGTTGGGCCCGGCACAGAAAAAAGCCCTTGAAGACTGGCTCCTCACGTCGCAGGCCGCTTTCAAGTTCATCGTCTCCAGTGTCCCCTTCAATCAGCACGGCAACACAGGCAGTCTGGAAGAGGGTCAGGACAACTGGAATAACTTCCAAAACGAACGCGCCGAGATCTTCGACCTGATTCGCGTTCACTGCATCCCTGGCGTTATTCTGTTGACCGGCGACCAGCATTGGGCGGGCGTGTTCCGGTTGCCCTATGCACAGCCCATCGAGCTCTACGAGTTCATGCCCAATCCTCTGGCTGTGCCCCTGCGTCCCATGACCAAATCCAACGACCTGGATATCCTCTTCAAGGACAACACCAGGCTCGTCTATGGTTTGTTCGACATCGACACCACCGTGCAGCCACCGCGCCTCCATCACGAGATCCTCGACCGCGAGAACAAGATCATTTACCAGATCGACCTGACGGCTGACGACATTCTCCCGCCAGGCGCCTGTACGCCAAAGTGACCCTATTTCGAGGCACCTGTTGAATCGACTCGTTCTGCTCATCATCCTCTTGCTCCTTGCCATTCTCGTAGGGCAGGCCTTCCTGGTGTTTGATCGCGGTCGCGAGACAGTAGCGGTCGGCAGCGAGGCAGCTTTGCCGTCCGTGTCTCCCTCCCCGACGGTCTCGCGCCGGCCCACCTATACCCCTACGCCCTACGGCGTGGTCGCCGCCATCACCCCCAGCACAACACCAACAGCCACGCCGGTCGCCAAGTATACTTGGTCCGCCACGTCCACACCCACGGCGACGCCCAGCCCCACACCCAGCCCAACCCCAACGACGACGCCTACAACAATTCCGCGCGTGAGCGTGGCCATTGCCAATGTGCGGGCTGGGCCTGGCGCCTACTTCCCCATTGTCGGCAGACAATTGGCAGACACAGCGCTGGCGCTAGTCGGCAAGACCGCCGCGGGCGACTGGTTGGCTATCACGACGTCCGATAACCAACCCGGCTGGATCGCCGCCGAACTCGTCGCCGGCGCTGCCTCGGCCCTGCCCGTGTTGACGCCTCCAAGTACTCTTGGGCCCCCACCGACCCCCACCCCTGAGTACCCTCAGACCCTTCCGCCCACGGCGACGCCGCCTCCCCTGGCCCTGGCTGCGCCGGCAGCGGCTGGCCAGGCTCCGGCCGCCCGTGTGCCCCGGCTCGTTCTGGCCAACTACTTTACCTGGTACGATACCAACACCTGGAACGACTGCAACGTCAGCGCCGGCGACCGGCCTCAGCAGCCCTACAACTCCGACGATCCCGAAACCATCGCCCGGCAAGTGCGCCAGGCGCTGAGCGCAGGGATCGACGGCTTCACGGCGCAGTGGGCCACGCCGGGCGACCGCACCGATCGCAACTTTGCCACCGTGCTGGCGAAGTCACAGGGCACCGGCTTCCAATCCACGGTCGTCTTCCTACGCCACATCTGGCCGGGCGCCAACACCGGCAACACGATCGAGGCCATCCGCTACCTGCTCACCCAGTATGCCGGTCATCCCAACTTCCTGAAGCTCAACGGCAGGCCTGTCATCTTCGTCACCGACGTGTACCGTGTGCCGCGGTCGGGTGGTTCCAGCTCCCAAGTACTCTTGGGCCCCCAGGCTGCCTGGGCCAACATCCGCGCCCAGGTCGACCCCAACCACAACGCCATCTGGATTGCAGAAGGTCTGGACCCCTCTTTCCTGAGCGTGTTCGATGGACTGTGGGTCTACAAAGTCACCCACGCCTCATCGCCGAACGACTACGGCAAGGCGCCACGCTGGGCCTCGCGTGTGCGGGCAATGGAGAATCAGACCGGCCAACCCAAGCTTTGGGTCGGCACAGTCATGCCAGGCTGGAACGACCTGCGCGCCGGCTGCCGCCCTGATGTACGGGTGCCATCCGCACCCTACGCCCGCGACCGGGCGGGTGGCGACTTCTACCGCGCCACCCACAACGCTGCCGCGAGCAGCAACCCCGACCTGCTTTGGGTCAACAGCTTCAACGAGTGGGTGGAAGGCACGTATATCGAACCGGGTCAGGCCTATGGCGATGCCTATCTGAACCTGACCCGAGACCTGGCGGCCCAATTCAAGGCGCGCTGCCACAGGTCGCCCAGTACCCTGGGTCCAGTACCCTGGGTCCACCACACGGTTTGTATGGGGGTGGCTTAAGGATCGGGGAGCAGACCCAGGTCTCGCAGCAGTCCGGCCACATCCCAGAGATAGAGCGCTTCCTGCACTCCCGCCTCCGACAGCCGTAGGCGGCTCACCCCGTTCATTCTGACCCGACGACCCGTGGCAGGAATGTTGAAAAGCGGACCGGCATGAGTGCCCTCCCCTGTCCAAAACACCACCACGCGGTTGCCATCGACGACCACATCATCGAAACTGAGTTCCAGGTCGGGAAAGGAGCGCCAGCAGGCCGCAAGCACTTCGCCAACGCCGGCGCGCCCTCTCATGATCGCATTCGGCCTGTAGACATCGACGCCTTCAAAATCGGGAGCATGGCACTCTTCCACGCGCGCGGCATTGTGTGAGTTCCAGGCATCGAGTAGATCGGCAACGAGAATCTGTGGGACCATGGTGGGTGTTTCCTGATGCCAGGCTGGTTGACAGACCTCGGTCAGGCGAAGCCAGCACTGGAGTGGTGCTCAGAGATAGCGATGGTCCTAGTCTAGTTGAACCCTTTATCCACTTTACAGCCCACTCACTGCCCATTTCCTGCTCACTCTGGTCTGGTCTCAGGCAAACAAACAAGTCCTGACCGGCATCATCAGCGGCCAGGACCTCTCTGTTGCACCCCTGAGTACCCTCAAACCTGAGTACCCTCAGACCCTCAGGACGACAGCTCACAACCAGGGGCTAACAGAGAATCAGGCTTCCGCCAGCACGTAGGCAAAGATGAGGGGAGCGACGATGGTGGCATCAGACTCGATAAGAAACCTGGGGGTGCTGATATCCAGCTTTTCCCAGGTAATCTTCTCATTGGGAACGGCGCCCGAGTAGGAGCCGTAACTCGTGGTCGAATCACTGATCTGGCAGAAGTAGGCCCAAAGGGGCGTGTCCTCCATTTCCATATCCTGACGCAGCATCGGCACCACGCAGATGGGAAAGTCACCAGCAATGCCGCCGCCGATCTGAAAGAAACCAAGCGGCTGCTGTTTGCTCTGGGTGCTGTACCACTCCGCCAACATCATCATGTACTCGATACCCGAGCGCACGGTATGAACGTTGCGGATATGCCCGCGCAGGCAGTGCGAAGCATAGATGTTGCCCGTGGTCGAGTCCTCCCAACCGGGCACGATGATGGGCAGATTCTTCTCACACGCCGCCACCAGCCAGCTATCCTTGGGGTCGATTTGATAGAACTGTTGCAGCCGGCCGCTGCGGATGATGCGATAAAGATACTCGTGCGGGAAGTAGCGTTCGCCGCCCCCTTGGGCCTGATCGGCTGCAGTCCATTCGTCCAGGATGGCGTGTTCGATACGGCGAATGGCCTCTTCCTCCGGGATGCAAGTATCGGTCACGCGGTTGAGGTGCCGGGCCAGTAGATCGTGCTCATCCTCGGGTGTCAGGTCGCGCCAGTTGGGAATTCGGATGTAATGGTCATGCGCGACCAGGTTGTAGAGGTCTTCCTCCAGATTGGCGCCCGTGCAACTGATGGCATGGATCTTGTCTTGCCGGATCATCTCGGCAACCGAGACACCCAGCTCTGCTGTGCTCATGGCGCCTGCCATTGCCAGCAACATATGACCACCCTCGCCGAGAAAGCGGCGATACCCCTCGGCGGCATCGAGCAGGGCCGCGGCGTTGAAGTGGCGGTAGTGGCGCCGGATGAAGGTCCTGATGCTGGCGGCTTCATTCCGAGTACTCTTGGACATGATCACATTCCTTTACGAGCGGGCTGTTACGGAGCGGGCCGCTACGGAGCGGGACGGAAGAGAGCGTAGGTGATGGCTTTATAAAGCAGTTTGGCCGTGGCAAAGTCGGCGACGTGATGTCCGGGCACAGGCGCCAGTTCGACGCAGTCCATGCCCACCACAGTGGCGTGGCCGGTCACGGTGCGCAACACATCCAGTGTCTGACCCCAGCTCAGACCATCGGGTTCGGGCGTGCCGGTGCTGGGAATAATGGCCGGGTCCAAACCGTCGACATCGATGGTGATGAAGATGCGACGACCCTGGATGCGGGCAGCGAATTCTTCCCGCCAGTGACCCGCTTGGATGTCCTCGATGTACCAGGTGCGCACCCGCTGCGGATGCTGGCGCCCGAACGCCACCTCTTCGGCGTCGACCGAGCGCACGCCCACCTGGAGAATCTGGTCGATGCCCGGTTCTTCCAGCAGCCGCCGGGCGACGCAGGCGTGGCTGTAGGGTGTGCCGTCGTAGCGATCACGCAGGTCGCTGTGGGCATCGATCTGCACCACCGTGATGGGGCCGCCCAGGCCGTACAACAAGCCGCGTCCAAAGCCAAGACTGACCGTGTGCTCGCCACCCAGTCCCACCACCAGCTTGCCTGTCGCGGAAGCCGTCGCCACGGCCGCGGCAATGGCAGCGACCGCCTGGGCCGGGTCGGTGGGGAGGCGCAGCGGGGACAGCGTGTGCACTCCGTAGGCGAGTGCGGGCTCGCCGTCGAACTCACGGTCGTACAACTCGACTTGCTGTGAGGCCGCAAGGATGGCTGCCGGCCCGGCCGCTGTGCCATGCCCATAGCTGACCGTCGCCTCGAACGGCATCGGGAGGATGAGGACGCCGGCGCGGTCATAGTCGCCAAAGGGTTCCGGCAGGCCCAGAAAGATGTCTGGCGTCATGGCAGCAGGGATGGAAAAGGCGGCGCTGAGTACTCTCAGCCCATCAGGTCAGGGCCTGATTCGGCAAGCTGAGTACCCTCAGCCCTTCAGCTGAGTACTCTCAGCCCTTCAGATGAGGATCGCCGCGGCCACAACGGTGGTCCACACGCCACCAGCCTCCGCATTCACGGCCACCGTGATGCTGGTCGAGTCGACGATCTCCCGGCCGATCATATACTGCTCTTTGCGCTCGTTGTAGTCCTTGTCCGCATCGAAGGGGATGGCCAGGGTCGTGGCGAGCATGGTGGCAGCCAGATCTTCGGCGTAGTCTCCCGCCTCCAGCTCGGTCTGGCCATAGGCGTGATGCTCGGACAGATATCCATATTTGTCGCGGTCGGCGGGTCGGGCTACGCCGATGGCGGCGGCGATCCGGCGCCCCGGCTCGTTGCTGGACATCTCGGCGATAACGGCGAAGACGACCTCACCAGGCTGGAGCAGTTGCAGACCTTGTTCCCTGTCAACGATGGTGCAGTTGGGAGGAAAAATGGAGGAAACACGCACGAGATTGAAGTGGGCAATACCGGCCTCGCGTAGGGCCATCTCGAAGCTCGACAGCTTCTCCTTGTGCACGCCCACACCACGGGTCAGGAACATTTTGCGGGGAATGAGTCGCATGAAGGATTCCTTTGGAAAAGAGAATTTGAATGACGTGAGACAAGACGGTACGAAATATTACACGAGTAACGTCCGTGTTCCAAAAGGAGCGAACAAGTGTTATCCCTCCTCGCTGCCGATTTCCCAGTGCCAGAGGATTTCGACCACCTGATTAATGCCAGCACGAAGGTGTCGACGGTATGTGCTAAACGGCAGATCGAGAATCTCGGCCGCCGCTTCTTGGGTGGGCGCGGGGTGGAAGTAGGTGCGGTCGAGTGCGCGGTAGAGCTTCTCGTCGCGTGCTGTGGCCTGGAGCCGGTCGGCTGCTGCTTTCACCTTCTCATGCAGGCGCGCGGCTCGCTGCGTCTCGGCGCCGGTCAGACTGCCTTCCGCCGCCACAAGACGCGAATTGACCAGCGGGTTGGTCACCAGCCTGTCGGGACGAGCGTAGTGGCGCAGTGCATCCTCGGCCGCCTTCTTGAAGTCCTCCCGGCTCAGGACGACGAGCGTCTGTGCCGGCTTGGGTGGGGCTGTCGTCGGTGGGGTGGCGGCGATCTCACGCTCGGCCAGCAGCGCCAGCCAGGCCAGCGGCGGCAGCACTCGCCAGTCGTGACCAAAGACGCCATAACGCCGGCCCCCGATGTCGAAATCGACGGCGGGCAGACGCTGCACATCGGCATACGCCAGCACCAGCGTCCAGAAATCAGGATCGGCGCAAGGAAAGAACGTGTAGGCCAGCGCCGGCGTCACCAGATAGTAGCGCACCACATTGATGAAGATCAGGCTTTGGAGGGGTGAGACCGCCTGATAACCGTCTGCCGCTATCCAAAAACGGAAATACAGAGAACCCTCGCCACGACGCAAGGGGGCGTGGTGCTGCAGATAGTTCCAGGCAGCGCGCAGCGCCGGATCGCGCTCCCGGTCGGCGGGGTCCAGCTCGTGCAGGGGAAGCGTGAGTAGGAAACCTGCCAGCGACCCGCGGGTTTCGCACCAGATCCGTGCACCCTCGGGGTGGCGCTTCAGCCAAAAGGCAGCCCACTGCGCCGACTCTTCCCCTTCGTGTCGTGCGACCATCGCCAACAACTCCGGGACATCCTTCTCTTGGAGGGTCATGGGCACAGCGCCGCCGCTTGCCTGCCACTCGAAGAAAGGGCGGACGGCCGGGTTGTCGCGGTGCAGGTACACCAGGTCAAGTAACGCCCGCTGTTGCTGTTCGCCGGTTGTCTGGCTAATGCGTCGGGTATAGTAGGCGCGCGCCCGGCTGTGCAACTCGGCATACCAATCGGGGTTCCGCCAGCGCAGATCGGCGGTAAGGGAATCGCGGGCCAGATCGTGCGGATAGATGCCACCCGGCCGGGCGTCGACGAAGGAGAGGCCCCGCAGCCACTCGAACAGCTCGTACACGGGTTGGCTCCCGCTCGCCGTCGCTTCTGGCAGGACCAACATTTCGGCCAGCAGGCTCTCGGTGAGCACACGCACCAGAGCGCACGCTTCGAGCGCTGCACGATGGGCCGGTCCCGGCGCCTTCTGCACAAACTTCTCGAGCAGGGTTTTGACGATGTCCGGAGTCTGCTCGGGCTGGAAGACGAAGCCTTCCCGTTGGGCAAAAACATCGGCCACCAGCGACAGGGCCAGCGGATGCCCATGAGTGAATTCCAGCACAGACTGGCGTTGTGCGACCGGTACTTGTCGCCGATCCAAAAGACTCAGGCTCTCTTCGGGACTGAGATTGCGCAGCGAGACGCTGCGAATCAGCGCCTGCCAACCGGCGTCGTGCCAGTCAGTCGCTAGCGGTTGGCGACCGGCCAACACGACCAGCACGTTCTCCGACAGGTTGGGCAAAAAGATCTCCCGCAGCCAGGGATCGAGCGGGGCAAGTAGTTCGTAGGTGTCGATCAGCAGCACCACGCGACCGGGATGAGCCGCCATGGCGTCTTCCGGCGCCACTTCGGAACTCAGGCCCATGGTCTGGCGTAAACCTTCACGGAACACCTCGGGCGAGGGTTCCAGATTGCGAGCGTCGAGATAGACAGTGCGCGCCTCAGCCTCGGCCGCAATGGATGCAAACTCGCGCAGCAGGGTCGTCTTGCCCACCCCACCCGGACCGTAGATGTAGAGTACGAAGAACGGCAACTCGGGCGCTGTCAGCGCCGACGCAAACAACTCCTGTTCGGACGCGCGCCCCACGAAGAGAGAGCGGCGTGCGGCACTGAGGCGGTTGGCCAGTCGAGTTGACATGAGACGTGACTCCTGCAATGTACTGCGCAAGACGGCGCCGGTTGTGGCAACCGGCCCTTGCCCACGAATTGTATATCCACCACGCTACGACGCAAGAACGCTTTTCCCATCGCGTGTTTTCCGCAACCCGCAAATCTGAAGACGGCCTATTCGCGATAGTGACAGCCCATGCTATGCCCATTCTCCCAGGCGGCATGCGCCACAATGACAGCCACACGAATGGCGTTACGCAGGCCGATCAGGCTGTCGTTCAACTGACTGGTGCGATAGAAGCTGACGATCTCTGTCTCCAGGTTGTAGAGATCGTCCAGGGCGCGCTGCAGACGCCGGGTCGTTCGCACCAGGCCCACATAGTTCCACATGATGCTCTTGATCGAGGTCATGTCCTGGCTGATCAGCGCCGGGTCGGGCGTCTCCAGGCTGTCGTCGCGCCAGGGTGGCACGACATCTGCTTCGATCAGCAGGTTCGTGGGCAGATGCCGGGCGATGTGGCCGGCCGCACGCTCGCCCCAAACCAGTCCTTCTAGTAACGAAGTGCTGGCCAGCCGGTTGGCGCCATGAAGGCCCGTGCAGGAGACCTCTCCCACTGCATACAAGTGGTCGACCGTGGTGCGGGCCCACTCGTCCACCCACACGCCCCCACAGGCGTAGTGCGCCGCCGGCACGACTGGCACCAGTTCGGTCGCGATGTCCACGCCGTAGGACAGACAGCTCTTCAAGATCGTGGGAAAATGGTCCCGGATATCCGCTTCGGGAATGTAGCTGCGCAGGTCGAGATAGACACTCTGCACGTCACGCACGAGCATCTCGCGGTGGATGCTGCGGGCCACCACGTCGCGGGGAGCCAGGTCTTTCCACTCCGGGTCATAGCGCTGCATGAAGGGCTCGCCGTCGGCGTGCACCAACCGCGCCCCGGCCCCGCGCACGGCCTCGGAAATGAGGAAATTCGGTGCGTTGAGCTGATGGAAGGTGGTAGGGTGGAACTGGACATACTCCATGTTGATCACCCGCGCCCCGGCCCGATAGGCCATCGCCACGCCATCCCCACGCGCCCCGACGGGGTTGCTTGTGCGCAGGAAAATCTGCCCCAACCCGCCGGTTGCTAGAATCGTCTCTTTGGCAAGGCAGCGCAACACGCGGCCGCTGGATTGCTCATACAGATAGGCGCCCACGCACGCACGCGGGTCATAGACGGCCAGGCGGTTGAGGGAGTGGTGTGACGGTGTGAGCAAGTCCACGACCGTATGGCCCGTGAGCAGGGTGATATTGGGATGCGACTCGATCGCCCGCGTCAACGCCAGCTCGATCGATTTGCCGGTGGCGTCGGCGACGTGGACGATGCGGGGCAGGGTGTGTCCGCCCTCGCGCACCAGCGACAATTCACCCTTGTCGTTGCGGTCAAACGGCACCGCCACCCGTTCCAGCAGCACCTGCCGCAGCGCCTCCGGACCTTCATGCGAGAGAATATCCACCGCACGGGGATTGCAGTGTCCGGCGCCCGCACGCGTGATGTCCGCGGCCAGGGCCGCAGGCGAGTCATTCAGCCCGCGGTAGATGATGCCGCCCTGAGCATAGTAGGTATTGGATTCCCAGGTCTCACGCGACCGGGTGACGATAGTCACCGGGATGCCCTGGTCGGCGAGACGCAGGGCAGTGGTGGCGCCGGCAATGCCGCATCCGAGGATTAGAACCTCGGCCT
>CAZHTZ010000021.1:16270-32245 GCA_964535455.1 uncultured Caldilineales bacterium
GTCATCCGATGTGCAGCATGCGCTCAACGGCGGCATAGGCACGCACACGGATGTCCTCGGGCACGTCGATGACGTACTGAGTGTACAAAAGTGAGTCACGCGTGTCACGGAGGGTGATCTGATTCATGTGCGGGCACCGCACCGAGCATAGACGCAGCATGTCCTTTTCGGGGTTGGCGGCGGCCACGTTGTCACCCATCGAGCACTCGGTCAGGAGCAGGTAGTGAGGGGCCCGCGACTGCTCAACGTAGCGGATCATGGCGCTGGTGCTGCCGCAGAAGTCAGATGCTGCCACAACTTCCGGGCTGCACTCAGGATGCGCCAGGATGACGACATCAGGGTACTGCTCGCGCACTGTCACGATGTCCGCGACCGTGAACTTCTCGTGCACCTCGCAGCGCCCGCGCCAGCCGACCATCTGGTAGTCAAGCCCGGTCGTGTCCAGGCTGATGCTGCCGTTCGTCAATCGGGTGGGGAAGATGATGTGTTTGCCGGTTTCCCTGGCGACATTGCTGGCCAGGTATTCATCCGGCAGGAAAATGACCGTATCCGTTTTGAGCGATTCGACCACAGCGGCGGCATTGCTCGAGGTACAGCAAATATCACTTTCGGCCTTGACATCGGCGTAGGTGTTTACGTAGGTCACCACCGGCACCCCAGGAAAGCGCTGTCTGAGTGCCCGCACATCAGCAGCCGTGATGCTGGCAGCGAGTGAGCAACCGGCCCGCAGCGAAGGCAGCAGCACCGTGCGCGATGGATTCAGAATCTTGGCAGTCTCGGCCATGAACCGTACCCCGCAGAAGACGATGATGTCCTTATCGGTGCGGGCGGCCTTGCGGCTGAGATCAAGCGAATCGCCCACGAAGTCGGGGATGGAGTGGAACAGAGCCGGCTCCATATAGTTATGCCCCAGGATGACGGCGTTCCGCGTGATCTTGAGCTGATTGATCTCGTGGGCCAGTTCGGCCTTCTCACGCAGCTCGAAGTCCGGCGAGATGGCGCCCAGCCTCATCTTCAGCTCGTCGAAGATATCGTCGACCGTCATCTGGGTGCGGTCCTGGGAGGTAAGGGTGGTGGACATTACCAGGCTCCTCGCCTTAAGCTCCTCGCGGCTGGTTCAGGCTGCGCGAATGTCAAGGCTGATGTCAAGCGCCTTGACCGAATGTGTCAGGGCGCCGACCGAGATGTAGTCGACGCCAGTGGCGGCGATGCCGGCGACCGTTTGCAGGTTCACGTTGCCCGATGCTTCCAACGGAATGCGTCCGGTGGTGATGCGAACGGCTTCGGCCATCTGCGTGGATGTCATATTATCCAGCAAGATGCGGTCAATGGGCTGTTTCAAAGCTTCCAGAAGTTGATCGAGGGTCTGCACCTCAACCTCGATGGGACGGTGGCGGTCGTCACCCGCCACCACGCGGCGCACGGCCTCGGTGATGCCGCCGACCGCAGCTATATGGTTGTCCTTGATCAACGCCATATCGTACAGACCCACACGGTGATTCTGACCACCCCCCAGGCGCACCGCCCATTTGTCCAGCAGACGTAGACCGGGCGCGGTCTTGCGCGTGTCGAGGATCACGGCCCGCGTCCCCAAGTAGTCTTGGGCCGCCACCGCATCGACGAAGCGCCGCGTCATCGTGGCGATGCCCGACATACGCTGCATGAAGTTCAAGGCCACGCGCTCGCCCGTCAGGATGGACCTCCCCGACCCCTCCACCGTAGCCACCACCTGCCGGGCCTGCACCCGATCGCCATCGCCGGCGTGAGCCATAAACTGGACACTCTCATCCAGTTGGGCGAAGACAAGGCGGGCGACGTCCAGTCCGGCCACCACACCTTCTTCTTTGACAAGGAAATCCCCCGTCAGTACGGCGCCGGCAGGAATGGTGTTCAGGGTGGTGACGTCGCCGTCGCCGATGTCCTCGGCAAGGGCGTTGCGGAGAACGCGCTCAAGCTCTTGCAGGTTGAAGCCGTCAGGTGTGTTTGGGAAAGTCATGCCGCTCGCCTGGTTACTGCCCTTCCTGGAAATTCTGCGCCCAGGCGAATGAGTAGCGGAGGTAAAGCGGCTGGCCAATGGCATAGACGGCCTGTGCTACCGCTGCAGTCTCACCGGGACGATATACTTCCAGAAGGTATAGCTGACCATCGGTTGCGCCTTTGTTCTGGAGCTGCGTCTGCGCCCCGCCAGCGGGACCCGTCTTCAGCTCAGAACTGCCGACCAGGGTAAAGCGGACGCTGCCGTTGGCAGCGCCACCACTGCGATACTGGGCGAGAATCAGGGTCTCATTCGGCGCGAAGCCGGCAACACTGACCTTGACAGGAGTTCCAGCTGAAGTCGTTCGTGGCTCCACCACTACATGGGGACTGGTCGGCTTGACGACGTTGAAGCTGCCCGTGAAGGTTTGGCCGCCGCCGCTGACGCTGACCTGGTAGGTCCCAAGGGGCTCGGTGTTCAGAGCATACCAGTGCAGGTCCACGAAGCCTTCGGCATCGGTCGTATCGGAGATGCTGATGCGCTCACCCTTGGGCGTGGTGACAATTGCCGTAAACCCGGTGTTGGCGGCAAGACCATGGGCCAGCAGGTAGGCGAAGGTGCCGCGCGGCACGATCGTGGGCAGGAGACAGATTGCAGATGCGCCACCGGTTGCACCGGGACAGGTGGGGCGACCACTGGTGTCTTCGGGCAAGCTGACCGTTGCCGGAGGAATCTGGCCGGCGGCAGGCGCAGCAGCCGTAGGTGCGGGCGCCTCTGTGGGGATAGCGACTGGCGTTTCAGGCGTCGCCGTGACGGGTTCTTCGACTGCGGACGTGACGGCTGCTTCCGGTTCCGTCGCTACTGCTGCCGGCGTGGCCACAGCCACGGCCACGGCTTCGGTCCGACCCAGGTACAGGCTATAAACGTCGTAGCGACCGTCAAGAGCTTGATTGTAGCCGAAGAAATCGACGGCGCTGGCAGCGACGTCGATGCCAGGGAAGTTGTAGGTCGGCCCGCCCTGGGCAATCACCGCGTACTGACCTGGTTCAAGCCCAAACGCCTGATCAAAAGCAACCTTGGCGGCGCCAAACTTGTTGGCGGCGACCTGCCACTTCTTCACCAGCGTGCCCTGTGCCAGGGTGCCCTGTCCCTGTTCATGCAAGCGGTAGAGCCCCAGGTCGACCAGAGAGCGCGGCGGGAAACCGGTCAGGTTGAGAAAGGAGCCGACGTTGCTGTTCACCTGATGCGGATAGACCAGGACATGGGGAGCCGTCGCCGTGGCGATGGTCCAGGAAATGGAAGCCTCTTTGCCATCAGCCGACCAGGCAGTGGCCTTGTACTTGCCGCTGCCTTCGCCTGGGGCGCTGTACCAGCGGAAATCCTTGGTGCCATCACCGCTTGCGGTCAGCACCAGCGGCGTCTGCAGGCCGTTGGCCATGGCCACGGTCACGTTGATCTGCTCGCCGGGAGCGAAACCTTGGGCACAGCCCAACCACCAGTTGCCGATCTCGCCGCGATCAGGGGTAAGCTGAAGGATTGGAGAACTAGATGGCGTACAGAGCGGAAGCGATGCAGGCGCCACGTTGACCTGCAGGGCATCGGGCAGACCGCTTGCAGCCTGCGCGGCAGTGGGAGCACCGGGTAGCGGGCCCGCCTGGGGAACGCCTGAGGTGGGACTGGCGGCAGGTGTCCCGCCGGCGGTGGGCGTCTTGCCGGCGGTGACCCCAGGGTACTGGGCCCCAGTACCCTGGGCCGTCTCTCCGGCGGCGGTTGTAGCGCCGGACGCTTGCGGCCGCGTGATCCTGGCCAGCACGACCAGAGGCTCCTGGTCAGGAAGACGCAGGGTGGCGGGGTCGCCGTGCGAGTATACTCGCGCCTCTTCGCCGGTTGGCAAGAGGACAAGCAGGTAGGACCCGGCGGGCAGATCGGCGACATCGAGCTCGAGATCGGCCCGACCTTCGGCATCGGCGCCGATGCCAATAGAAATCAGGAAAGCACCGTCGAGAGCTCCGGGAGCGGCGCCCTGGCCCGCCTCTTTGACGCTGTAAAGGGCAAAGCGGGCAGTACCGTTGGGGGACAACCCGCCCACGGCCGCTTTCACCTTGCTGGGGTTGTCGCCCACCGCTTCGGACAGGGCAATCATCGGACCTTTGCCCTCACGCGCCCGGAAGCGGAGATCGCTCTTGGCATCACCTGCTGCGGCCACCATTGTCCAGTCGCCTGGTTTGTCGTCCGGTTGCAGCCGCAGGGTGAGGGGCGCCACACTGACGCCGTCGTGATCGACGCTGGCGACCGTGTAGGTGCGCTTGCCTCCGTCGGGACCGGTCAGCTCGAAGCTAACCGCTGTGCCTGCAGGCACACCGATTGCGCAAAACTGATAGTCCTTGCCGGGCTGGATGCCACCGAGAGGCAGAGAAACGCTGGTCAGTTTGAGCTCTTTGCTGCTCTTCAGGCATTGAGCAGGCAGCACTTCCTGCTGACCGCCTTCGATGCGCAATGAATAGGGTGGTTGCGAGCTGAGAACGGGCGTGGCGGTGCCAGGTGTGCTAGAGGCGGTGCTGAGTACGCTCAGCCCGGTGCTGGCGTTGGCGCCGGGCGAAGCCGTACCGCTGGTCTTGGAACTGCACGCGGTCAGCACCAGAGCCAGAAGAGCGACACTGGCCAGAAGAAACCACAGCGAAGGGGGATGGCGGTGGGTCATAGGGCCTCCTCGGAATAGATTCCTGTCTTGACAGACTCAACAGCAATGGGAAGAGACGTACTGGAGTACGGCGGTGTGGGAGAGAAGCCTACCTGTTCAACTGCAGCAGCTCCCTCATACGAGGCGGCTAGCCGTTGGCGGTCTCGATACGCTTCTGTATGGCGAGAATATCCTGCTCTAAGTCGGGACGCTTTTGGCGCAACACGTCCAGATCGCGGTAGGCAACGCCGTAGTTCTTGCTGCGATCAAGCTGATCTTCAATCTTTTGCGTCAGGTCGATGGCACGATCGTAGGCGGCGTTCGCCTCGTCGATCCGGCTGGCGGCTAAAAGGAGCAAGCCATGGTTGAACGCCAGGTCGATGCGCTCGGGGTCGTTCTGTGTGGCGGCAGCACTGGCAGCGACGGCGGTCGTGTAGTCACCGCCAAGATAGGCTGCCCACGCCAGGCTTCCGCGGACGAAAGCATCGTCGCGACCCAGGTCTACAGCCTTCTGGAGGTCCGCCTTCGCACCATCGGGATCGTCGTGGTCAACGCGGTAGGCGCCGCGTGTGGCATAGATGTCGGCGAGGGCTCGCCGGCGGTCCGGGGTCTGCGGGTCGCCGATGAGAGCGATGGCCTTTTCGAACGCGGCATTGGTGGCGCTGGTGTCGTTCTGGATGAGGGCGATCTGGGCCAACGCAAAGTAAAGCTGCCAGGATTCCGGCTGTGCACGCAGTGCATCGAGAATCAGCGCCTGCGCGCGGGGGAGGTCTCCCAATTGGGCATAGGACATGGCCAAACCGACGACCGTCAAGGGAGCATTTGGATTCTGGCGCTGTGCCGTCTCGAAGTAGTCGCGTGCGGCCTGCCAATTCTGCTCCACCACGCCGGCGATGTAGCCCAGTTGCCAGTTGATGCCGGAAGCGAACGCATCCATGTCATGGCGCTGGTCGATAGGAACCTGACGGGGCAGGAGCCGCACGGCCTCCTGCAGAAAGGGCAGGGTTTTTTTGTACCTGCCGTTCCAGAAGTGGCTCTGGCCCGTGATCCAGGCCTGCAGATACAGCAGGGGTTTTTCGTTTCCCTGGGGCGCATACGTGCGGTAGGTGGCAGGTTCCAGACTGGGGAAAATGACGGCGCCGCCGTTGGTGGCGGCCGCAGGTGTACGGGGCAGGCCGGGTGGGTGAAGATCGATACGACTGCTGATCGAGGCGCCATCATAGGCGCCGGTCACGAGAACCGCTGGCGTGTACGTCTCGAGGATGCCGGGAAGGGTGCGCTCTGCCGGCGCCCGGGGCAGTGTTTCCACCCGAAATAGATCTTGAGCGTTGGGGGCCTGGCGAAGATCATTGGCAAGCGTGCTGCCGATCGGCTGCGGGTCGCCACCCTGGCGTTGAAAGGGAGCAATGACGGCCAAAAACTCACCCTGCTGGGCTGGGGCAAAGGCAGCCGTGCTGTCGCTATTGGGTGAGCGCAGCATCAGCAGCACACCGACCAGCATCGTCCCCAAGCCGATCACGACAAGAACAATCACCAGCAACAGCCAGAGTCGCGAGCGCGACGACGAACGTGGCCACAACTGTCGCACTCTGGCGGGAAAGGAAGAACTTGACACGAATGGCAAGAAAACCGCAGGTAGATTCCGAGTACGTGGATTCTAGCAGCCCTTGCACCGATACACAACTGATTCACGGCAACGGGCGACCGATGACCGCCGACCACCGACCGATGACCGCCGACCGGCGACGGCGGACCGCCGACCACCAGCCTTCTCCGACCCCGCCGTCCTCTGTCCTCTGTCCTCTGTCCTCTGTCCTCTGTCCTCTGTCCCGCGCCACCCCCAGACGCGCGGAGCGCTCACGGCTGCCCTGCCGTGAGCGCTCCATCAAAAGGAGGAGAAGAAGAGATTACCATCTCTTGAGTCGTACAATATCAGGGTCTGGCCCGTCTTGCTGGACGTCCAGCCTACGTTTCCCCTACGGAAAGCTTCCGCAAATCCCACTTGCGAAAGAAATCGTAACTTTGGGCGCGCTGGGGGGCCGTTTGGACGAAGAGGATGGGCCGTGTTGTAGGCGCCCCTCGGTCCATAGCATGGTTCATCGTCCGTCAAGTTGGCGGCGCCGGTGTAGCGGCAAAGTCCAACTCCAGGATGCGAAAGGGATAGACGTTGATGATCTCGGTGTCGCCGAGCCGGGTGGTGGTCCTCTCCTGGTTGCTGTAGACGTGCTGATGGCCGTGCAGCATGTAGCGTGGCCGAAACCAGCGCAGCAAGGAATGAAAGGCTTGAAAGCCAATGTGCGGGCGATCCTCGGCGTCATGAATCCCGAAGGGTGGCGAGTGTGTCACCAGGAGATCAAGTGCACGCCCGTAGCGAATACGGTTGAGCAGCAGCTCCGGCATCATCCCGATGACCCGCGTTCGCATCTCGGTCTGCGTGTACTGGTAGTGCGGGTTCTGGTTGTAGCGATGCGACCCCTGTAACCCGGCGATGAGCAAGCCATCGAGAAGACGCACGCGGCGATGGAGGTTGATGCCACCAGGCGGCTCTGTGACCAGTGAACTGTCCTGACGGTGCTCCGGCCGGTCGTGGTTGCCGTGCACATAGTACAAAGGCCGATCGAGCACCGAGATGATGTACTCGAGATAGTAATAGGGCAGGTCGCCGCAGGCCACGACAAAGTCGATGTTGGCCGCCACCATGACCAGGTTGGGGCCATAGATGCGCGGCTCGACCTTGTCGCTGACGGCAAGAATACGATAGCGGCTACGGGGATGGGCGCTGAACCCCTCAGTTGGGACTGAGCCAACCGTCGGTTCCGAAACCATTCTTCTGGCTGTCGGCAAGGGTGGCGCTGATCCACGCCATCAGATCAAGCTCACTATAGAGCAGACGAGTTTCCCGCGCCAGGAGCCGGGGTAGATGGTTGACACCAAGGAGCGCCTGCTTCTCCTCATTACTTACCTGCAGGACGATGGCAGTCAGGTACGCGAGTTGTTCCGGCCCGGGGGGAATGGTATGGACGCCAAAGCGGATGCCGGAAGCCTGGGTAAGCGCATCGAGATACCGGGGCAAAAGCTCCTGCACGTGCTGAGAAAGCGAATGTGCTTCCTCTGTCTCGGCTTGCAGCAAGGCAAGTGTACTGACCACGCCCTGCAAATAAGGTTTGTCGTGTTGAAAACGGGCGATGCGGAAACGATCACCGCCGTTGATATTGATGCCGAAAGTGCCGTCCTGCAGACGCTCGACCTCGGTGATGTGGGCCAAGGTGCCGATCTCGTGTGGCAAAGGCTCCGTCTCCTGGTCGGACGGGGGTTTGGAAAGCACCAGGCCAAAGGGCATCCCGTTGTCCAGGCAGTTCTGAAGCATCGAGCGATAGCGCGGCTCGAAAATGCGCAACTGGCGCAACTGGCCGGGAAACAGAACCAGTGGCAGCGGAAAAAGCGGGATGAGAGAGAGGGACATGACTGGGGTCGGTAGCCAGAGGACAGAAGACAGAGAACAGAGGACAGCGGACAGAGGACAGAAGACAGCGGCCTGCGGTCAGCGGTCAGCGGTCAACGGTCGGCGGTCAGCGCTGAAGTTTCGCCGTCGGGGAGGGGGTCTTCGGGGAGGAGTTCGGGCTCTGCTTTCAGCACTTCTCGCAGGAGAATGGTAGCGTAAGCGCCCTTGGGTAGGAAAAAACTGATGACAAAGCCCTGGGGATGAGGCAGCAGATCGATGGGCTGGAGGAAGAGCTTGGCAGGGCGGCGGCTGCCGGAAACACGGTGGCGGCGCCAGTCTTCTGGCTTGACCGGGCTTGTCGCCAGCACCTCTGCCTCCAGCTCGGCGGCAGCGCCCTGTGGCCACCACATGTCATAGCCAAAGAGCGGCCCGGTGTAGGTGATGTCTCTGTGGTCGAAGCGAGCCTGGTCGATCGCCACATCCTCCACGATGAACATGCCACCGGTATCGGTCTTCTTGACCAGCTCGCCGTCCAATATGCAGTCGAAAAGGCCCCGTTTGAGACGCAACGCCAGGTACTCATTAAAAAGCTGGGACTGATAGGCCGATATCATCAGCTCATGAAGCCATTTAGCGCCAGGACGGCGCATCTGGCCGCTAAGGACCGCCAGGCCGCGATCGGCGTTGTCGCCCCACTTACCGAAGCGCTGGGCGCCAAAGTAGTTGGGCAGGCCTCGTTCCAGCAGAGCAGCCACAATCGCTCCGGCGCACGCCATGGGGTCGGGCACAGTCGGGTCGAGAACGGTGATGGTGAAGCGGTTGCCCAGCAGATGCCCGGTGTGCAGCTTCTTGTTATGGGGAACAGCCCAATGCAGTTCCCAGCCGAGCGCGCCGGCTGCACGCTGCGCCTCTTCCGGCCGGACTCGAGGCAGTGAGAACACCTGGGTGGCGCGAGCTTGCTTATCCTTCAAGCCGGCATAGCCGATGTCGCCTGCCGGCACCTGCAGCTCGGCTGCCAGGTCGGCCACCACCTCTTGGGTGGTGCGACCTGCGCGGGTGAGACGGACAAAGAGGTGGTCTCCCTGCCCGGATGGCTCGTACAGGGGCACCTCGTCCACCACAAAATGGTCGGGCTCAACCTTGATCTGGCCGCCTGTGCCGTCAAGGTCGGGGGTGATCAAGGGCAGTTCGTCCAGAGTCATGAAAGTAGTGTGGGTCAGGGCATAGGCGATGTCAAGTCCAGGAGGAAAGGGGGAACGTAATGCGTGTCAAGTGTCAAGTGGCAGGTGGCAGGTGTCAAGTGCGGGAGGTCGCTCGTTGGCCATTGCTGGACACGGGCACGGGACCGGCGACCAGGGCGACGAAGTAGCGGTGGAAGCGCAGGTCGTCGCTCAGCTCAGGGTGGAAGGCCGTGGCCAGCAAATGCCCCTGGCGCACGGCGACCACCGTGCCATCAGACAGGGCGGCCACGACCTCCACCGCCGGCCCGACGCCGACCACAGCCGGCGCCCGTATGAAGATGGCATGGAACGGCCCCACCGGATCGCCCGGACCGGAGATCCTACTCAGGTCGGGCACGACCAGGTCGGTCTCGAAACTGTCGACCTGCCGTCCAAAGTAGTTGCGATCGACCACCACATCGAGGCCGCCGACGAGGGCCTGGCCTCCTCGCTTCTGACCGTTGGCGTGGTCGGCCAGGAGGATCATCCCGGCGCACGTGCCCCACACCGGATGCGTGCGGCTGTACCGGCGAAGCGGCTCGACCAGGCCGTAAGCGGTGGCCAGGTTGCCCATGGTGGTGGATTCGCCGCCAGGAATGACAAGGCCGTCGAGGTCGTTCAGCTCAGCCGGCAGGCGCACCTCGACGGCGTGGACACCGAGTTGGCGCAGCTTGTTGACGTGCTCACGGAACGCCCCTTGCAGGGCGAGAACGCCTATTTTCATAGTTGAAGGTTGGAAGGTTGAAGGTTAAAGGTTGGGATGAGGGTCAGGCGTCGTAGTCGGGTGAATCTTCGCGGAGGCGATGGGTGTTGGGCTGGGATTCCAGATACCTGACGAGTTGGGTGATTTGGCGGCTACAGGTCTCGGCCAGAGTCTTGGCGCGCTGGAAGTCCTCTTCCAGGATGTAGCCTCGGTCGCTGGCAAGGTACAACTGGGCTCGAAGCTCACCTGACGACGCCTTCGCACGACCGAGATAGTCGACAAATAGCGCCTGCGTACGGCTCTCGAATCCCTCTGCAATGTTCGACATGACGGATACGGCGGCCCTACGCATCTGGTCTTGAAGGCTCTTGTCTCTGGCAAAAGCCGGGGTTTGCGTAAGGTCGTAGACGAGATTTGCCAGCTCGCGTGCCCGCTGCCAGACATCCAGTTCCTCAAATCGCTTAGCCGTCGTCACTATCAGCCCTCATGTGAAGCGAGCATAACCTTCAACCTGCAACCTTTAACCTTTTACCACCCGCGGCCGGCGATGCGCTCGGCTTCGGGCATGGCGGCGACGGTGCGGCCCACCATGGGTTCGCCCAGGCCGCGGCTGACCTCGGCCAGGATGTGCGGGTCCTGATAGTGCGTCACGGCCTTGACAATGGCGGCGGCGCGGCGGGCGGGGTCACCGCTCTTGAAGATGCCGGAGCCCACAAAGACGCCGTCTACTCCAAGCTGCATCATCAAGGCGGCATCGGCGGGCGTCGCCAGACCACCGGCGGCGAAGTTGACCACGGGCAACCGGCCCAGCTCAGCCGTCATCTTCACCAGATCGTAGGAGGCTCCGAGCTGCTTGGCGAAAGCAAACAGCTCTTCCGGCGCCATGCTCTGCAGGCGGCGGATGTCGCCGAGTACGGCGCGGGCATGGCGGACGGCCTCGACCACATCGCCGGTGCCGGCCTCGCCTTTGGTGCGGATCATGGCCGCACCCTCGCTGATGCGGCGCAGGGCCTCGCCCAGGTTGCGGCAGCCGCAGACGAAGGGGACTTTGAAATCCCACTTGTTGACGTGGTGTTCCTCGTCGGCCGGGGTGAGCACCTCGCTCTCGTCGATGAAATCGACGCCGAGTGCCTCCATAATCTGCGCTTCGACGAAGTGACCGATGCGGACCTTGGCCATGACCGGAATCGTGACCACGTCCATGATCTCGATGATCTTCTCGGGGTCGCTCATCCGGGCCACGCCGCCCTGGACGCGGATGTCGGCGGGGACGCGCTCCAAGGCCATGACAGCGCAGGCGCCTGCCTCTTCGGCGATGCGCGCCTGCTCGGCATTGGTGACGTCCATGATGACGCCGCCTTTGAGCATGTCGGCCAGGCCCGTCTTAACGGTGAAGGTACCGGTAGTGCGTTCCATTTGCTTGTTCTCCTGATGGTTAAGGTTTGCAGGTGTGTGGGTTTGATTGGGTCATGAGAGCCAGGACAATGAAGGGTAGACGTGCGGAAACAAGGTCTCCACCGCATGACGCGCCATTCTAGCGCCAATACGGAGCGCTGTCTACGGCCAAGCAGGTCGAATTGGATGGGGCCAATCATCAGAGCGCGGCGAAACGACCTCGCATAACAGCTTCCGGCGGTGAGATCGAACGCGATCTTGGCTTTTGGAGCCGGCCGGGCGCACGCCAGGGCGCCCTGAACGTCGCCTGGCGGCAGCGCCCGCACCCGGTCGCGGGCGCTAAGCGGGCGTTAAGGCTGCAGCGGTCGCACAAGCAGCAGGCGGCGCCCCTCTCCCCAATAGGCAGCGGCAGCCAGGGACTCATCGGCCGGCAGGGCAAGCACGACCACCCCCTCCTCTTGACCCAAAGCCAGCGCCTGGGCGCTGACCTGAGTCCCGGCGGCGCCGTCACCGGCAGCCCCGATCAGGACAAGAGTCTCGCCTGGAACCAGGGCCAGCGTGGTAGAGATCGGCGCCCCCACCAATTGCCATCCGGCAGGCACCGTCACCAGGTCTGCAGCCGATAGGGCCGCGCCCGCCGCCAGCGCCTGGGTCGTCACCTTGCCCACGGCATCCGCTTTGTGGACCACAGCACCCGGCGGGAGGCTTGTGAGCCGTGTCGTCCCCAGATCGGCGTCCTTGATCACGGTGAAAGCGGGAAGCGGCCGCACCGCCTGCAGCGCTTCCTGCTGCGGTGCGCCGGCGGCGGCCTTCAGCGCCATCAGTCCGGCCGCCATGGCACAAAAGATCGCCAGCACAGCGAACACGTCATATCCCAACGAAGGCTTGCGAGGGACCGGGTCGGCAGCGCTCATCAGTTCACCTCCGGCGTCTCCTGCTCTTGCTCGAAATCAACATGCACACTAACGGCGATAGGTGGCGGCGGGCCGGCCTCCCCGGCTGGGGCCGGTTTGTGCGAATCGTAGTAGAAGGGGTCTGTGGCCGGGGCCTGCGCCGGGTCAGGAGGCCAGCCCTGCTCCCAGGGCGGCGTGTATTGGTACACCCAGTGGTTGAGCACCTCCCATAATTGGCGCTCGCTGCGCAAGTTGTCGGGGACCGGAATGTGCAGCTTGTTGAGCACCTCGTGGCGAGACATGTCGCAGGCCACGCGCATCAGGCTGCCGTAGTCCTGAGCCTGGGTCACGGCGGCCTCGTAGCAAAGCCAGGCCAGCAGCAACCCGCCGGCGAACACCAGCAGGAAGAGCCCTATCGGCTGGCTGGCGCCGAACAGGCTCAGGAGCAGCAAACCCACGCCTCCCCCCAGCGCCAGCACCGTCAGTAGAAAGCTGAGGTTGACCAGGGCGATCAGCGGCGTCAGGGCGGCGTCGATCTGCCCGGCCAGGGTCTCGTCGAGCACCGGCGCCAGCCGCGGCCACCACAGCACGGTGTCCAGGCGGTAGACCTGGTAGGCGTATTCCTCGGCCGCGGTGAGGGTGTTGCCGAGCCGTGTGGGGCGAATCAAACGTTCACTGCGTGGAAAGGCAAGATAGAGCGTGCGTTCGGCGCCTCCACGGTGCAGTCGCCTCAGGGCGGCCTCGGCGGCCTGGTCGGGATCGCCGGAGCCGGCCTGACGGGTTTGGGCGGCCTCGGCCCGCAGCACGCTGCGCCGCGCCGTCTGGTCGGCAATGGCCCGAGCCGTCAGGCGCTTGAATCTGGCAGGCCAGTACCCCTCGTACATCCGCATCACGGACGTCGTCAGAGCCTGGAGGATGTAGGCCAGGACGGTGATGGCGACCAGGGCGGCCAGACCCACAATGGCCTGCGCCATCGGGTCGAGTCCGCTCCAGACCTTGAGCGCCCGCTCCGGTCCCAGACGGGCGGCGGCGCCCCCCATCCCCATCAGGGACAGAAAGATGAACATCGGCGCCCAATAGGCCAACATGAAACGCCGGTCGAACCACCCCGAAATCTGGGTAAGATAGGCGGCTAACATGGCGGCATCTCCGTGGGACAGAGATAGGTGGCGTCCATGGCAGCGCCATCGCAGGGGCACAAAGCCCGGCCCGCCGGTGTGCGGTCCTCGACATTGGCCGGCCGGATATGGTGCGCGGGGTCGCCGGTGCACAGGTAGCAGAGGCCGGACGGGTCGGTGAGCGGGTCGCCGAAGACCGCGGTCATGAGATGGACATCTTTGGCCAGCAGGTCGGCGTCGCCGGTCAGCGCAAACAGGGTTTCAGGCGCCACCACGCCGGTGATGCGCCCAGCCTCGACGAGCACGATCCAGCGGATGAGCTTGTCGTAGCGCATGGCCCCCACCACATCCGCCACCGGCAGGTCCGGCGTGGCCAGGGTAGGCGGCTGCAAGAGGGCGATCCGGTCCCGCAGCGATCCCGGCGCCGTCGCCAGCGCCGCCGCCTGGTCAGCAGGCAGCAGGCCCAGGGGGCGTCCCGTGGCGTCGTCCGTGACGACGAGGACGTGCCCGGGCGGCAGTTCGCGTGCCGCCGCGGCCGCGGGCAAGCTGGCGGCCGCGATCACGTGCGGCGTTGTCTCAAGTTTGCTCAGGGTGAGATCGGGCATGTCTCAGACCTCCATGGCAGATAGGCCGGTAAATGTAAACGCGGCCCAATAGACGGGGTGGGCAAAAGGAGGGTCTTGGGGATGGTCATACCGGTATTGGTCAAGATAGAAGGCAGTCAGACTGCCGGCGCGCGCCCACAGCGTCGTCACTTCGGACTGAAACTCGCTCTGGGAAAGGTCGCGCAGCCAGACCACTGCCCCGCGCAGGGCCACGGCGGCAGGCTGCCCCGCCAACAGAAAATCATAGAAGCGGCGCAGCAAGAGCACCGTGGGCAAGGGGTCCACCGACCAGAGCGTACCCACGACCCCACCTGCGCCCGCCTGTACCAGCCCGGCAGGCAAACCCACGGCCTCGTCGGGCAGCCTACGGAAGTCGGCCAGGGCGGACTGGCAGGCGCAGAGCACGGCCAATTCAACCCCATCCAGCCGCAAACCGCCGATCAATTGGCGCAAGGTGAGCGGGCCATCGACCAGCTTCAACCCCGATTCAAGGGGATCGGCGACCTTGAAAGAGCCATGGCAGCCGAAGAGCAGGTGGGCGGGAGGCACCGCCAAGGCCGCGGTCACGGCGGCGACGGTGGCGGCTGGCCCGGTGAGGAGAGGGCCGTCGTCCAGGCGCTGGCTGACCTCACGCACCAGAAGGTCGGTGAAGAGCAGGGCCTCGTCCACCCGCGCTCCGGGAAGCCCCGTTTGCGGGTTGCCCACGGCCAGCAAGCGGCCGCCGGGAGCGGCCCTTTTCGTCAGGTTCGCGGCCAACGCCACCGCCGACGGCGCATAGCTGACGGTGAAGCGGTCGAGGAAAGCTCCACCATCTGGCATACGGGCAGCATGCAGCGGCAGCAGGGCCAACCGGCCGACGGGAATCAGCGTGACCGCGGTCACGCCCAAGGCGTCAAGACGGTCCGCCAGGGGGGCCATGATCTTTTCCCCCAGCAGTGGCTGAACCAGGCCAAGGCTCCGGTCCAGCGCCGCCCAGTCAGAGGCGAACGCGCCCCGCAGGTAGCGCCCCTCCGCGCCGACGTCGAACAGCAGGCTGTCCAGAATCTCGTCGATGAAGCCATCCAGCCAGAGGGTGGAGACCGGCGAACTCTCGGCGTCCGCGTCGTCTGGGGATACGATCAGCGCCAGCCCTCCTGCAGTCGTGGTCAGCAGGTAGACAAGAGCGGCCGCGGGGCCGATGCCTGTCAGCGCCCTTTCTACGACGGCAAAGGTTGGCGGCTTGAAGGCGTCCTCGTAGCCGGGGATGGCCTGGATGGCGGCGATGGCGGCGTCGAGCTCGTCCTGAGCGGATGCCAGGTTGGAGGTCGAAGGTTGAAGGTTGGAAAGTTGAAGGTTGGAAAGTGGATGGGTTTGGCGCAGGGCTTCGAGGTGGCCGGCGGCGGCGTGGTAGCGCTCGTAGGCAGCTTTGGCCTCGAGGCCGAGGGTGGGCAGGCGCTGCAGGCCGGCGCGCTGGGCCTCGAGGGCCTCGGCCAGCAGGCGAGCGCGGCCCTGCTCCAGGGCCTCCACAGCCTCCTTCTCTCGGCCTACGTGGGCGAGGGCATAGGCGGCGCGGGCGGGCAGGCCCTGGATTTCGGTCAGTTCTGCCTCTTTGCTGTCTCGACCCGTCGAGGCAGATCGGAAAAGCATCTCACTCGCCTCCAGGGCTAGCTGGAAGGGCGCGATAGCCTCGTCGAAGTGTGACCCCTCAAAGTAAAGATTCGCAAGGGAGCGAGCAGCACGGCGACAAGAATCCGGCAGCGTCTCCGGTCTCAGCATTTGCAGGGCCTGCTGGTAGTGGTCGATCGCCTGCTCGATGTTGTCCGCCCGGTCCCCGCGAATGCGGTCTGAGTAGGCGTTCGCCAGGTTGTTCTGGGTACTTGCCCACTGCTCGGGGAAGGCTTGCCGGGTAGACACCTCCAGGGCCTGCTGGTAGTGGTCGATCGCCTGCTCGATGTTGTCCGCCCG
>CAZHTZ010000022.1:0-2254 GCA_964535455.1 uncultured Caldilineales bacterium
GCCGTGATGGTGGAACTGGAGCGGCGCGGCTGCGAGGTCGCCTACGTGCGCACCAAAGAGGGCTTCGAGTGCGATTTCCTGGCCAGGTTCCCAGAAGGTGAATGGCTGCTGCTGCAGGTCTGTGCCGACCTGAGAGATGGCGCCACCCGAGAGCGTGAAGTGCGCGCACTCCTGTCGGCGTCGGCAGCCTACCCGGAGGCAACGCCCTTGCTTATCTCCCTTGATGCCGTCCCACCGCAGCCGGATCTGCCGGCGCCGCTGCACTGGCAATCGGCGGCGTCCTGGTTGTTGGGCTGCGTTTCGTGAATTGCGTTCAACTGGCGTCTTGCGGGTTTTGACGGCGACTGCCTGGCCGGCGGTCGTCCACCGGCGGTCGTCCGCCGGAAAATGCTATGATCCGCCCCATGTCCATCCGTCTCCTCCCCCCTGACGTGGCCGGAAAGATCGCCGCCGGCGAGGTCGTCGAACGCCAGAAATCGACATGGCTGGCGGCCAGCCCGGCCACCACCGCCTGCGCATCGCAGCACTCATCGGCCCCCGCGGCCGCACGGTCTCTTCACAACCGGTGGTGCACCCGGGTCGGTGTGATTGTGCAGAGCAGAAGGGCCGATCTTGACCCGTGGACCACGCTGTGTTAGCATTGCCTTGACAATGATTGTCTCGACAATGTTAGTCTCTGTAATGGAGGATGATGCAATTCCTCGACAGACAGCGTGAATTACAGGCCCTGGACAGTTTTCTCCACACCGAAGGCGCCGGTCTGCTGATCCTGTTCGGGCGACGCCGGGTCGGCAAGACGCGCTTGCTGACACACTTCGTCGAGAGCCGCCGCCTCCAAGAAGCCATGTATTGGACGGCCACGACGCATGGGGCTGGCTTCCAACTGCGCGATTTCTCCGGAGCGGTCATGCGCTACGCCGCACGTTTCGGAGCACCAGTGCTGCTTGATTTCGCTTTTCCAGATTGGGAAGGGGCTTTGACCTACCTCGCAGAGGTCGCAGGCCGGGCAACGACGCCTCAACTGGTGGTTCTAGACGAGTTCACCTATCTGAACCGCAGCCTGCCGGCCATCACCAGCATCTTCCAGAAGCTGTGGGATCACCAATTGTCTCGGCAGGCCAACCTCAAACTGGTGCTAACCGGCTCCTTCGTGGGGATGATGGAGCGGGAGGTCATCTCCTATCAAGCGCCTCTCTATGGCCGGGCGACGGCGCTCGTGCGCCTGCGCCCCCTACCCTATGCCGCCCTCTATCAACTGTTTGCGGATCGCCAGCCTGCGGAACGAGTGGCCATCTACGCCGTCAGTGGTGGCATTCCCGCCTATCTCGATCTATTTACGCGAGCCAACAGCTTTGCGACGGCGCTGCGTGATCACTGCCTGGGGCCAGGAAGCATCATGCTGAGCGATCCCTCACTGATCCTACACGAGCAGCTTCAGGAGCCCCAGACCTTCGAATCGATCTTGTCCGTCATTGCGGGTGGTTTTCACGCCTGGTCAGATGTTGCCCGGATGGCCGGGGTTTCTGAGAGCAGTCTCGGTCACTACCTCAAGATTCTACAGGAGCTGGAAATCGTCGAGCGAAGGGATCCCATTTTCGCTTCTCCTGGCGGGCGCCAGGGACAATACCACGTGCGGGATCATTTTCTGCGCTTCTATTACCGCTTCATCGTACCGCACAACACCGCCATCGAGCGAGGCTACTTGCAGGCCACGGTTGAACAAATCACTGCAGATCTGCGCGCCTTCATTGGCGTCTACGTCTTCGAAGAGCTTTGCCGGGAATGGGTGTTTGCAGCGGCGGCGTTGGGCGACCTCGGTTTTCAGCCGGAAGTCGTCAGCGCTTACTGGCGACGGGAACGTGGGGTTGGGGTGCGGTTGGACGTGGTGGCAGCCAACCGCCGAGAGCAGCGCATGCTCATTGGTGAGGCGAAATGGGGTGAGGGGCCGGTAGGCCGCAAAGTACTGACCGATCTGATCCAGCGGAGCCAGCGCCTGCCCCAAGTGACTGAGGGCTGGGCTGTCAGCTACGCGCTCTTCGCCCCCGAAGGTTTCAGTGAGGCGGCGCAGACAGCGGCGGCGGAACTGGGCGTACGACTGGTTGCCCTGCCAGACCTTGAGCGTACGCTCATCGCCGCCAACGCCTGAAGCTGAGACCCGGCGCTGACGCTGAGGGTACGGATGTGCCCACCGCTGACGCTAAGCTGAGACCCGGCGCTGACGCTGAGGGTACGGATGTGCCCACCGCTGACGCTA
>CAZHTZ010000022.1:2354-11142 GCA_964535455.1 uncultured Caldilineales bacterium
GACGCTAAGCTGAGACCCGGCGCTGACGCTGAGGGTACGGATGTGCCCCACCGCTGACGCCAAGCTGAGACCCGGCGCTGACGCTGAGGGTACGGATGTGCCCACCGCTGACGCTAAGCTGAGACCCGGCGCTGACGCTGAGGGTACGGATGTGCCCCACCGCTCGGAACGTGGCTGCACGGCACTTCGCCCCAGGCCCGAAACACGCTATGATTGGGCCTTGTGCAGAAACAAGGTATTCCTGGAGACGCGTATGGATTTCCGCAGACTGAAGGTATTGGCAATTTCCGATCTCTGTATCACCGAAGAAATGTATCGACAAGCCTTCAGCGGGCTCACCGGCCGCGGCGCTGAGCTGAAGGTGATCGAATGGAAGGTTCGGGACCTGAATGACCTGAGGGCGCAGGTCGACAAGACGGAACGGGAAGGAGCGGAGGCCGTTCCCGCACCCCCGGAACTTGAGAGCAGCGTGGCCGGCGTCGACATCCTTGTCACACACCTCGGCCCGGTGCCGGAGCGCGTCATCGCCGGCGCCGCCAATCTGAAACTCATCGGCTGTGCGCGCAGCGGCTGGGAGAATGTCGCGGCGCCGGCCGCCACGGCCAGGAACATCCCCATCCTCTACTGCCCGCTTTCCAAAGTCTCCACTGCCGCGGACGCAGCCATCGGCATGATCCTGACCGAATGCCGGGGCCTGGCGCGGGCGCATTGCCAGATGGTGCAGGGGATTTGGGACACCACCTTCGCCTTTTTCGGCAACTCGATGAGCCTGACGGGCAACACCGTCGGCCTGATCGGCTTCGGCAATATCGGCAAGGCTGTGGCACAGCGACTGAGAGGCTTCGAGGTGGAGACCCTGGTCTATGACCCCTTCCAGCCTGCCGAAGCCATACGAGAACAGGGCTGCTCACCCGTGACCCTGGACGAACTGCTGGCCCGATCGGATTTTGTGGTGGTCATGGCGCGGCTGAGCGAGGATACCCGGGGCCTGATCGGCAGGAGGGAGCTGGGCCTGATGAAGCCGACCGCCTATTTCGTCAACACTGCGCGCGGGGGACTGGTGGATTACGGGGCCTTGCGGGACACGCTTGCCCGCAGGCAGATCGCCGGCGCCGCCCTGGACGTTTTCGATGTCGAGCCTATCGACCCGGACGATCCTCTGTTGAAGCTGGACAACGTCAGCCTCACCCCGCACGTCGCCGGTGTGTCACGAGAAGGCTACCGCCGCTCGGCGCAGGATGTGGCCGAGGACATCGCCACGTTGCTCGCAGGCGGCAGACCGAGGTTCGTCGCGAACCCGCAAACCCTCAGGAGCGTGACATGGCCACCAAGAACTACCTGATCACCGACTTCGGCGCCAGCAACGGCCGCGTCGCCGTTGCCGCCTACGATGGCAAGAAGTTCACCCTGGAAGAGGTGCACCGCTTCGACAACACCCCCGTCTACGCCGCTGGCTCCCTCTATTGGGACGTCCTCAGGCTGTATACAGAGATGAAAACCGGCATCCAGGCCGCGGTCCACACCTTTGGCAAGATCGAGTCCATGGGGATCGACACCTGGGGCATCGATTTCGGCTTCATCGACAAGAGCGGGAGACTGATCGCCAATCCCGGCAACTACCGCGACGAGAAAAGGTGGGCCATCGCCAACGAGCTGTACAACAAGATCCCGCTGCTGGACCTGTACCGGGCGACGGGCGCGATCACGCTCCCGGTGGCGAGTATCTACCAGATGTTCTATCTCAGAAGCATCGACGCGCCCGAGCTGGTGAACGCCCACCGCTTTCTGATGATGACGGACCTGTTCAACTATTTCTTGACAGGACGAGCGCTGAACGAGTTCACGGCCGCCGCCATCACCCTGATGTACGACCAAAAGGGCAGGAAGTGGGAGCGGAGCATCCTGGAGGCGATCGGCATCCCCGAGGACATCTTCCCCGAAACCCTGATGCCCGGCACCGTGATCGGACCGATACAGGAGAGCGTGTGCCGCGAGCTGGGTATCCACTCCATCACTGTCGTGGCTCCGTGCACCCACGACACCCCGGGGGCCATCGCCGGCATCCCAGTCGTGAACGAAAGCAGGAACTGGGCCTTCCTGCCGATCGGCACCTGGTGTGTTCCGGGGATGGAGGCGAAGGAACTCATCATCAAGGAAGAGGGAATGGCGGCAGGGTATTACAACGAGGGCGGGGCGGAAGGGCGAAACCTTTTCGTCAAGAACACGACGGGCCTATGGCTTATCCAGCAGTGCCGGAAGAAATGGATGGAGGAGCGCAAGCGAGAGATCACCTGGGACGAGATCGTGAGCGGGGCGCGGGGCGCCCGGCGATTTACCTCGTTCATCGACGTGGACGACGCCGCCTTTGCCGAACCCAAGGCGGACATGGCGGCGGCGATCAGGGACACCTGCCGGCGCAAGGGCCTGCCGGCGCCCGGAGACGAGGCCGAGGTATCAGCCTGCATCTTCGAGAGCCTGGCGCTGCGCTTCCGCTACGACCTGGAGATGTTGGAAACACTGGCGGGCACGCGGCTGCAAGCCCTCTATGTCGTCGGAGGCGGCGCCAAGAACGACCTGCTGTGCCAGCTCACGGCGGATGCGACGGGGCTGCCGGTGAGCGCCGGGCCGGCGGAGTCGGCGACCATCGGGAACCTGCTGATGCAATTGCAGGCGACGGGTGAGATCCGCAACCTGGAGGAGGGGCGGATGCTCTCGCGCGCTTCCACAAACGTGGCGCAATACGAGCCGCGCGACCGAGCGGCCTGGGACGAACAATACGGACGGTACCGGGTCTCCCTCGGTCTATAGTCGTTTCATATACCACCTGGGGGGTGGCCTCCTTCGTGGTATACTGACATTCGATCAAGATACCTGGGGCATAGGAGTGTGCTGCCATGATTGCATCACCTGGCGCCCGCGCTATCGCTCCCCGTGCGGGGCTACTGTTAACCCAGGTCACCGAGACGCCTGACTTCGACATTGCGCTCTGGAAACTGCTGTTTGACTATCTCGATCTCAAAATTCAGGCGCTATCCACACGAAGTCAAACCTTTGAACAGAAGTGGGGTATGACCTTCGCCGCGTTCCAGCAGCGGATGGCGTTGAACACCCTGGAGCAAGACGCCTACTCGTTTGCCGTCGAGCAGGACTTCTGGGAATGGGAAAAGACCGAGACGCTGCGCCAATACTATGAAGGATTGCGCGCACAGTGGACGTGAAAGCCTTCGTCGAACAGACGTTGGTAGGGCTTGCCGATGTCCGAGACCCGAACGACCAATAGGTCGTCCGGGTCCCGGTCTACCGGTCTACCTTTCCATCCAGTGACCGGCGGGATGCTTCCAGAGAGACGACACCGGAGCGCTATCAGGACAGTCGCAGCTCAGCGGTGCAGCCACGGCAGGAAGACACGCTCGCTGGGCGGCGTCACCTCGAACGGCTTGGCATCAGAGATGCGCTCGACCGGCGACTGGTTGCGCACCGCCACGCCGGCAGTCTGTCCGAAAGTCAACAGCGAAGCGGCGAGCTGCACCTTCACCTGGGCAGAACTGACAAACTGGGTTGGCAACGGCGTGCCATTCCACAGCACCTGGGCATCGGCTGCAAAGTGGCTGCCATTGACAGTCAGGGTGGTGGCCGGGCTGCCCGCAGGCACGCTGGCCGGCGAGAGGTTTGTAATGGCAGGCGGCAGCGCTTCGACGTCGAAGCCAACTTCGTTCGACTCGAAGTTGGCGGGCGCCGCTGAACGCACGCTCACCGCTACGGCTCCGGCAGTGTTCAACTGCCCGGCGGCCACCGTGGCCGTGAGATGTGTGGAGTCGACGAAGGTTGTCGTGAGATCATTTCCATCCCACAGAACGGTGGCGCCGGCGGCGAAGCCGCTGCCCTCGATGCTCAAGGTAAAGGCGGCGCTATTGACGGTGGCCGTGTACGGGTCTAACGTGTTGATGAAAGGCTGATCACCCAGGGCTGTGGTGGCCCAGGTGTTGGGCTTGTTCCATACCGATTTGTAGGGCCACTGGTAGTCATCACCCTGGGAGCCAACCGCGTAGTGACCGGCGTTGAGGCCGACCAGGTGATCCCAGCCGTCTACCACCGCTTTGTTGATGCGCAGCTCGGCGCTCCAGGTGTTGGCGCCGATGTTGACCTGCGCCTGCAAACCGCCGGGTCCCGGAGTGGTAAAGCCGCCGCCGCCATCGCCGGCGTAGGTGAAGACCGACCCGTCCTCACCGGCAAAGAAGCCGTAGTCGTTGGCCTGTGCCTGGGGGTTGCGGCTGCGATTGCCATCGATGCGGAGGCCTGCGAACGCACCGGGCGCCAGCGCGCCCTTGGTCAAGCCGGAGAAACAAGCCCACAGGTAAGGGTCTGTGCGCATGATCCGCACGGTTGCCTGGGAACTGTCGCCGTAGGGCCGCAACTGGACGGTGGCGGCGCCGGTGTAGCGGCTGTCATCACACTTGCCATCCAGCGCCAGAGTGGTGGTCATGGGCACGCTGAGGGGAGCGACGTTGAACGTGACATCTGCCGCACCCTGGTTGTTGTCCGAGTCGGTCGCCGTGAGCGCGGCCGTGTGTGAACCGGGGGCAAGACCGGCGGCGGCGGCATTCGTACCGCTGCCACTGGAGAGGCCATCGACCGTCCATGCCAGCGCTGCCCCACTCAGCCCGCCATCTTCGGCATCCGTGGCGCCGCCCTGGAGAGTGAACGTCTGGCCGGCCGGGAAGGTCTGGTCTGAGACCGGTGCGACGATGAAGGCATCGGGCTTGCGATTGTTCACCGTGAACGCCTGCGAAGTGGCAATGGTGGTATTGTAGCCGTCGCTGGCCAGGACACGGATGCGCGACTGGTTGGCGCCGCCGCCCGGCAGCGAGCCCAGCTCGTCAAGCGAAAGGGCGCCGCCGCCGTTGGGCAGGCCGGGATAGTTCGTCACGATCGTATGCCAAGCAGCGCCGTTGTTATGGCTGTACTGCACCGTATAGAGCAAGTGGTCGCCGCTGTCGGGGTCGCTGGCCGTCCAGGCGATGGTCAACTGGTTGTCGATCACGGCGCCCCCGGCGGGCTGCTGGATGGCAACGGTCGGTGGGTGGACGCCGGGCGTCAGGCTGTCGATGACGGTGTCATCGGCCAGCAGTTGAATCGTCGCCACCTGCCCGCCGGGCTGGGTGAAGAGGTCGCTAAAGAGCGCGGAATCGCCATCGACCGTATGAACGTCCATTTCGATCGGCGTCAAGGTGCGATTGGCCAGCACGGCGCCGGCGGAATCGAGCAGACGCAGCCGGAACGTCGCCTGAGGACCGGAGGCGTGTGCAGCCCCGGCAGCAGCCAATTCCGCAGATTGGCGTGTGGCGGGCGGAACCGAACTAGTCGGCAGCACCAGGACGGAACCGATCTTGCCGAGATTGTTCGCCGTGTCGACCCATCCTGTGACGAAGACACTGCTCCCGGCATCCGGCGTCGTGGGCGACGCTGTCGCCGCCGCCACGGCGGCAAAGCTGCTGATCAGCGCCCGCCAGGTGTAGTCGCTGACCCACTGCGAGCCCCCGTAAGACATGAAGTCCGATGCCTGGTCGGGACGGATGGGGGTCAGGGTGGTCGTGTCAAAGCCATAGTACTTGTCCGGCCCAGTGTCGCTGATCTGGCAGCCTGGGTAGGGGTAATTGCTGTCAACGTCTCCGGGATTGCCACAGTCGACGTGCTCACGGCCATAGTTGTGCCCCAGCTCCTGCGCCATGACACGCCCCGGACGCACGCTGTTCCAGCCAGGTGGGATGGGGTTGGGGGTGTGGTCTGGGAGCTGCACCCATGATTGGCTGCTGTGCAAGCTGGCGTAGCCGGAGGCGCCGCCGTTATTGGCATCGGGATGCACCATGCCCATGAAGTGCACCGGGGCGTCGATGTTATCGCACTGGTCCGGATTGAACGAGAGCTGCGCCCGCGTCCAAAGCGAGACAATCACCTTGTCGCGGTCGGGCGGGCCGTTGGTGATGCCCCAGCCATCCTCCAGCTCATAAGGCCCATAGCAGGGGTACGGGAAGGGACCGGCCCAGCAAACCTGCAGCTCCTCCACGGGTTCTGTGTCACGGTATATCCAGGTCTGCGGCACGGGCCAGCGGCGGTCGAAATGACTGACCATGGACCAGAAGTTGGGATCCGTGGTGGAGGGCTTGGGTGTGTGGGTGCGCACGGGCACCGTCCAGACACAGACGGGTGGTTGGTTCTGGAAGACGATCGTCTGGGCCAGCTCATTGTTGCTGCGGTCCGGATCGGTGTGAATCAGGCGAGCGTCGACTTCGACCCTAAGCGAAACGGCGCCCGTGTTTGTCCAGTTGGCGGGCAACTGAAAATACCAGCCGTCGTTCAGCCTGGCGCGGTCGTAGCCGGCGCCGGTTACCAGCGAGCGCACGCCGTTCACCGGCGCCAGCGGTGAACCGGGGAGGGGAGCGCCGTTCTTGGTGCCGACCAGCCGCGCTTCCACATTGGGCGTGCCAGGGCCAGAGAGCTGTTTGCCATAGGAGCGGACGTAGGTTGCCTTCTGTGCTACCAGGGGGGCGGCGTTGGCAAGATTCTGGATCGCTTGCGTCACCTCCAGGGCATCGACGGTCAAGTCGCGCAAAATGGCCGATGCGTTGAGGGCCAGAGAATAGATGCCTACGTTGCGGCGGGCAAAGAAGAGCAGATCGTTGGCGACGAAGAGACGGCTGTCGATCCCCGGTTGGCCGGTGGCGATCGTGTCGGCACCGCCGGAAGGGTCGGTGCGCGCTTTTCGCTTCACATCGCCGGTCGTGTTGTTCACCGTGCTGATATCGCGCTCGGTCCAATAGAGATTACCGTTGGCAAAAACGAGGTTGCCGACCAGCCAGTTGACTGTGGCTGTGTGGAACGTGCCGGGCGGCACCAGGGTACAGATGGAAATCCCATTGCACGAGCGGTAGCGTATCTGATAGTTGCTATTCGTGCGCTGCACCCAGTAAACGCCATAGCTACCGAATACGCCGCCTAATGGGATGTAGACCAAGCCATAGCCGCTTGTGTTGGCTCCGAACGGTGCAAACTGGCTCTTGGTGCCGGTGCACGGCAGCGTGTCACAGGTGATGCCGGTCGTCCAGACGCCGGTGCTATCTGTCCAATAGACCGTATTTCCTGCCACCAGCACATCTGCCGGCGATGATGCGGTATCGGCAACGGTTTCCACCGGTCCCGTGCCGTCTTTGCGGGTGCGGAAGATCTTGTCAGAAGTGGACACCCAGTAGAGATAGTCTCCGGCCTCCACAAACGCTTTGCCCCTATTCGGCGTCTGGCCGCTGGTCAATGTCTTCACCACTTGCGCTGTGAAGGGAGCGCCAAGCGGCATGCGCTGGATTAGATTTTGGGAGCTGCTGAAGACGCTTCCGAAGAAATAGAGACCATCACCGGAACTGAGCAGATTCTGGTAGGTCACGCAACGGTCATAGTCGTTGATCGACTCCAATGTTCGTGTCGTGCCGCCGCCTACCGGCTGGCGCTTCAGCTCGGCGAAGGGATTGAATTCGTCGGCGAAGCAATTGTTCGCCCAATAGACGAGTCCCTGGCCGACCGTCCACTCTTCCACGTTGTCGCTGACCACCGGAACGGGGACGTCATCAGGAGCAATGCTTTCGGCGTGGAGGAGAGGCGCGGGAAGAACGACTAGCGAGCCGGCAACGATCCCGCACAGGACAAGCAGGTGCAGGAGCGTGGTGTGCAGTGTGCGAAACATGGGATTCTCCTTTCGATGGCTATCGACTCGATCGGCATGGACTGACAGATGACAAAAACCAGCTTTGCGGACGGACACATCCGCTCTCCCTAGAGCAGGCGCACAAGAACGGCGCCAAAACTGCTCCCCCGAACGTGGTCGAATGACGCCTGAGCGAGGATTCGACCGCTGTGGTCTGACAACTAGGGCTGGGGACGTCGACCCCGTGTGCAAGACAGTTCTGTGCACGATGAAACTATGCGGCAATTCGGGTCAGATGCAGTAGCCGGCCTTGCTTTTCCTGCCTGCGTCTTGCTTTCGCCCCGCTTTCGTCTTCCACAGGTGCGACATCAGGCAATTCGCAGTGTCACGCAACGCGCCCCTTGGGCAGGTCGGACTCCGGAGTTGTGACGCCGACAAGGTCCTCCTCGCGGGGAATCCGTGCTCCCTAGCCACCCGCTCTCCGAAGTGCGTGGCGAGGCGCCTTCACTTCGGATGACGCGCCAGCGACAGGATCAGGCCTGGGCCGAGCACTCAGCCCCGTAGCCCAACTCAGCCAGCGTAATCACCGAGATACTGAGCCGTTCTGGGCCTACGGCGGCCAACCGGGCATGCACAGCCGGTTGGCCGCGCAGCCAGAAAACGCAGGTGATCGTACAGCATTGGTGTAAATCGGTGCTGCCGTGCGCTAAAGGCAAGGGCCTTGACGGTGTTGAACCGCATCGAGTGATGGCGGCGTAATAGGCTCTCTGAAGCCGGGCTGCCATCCTGCAGGATTCGCACTCATGGCAACAGGTAGAGCAGAAGAAGTACCGCATGCTGCAAGCCGCGCCGGAGGAGATCGCCCACACGGCGGGGCTGGACAATCGCTATGCTTGCGAGTAATTGGGGGGCTCGGGATACACCTTGGTGGGGGTTCCGCACCAGGACGTTGATCGTCAGCAGGCGAGCTTCGAAGCACTGCGGCAGCGGCTGCGGCAGGGGTCGCCGGGCGAGATTCGCCAGGAACTGGAGGCCCATGAGGCCGGTGAGTCCGTAGGGGCGACCGGCCGGTGAGTCCGTAGGGGCGACCGGCCG
>CAZHTZ010000022.1:11242-32054 GCA_964535455.1 uncultured Caldilineales bacterium
GGCCGGTGAGTCCGTAGGGGCGACCGGCCGGTGAGTCCGTAGGGGCGACCGGCCGCGGTCGCCCTTACCCCTCCTGGGCGTTCAGAGTAGGGCAGGGCGAGTTCCTGTCGGTGCGCGAGCGGCCCAGGCGCCCTCACCTCTCAAACCGCACCGATTCGGGTGGCAGTGACCTCAAGTAGCTGGTTCTTGGCTTGCTGTCCAGAATCTCACGGTCATCGTAGTCTGGCTGAAGGATATCGATCAACGCGGCGATGCAGCGCAGGGTCTCAGAGACTTGTAGGCCGTTAGCACAGTGGACGGTAAGCTGGCCGGCCTGTGTCACCGCGGCGTCTCCGTCTGCGGCGGTGGCGGTCAGGACGATCACCGGTACGTTGGCAAGATCAGGTTCACGCCTCATCTCAGCCAGGACCTGGTACCCGTCGAAGCCTGCCATAATGAGATCGAGCAATACAGCGTCGGGACGCTGGCGGTGCATCTCATCCAGCCCCTCTTCGCCGCTATAGGCGCGCCGGGTCTGGTATTCGCTGGCATGGGCCTGCAGTGTTCGCGCCATCAACTGCACAAAGCCTCGATCGTCATCGACGATCAGGATGTCCTCGATCCTTCCCAAGCGGCGGAGTTCGTTGAGCAACTGCGTCACTTCGACGGGTTTGTAGAGACAGGTTGCCACGCCCAAATCGCTCGCCTTCCGGGTGCGGCTTGGCAGCGAGCACTCAATCACCGGAACTGACAGGGACGGAAGGGGTGGCGCGCCGATGGTATCCGCATAGGTTCGGTTACAGATGATGGCCCTGGGACGCTCGGCGGCAACGGCTGCCTCCATGCGCTCGATCTCGGGAATGCCGATAAGGTCGTATCCTTCCAGATGCCGGGCCACCAGATCGACAGTTGCACTATCAGAGTCAAACATCAGGATGCACGGTCGAGCTTCCCTGACCTGCGTTGCTTCTTCGCTGCGTGTGGGTATC
Organism: uncultured Caldilineales bacterium; assembly: GCA_964535455.1. Lineage (GTDB taxonomy): Bacteria > Chloroflexota > Anaerolineae > J102 > J102 > SSF26. Next base: position 12,211 of record CAZHTZ010000022.1, read on the forward strand.
GGTGGTCGATTGCGGTCGAGGGGCAGAGTGAATGTGAAGGTCGTTCCCTCGCCGTAGCGGCTTGTCGCCCAGATCTGCCCTCCATGCGCTTCGACAAAACGCTTGCAGATCGCCAACCCTAAACCCACCCCTTCGCCGGTGCGCCGCAGCGAATTATCCACCTGGTAGAACTCGTCAAAGATGAAAGGCAGGCGATCGGCGGCAATGCCAGTCCCCGTATCCGTCACACTGATTCGTGCCTCTCCATCGCCTGTCCAGGCTGCGATGCTCACGCGGCCCTTTTCGGTATGTCGTCTGGCATTACTGAAGAGATTGAGTAACACCTGACGGATGCGCGTGCGGTCGATGGTCACGGTGGGCAAGTCAGGAGCGAGGTCGCTTTCCAGTTGAGCCGGGTGGGCGTGGAACATGTCGGCGACAATCGCCATCGTGTCTTCGAGGAACGGTGCGAGGGGTATGGGTTCTTTGTGCAACGTGAAGCCGGTCATCTCGAAGTGGGAGAGATCCAGGATGTCGTTGATCATGTCCATGAGGTGACGGCTGGCCGAATGAACCTGATAGACGTCTCGTCGCAGGGTTGGTGGCCAGACCAGATCGCCGTAGACCTCTGGAGTCTTGTACATCAGTTCTGTGAAGCCAACGATCAGGTTCAGAGGTGTTCGCAACTCATGGCTGATGTTGGCGGCAAACATCTCCTTCATCCGCCGGGCTTCGTCCGCCTGTTTGCGCGCCACTGCCAGCTCATATTGTGTGCGACGCTGCAGCATATCAGACAACTCAAGGGATTTCAGGGTGCGGCTCAGTTCGTGCTGCCGGGCGCTTGCTTCGGCCCAGGCCTGATCCGCCCGTCGCCAGGCGTCTCCTGCCCAATCCACGGCGTCGAAGAACATTTGCACACCCGCTGCTGTGAGGGCAGCCGTCAGCGCCAACATGGGCAGCAGCAGCGGCAGCTCATAATCCCGCTGCCCGTCGAACACCAGAAGAGCGCTGGCGCCGCCGACGATGACTGCTGTTACGATTCCGCCTCCCGTCAACAGAAAGGTGGCAATGATGACAATGGCTGACCCCACAAAGGGCAGCCAGAAGTGGCCAAACAACCACATGGAGGACAGAAGCAGGGCCAGCAACCCCCAGACATAGAGATGGCGCGACCAGCCGGGATAGCGGGCGGACAACTTCCGCATGCCGAGGCTCAGAGCCACGGCCGCAAGCCCCAATCCACTCCTCACTAGCGGAAGCGGCGATTCGACCAACGTCAACCAGAAGAACAGGACGCCAGCCGCAGCGGTCACTATTGCCAGCCGCGGCATGAGGGCGTTGCGCAGCTCATCGCTGCTGCGTTCCAACTTTGGCAGCAAGGTTGTCATCCTCCCCTCCTGAATCAGCATCACGCCTGCCTTCACAGAACGCCGACGCGGCTCAGCGCAGCAAGGACGGCGCTGCGATCCACCGGTTTGGCGATGAAGGCCGACGCACCGAGGGAAAAGGCGAGCTCGGGATCGTTGAAGACAGAACAAATCACCACGGGAATGTTGGCCGCGGACGGATGTGCGCGCAGCCGCTGCAAGAGTTCCCACCCATCCACTTCAGGCATCATGACATCCAGGATGATGGCCGCGGGGACGAGTTGGCAGGCCATGTCGAAGCCCAGATTGCTGTCCGTCGCGGTCCAAACGCGCACAGCCTGCCCCGTGAGGTAGCGTTGGAGCAGTTCAACAAGCCCCTGGTTATCATCTATCACGAGCACTGTGGGGCCTGATCGGGAGGTGTCCACGCTGAGGGCGAAACGGCCATCTGGCACGATATCGCCGCTCAGTTGCCAGCCCAAACGCTCAGCCGACTGAGTCGCCACAAGCGATGCCGCCAGGGCCTCCGCCGGACCGCTTGCCGGAGTATAGAGCATCGTGATCCGGGCGCCTTGGGCATGTATGAGCAACGATAAGTCCAGATCGCCAGGCGCCATCTGCTGAATAATCTGGCTGAGCAGGTGCGTTACAAGTTGCTGCGCCAATAGTGGGTCAGCCGAGATCAGGACCGGCTCCGAAGGTGCTGCCGTCACGAGGGCCACGCCGCGCTGATCCGCCAGTCGTTCGACGGCTCGTTGTGCATGCAGGAGAACCGCGCCAAGGTCCAGAGGGAGGGAACTCATCTCCAACCTTGCCATCTCCGCCTTGATCGTAGACAGCGCATCCTCCGTTGTACTCGCAGAAGGCTCCGGCGCGGTGCGCTGCGGTCTCAGAACCGCGGCTACGCTCTCTTCAGCGGCACGCAGGTCACGGTAGGTCTGGCGCTCCGAAAGTCCCAGTTCCCTTGCAGTCTCGTGGATGGTCAAGCCTTCGACATAGTGCAGGTGGAGAAGCTGGAAAGTGCGGGCGCGCGGCGCTCGAAACGGTATAGTCGGGCCGGGATTGAGTGTCTCGATAGCAGCCATCAACCTGGAGCGAAGCCGTTGACCGGCCGATTCTATGGACCGGCTTGAAGGCGCGTCCTGGCGAGCGAACGGGTGCCGATCGAGAGCAGGCAGGTCGTACAGGTTCTCGAGCGCCTGCTTGACCAGCCTGGCATGGTCATTTGGCGGCACCTCGTACATCCCCTCGGCGTCGCCTGTCATGGCGTTGAGCACTTCATGTCAGTTAGATGGCAGGTTTATGGCGTCAAGTTGGTTGATAGGGTGCAAAGGGTTTGCTAGACTAGAATCAACGGAATCCTTGCAAGGCAATCCTAGCACAACTTCCCAAGCAGCCCTAGCAAACCCCTCTGCAGTGCTATCTCAACGCGGTCTTAGCGCACACTGACCCCAATGGGCCGGGTTGGCTTCCTGGTTTAGGGGTTCACGTGTGCCAATTGGTTCGAACGACAACGCCGAGTCACGCGTGATTCCGTGCCTGGGGCGGCGACCGTTCTCTCAAGTAGTCATGAGTCAAGGAGGACCCGATGTCTCTTACCAAGAGGATCACCATTCTCAAGTTGGTCTGTGTGTTCGCCCTCGCGGCGCTGGTGGCGGCCTGTGCACCGGCGCCGGCTACCCAACAGCCAGCGCCGGCCACCAAGCAGCCAACGGCCGAGCAGCCAACGGCCAAGCCGCCGGCGGCCAAGCAAAAGATTCGCGTCACAGGCATTCCCGGCCCTGCCGGCAACCTCCTGAAGCACGCCGCCGAAACCTTCATGCAGAAGAACCCGGACATCGAAGTGCAGATCGATGTCGCCGGCGGCGCCGAGACGGAGTACAAGCCCAACTTCCCGCAGATCGCCGTTTCCAGCGACCGGCCTGACGCGGCCTGGTACTGGGTGGATGGCCGCCAGTATCAGGAGCTCGTGGCCGCAGGCGCCCTCGAAGCGCTTGATGCCATCTACACAAGCGAGGGCCTGGACAAAGCCTATCCAGAGGCCACGCTGGTCAAGTACACGAGCCCGGATGGCAAGCGCTATGCTGTCAACACCGACGTGGTCTGGTATCCGCTGGTGTACTACAACAAGGCTGCCTTCGAGAAAGCTGGCGTCAAACCGCCTGCGAATGGCCTATACTACGAGACCCTGGAAGAATGGTATGACGTGGCCGCCAAGCTGCGGGCGGCGGGCTATGAGCCGTTGACCATCGGCGGCAAAGAAGGCTGGCGCATTGGCCACATGCACGACACCCTGCTCCAGCGCATGATTCCCCAGGAGTTGCTGAACGACCTGTACAACAACTGGCGCAAGGGCAGCCAGCCCAAGATCAGGTACGACGGCCCCGAGTGGACGGCTGTGGACAAGATGATGAAGGAATGGTACGACAAGGGCGTGGTGGCCGAGGGTGACCTGGGACGCAACTACGCCGAGGGTCGCGCTCTATTCGTGCAGGAGAAGGCTGCCATGTACCAGGATGGCTCCTGGGCAATCGGCGTTCTGAACAGCGAAGCTCCCAACCTCGACTACGGCTGGTTCCTTTACCCACAGGTGTTGCCCGAGATCAAACCGAAATTCCTGCTCTATGCGGGCAATGGTTTCATGGTGCCCAAAGATCCTTCGAACAAGGACGCGGCCATGAAGTTCGCCGCCTGGATCATCAGCCAGGAATACCAGACGCTGATGATGAAGAACAAGGACATCGGTCTCGTGACGTCCCGTACTGATCTCCCAGCGGACGCGTTGGCCGGCCTCGATCCGATGGTCAAAGAGCAGTTTGAAACCATGGTCAAGACCGGCACGTCGACGGGCTGGGATGACCCCGTGCCCGGCGACATGGCTGAGAAGAGCTTCATCCTCCTCCAGGAGATGTTGACAGGCGTGCGCCAGCCTGAGGCAGTCGGTCAGGAACTGGAGAAACTGGCCGAGCAGAAGCGCAAATAACCGTTGCAACGGTGATTCGATCTCCCCGTGGGAAGTCTCTCCTGGACCTGCGAGGTCGTGCGAGCCTGCAGTTCGCCGCCGCAGTGCAACCGACCTCGCAGGTCGCATCGCCGAGTCCTCTGACTCATCTGCCCGACAGGAGGAACAGACGTGGCTGAGGTGATACCCAACGTGACGACGGCTGCGCCCGCAACACGACCACGGGTACAGGGTTCTGGTCTGAGGGTGACGTTGCACCGTATGTACAAGGCGCGGCTGGCGTATCTGTTTCTGGCGCCAGCGTTTCTTCTCCTGATTCTGTTCATCGTCTACCCCTTGGTGCGCAGCCTGCATCTCAGCCTGTTCCAATGGAATGGCATCACCAAGCCCGTGTTTATCGGCCTGGATAACTTCGTCCAGCTCCTTCAGGACAGCAGCTTCCTGAATGCTCTCAAGAACACCCTGGCCTTTGCCGTACTGACGACCACAGGCGCGGTGGGCATTGGCTTTCTGCTGGCGGTGGCGATCGAGCGTAGGCTGGTGGGTTGGCAGGCTTTCAAAATCATCTATTTTCTACCTGTGATGATGTCCGCCACGGTGGTCGCCATGTTGTGGGGACAACTCCTCGACCCTACCTTCGGTCCTATTAACGTCATACTGAAAAGTATCGGCGTCGCCAAACCGCCAGTGTGGATGGGGGATCCGAAGGTCACCCTCTACGCCATCATCGGTGTGACCATCTGGCAGTATGCGGGTTTCCCCATGATTGTGCTGCTGGCGGCGATGGAGAACATCCCCGGTGACATCCACGACGCCGCTACCATCGACGGCGTCAACGGTTGGCAGCGCATGACGCGCATCATCATCCCGATGATCAAGAATGTGTTGGCGGTGATCATCATGCTCCAGATCATCTTCTCGTTGAAGGTATTTGATGTGGTCTGGGTGATGACCCAGGGTGGACCGGGGGAGGCGACCAGCGTCTTGGGCGTCTACCTCTATCGCAACGCTTTTGTCTACACCTATTTCGGCTACGCCTCGACAGTCGCTGTGGTGATGGCAGTGATCATTGTGACTCTATCCTTGACATACCGGCGCTTCGTCAAAGTAGAAGCGATCGAGTATTGAGTTTCTCGGGAGCAGCGAACATGGCCGCAAGAACTACAACAGGAGGCAGGCAACGGTTTCAGGCGGGAAAGCTGGCAAAGTGGCTCATTATGGCCTTGCTGATCGCCTGGGCAGTGGTCGAGCTGTTCCCGATCCTGTTCATGTTCTTCAATTCAGTCAAGACCAGTGCCGAGATCATGGGCAGTCCCTTCGGTTTGCCCAAATCCCCTCGCTTCATGAACTACGTCGAAGCCTGGGCTGGCGGCAATTTGGGTGTGCCGATTGGCAGGTACTTCCTGAACAGCGTCTTCGTCACCTCTGGCACCCTGGTCATGCTCATGTTTACTGGTTCACTGGCAGCCTACGCCCTGGCGCGTTACCAGTTCCCCGGTTCTGGTATTGCCGCCACCAGCCTCATCCTGGCGATCGCCATCCCCGTCCACGCCACCCTTATCCCGGTCTTTCATTTCATGGGCTCACTGGGTCTGCGCAACAACTACTTCGGGCTCATCGCCGTCTACACGGCTTTTTGGCTGCCGTTCACTGTCACGGTCATGCGCGCCTACTTTGAATCCTTTCCTCGCGAGCTGGAAGAAGCGGCGCGGATCGACGGCTGCACCGACTTCGGCGCTTTCTGGCGTATCGTGCTGCCGGTCTCGCGCGGCGCCCTGGCCAGCATCTCGATCATCAATGTCGTGGGCATTTGGAGCGAGCTGCTCTTTGCCTACGTTCTGATGAACAAGCCCGAGGTGCGCACGCTGCCCGTGGGCATCGCCTCCTTCCGCGGCCAATACGAGGTCGCCTGGAACCTCATCTTCGCCGGCCTGTCCATCGCCACCATCCCCACCTTGTTGTTCTTCTTGATCTTCCAACGGCAGATTACCAAGGGTATGACCATGGGGGCCATCAAATGACGACGCCCCTCACAGGACGTTTCGAAGGCTCTGTTTCTGCTGATTGGTATCGCGACGAGCTGCTCAAGTGGGGGATGAACTTCCACTGGCACGCCTGGGAGCCGGTAGCCGGGTCCTATGACCCGGCGATCTTCGCTGAACAGTACCGCCGCGGCGGCATCCGCACGGTTTCTCTTGAGGCGAAGTGCGCGCTCGGCTGGTCGTATTACCCGACGGCATACGGCGTCATCCACCCCAATCTCAACCGGCCAGACGGCGCAATGCTCGATTACTTCGGTGACCGTGCGCGGGTCGTGACCGAGAATGGCGGTAGGGTCATTGCCTACTATTGCGTGGGTATGGAGGGGCCACTCTTTCACGATCACCCCGACTGGCGCTGGTACACGGCTGCTTCTTGGGATGTGGACCGGGGCGAGTTTCACCTGCCACCGCATCGCGAGAACACATGGGAGCTGACCAGCCTGTTCTCACCCTACGTCGATGAGGTGCTCATGCCGCAGTTGGCCGAGATCGTCGAGCGGTACCCAGTTGCCGTCATGTGGCTGGACATCTACTACCCCGATCGCGGCCATCCTGACTATAACCCACATGCGCGCAGGCAGTTTCGCGAAGCCATGGGCCGCGACTTGCTGCCCCTTAATCAGGACCCCGACCTGCCGGCGACCATGGCGTATTTTCGCCAAGCCGGCCGTCGCGTCCGACGACGGATAGCGGATGCCATCCACCAGGCGGGGCGGCGGGCAGGTCGCGACGTTCAGGTGTCGATCAACTGGTTGCACACCGCCGTGCGCCCACCGATCCGGCCACTTGATGAGCCGGCCGACGTCGATCTGCTGTCTTGCGATGTGGTGCAGGAGATCTGCGGCAACGTCTACGAGTTGGGTTTGCAGGCGCGCTACTTCGCCAGTCTCGGCCTGCCCAGCGATGTCATCTCCACCAATTTCCGCTGGTGGGGCGAGTGGGACATGAAGCCGCCTGATGTCCTGCAACGAGAGGCGGCAATCACGCTTGCCAATGGCAGCACCTACTACATCTATGAGTATGCCTACTCACACGGTCGCTTTGAGCCGGGGCGAGTTGAGCGTCTGCGTCAGTTGGCAGACTGGGTCGACGAGCGCCGGTCTGTCTTCCGTCGCACGGGGAGAGCCCGTGCGGCGAAGCCGTTCGCCGACGTGACGCTGTTGGTCTCCAGCCAGACTTATGCATCGACGCCGCACGAGCACTGGCTGCGTGAGGCGTTTGAGTCTTTAGAGGGGGCCAGCCGCTTGCTGCAAAGCAGCGCGCGGTCCTACTGCGTGTGCGACGAGGCTGGCCTGGCCGAGCACTTGCCCGCGAGCCGCTTGCTGGTGCTGGCGCATGTGCTCACCATCGACGAGACATCGGCGGCGCTCATCTATCGTTGGGTCGAGCAGGGGGGCAAACTCCTGGTCGTGGGGCCCGTTCCACCGCAACTTGGTGCGCTGCTGGGCACTCGCACGGCGGAACACGCCCTCCAGGCCATCGCCACGAGCACCGATGTCGAGCCGCTCCAAGAGTTTCTCAGCCAGGGCGACCTCCAACGCGCTGGCTACGGCTATCTGGCCTCATCCGGCGCCCTGGGCCAGGGTATCGAGCCTGTGCCGCTCATCGTCTGGGGACGTTTTTTCCCCTTCGAGACGGACAGTCTTACCGTGCTCATGGACTATCGCTATCCTTTGGCCAGGGCCGCACTGGAAAGCGGCGCCGACTATGGCGCCATCATGGGCTATTCTGCTCCAGGGGACGAAACGGCGCCTGCCGTGGCAATACGTCACATCGGACAAGCCGGAGGCGCCCTTTTGGTCTGCGGTGTGGACGTATTCCGGTCCTATTGGAGACAACCCAACTACCGCTATCCTCACCTGCTGCGGGTATGGATGGATAGTCTCGGCTACCAGCCGTCCATTGAGGTTACCGAGAACGGTCGCCCGGCGGTAGGCGTTGAGTTGGTCACAGCTCGCGACCCTGACAATGGCGCGCTTCTGGTTCACGTGATCAATTTACGTGAGGCCAACAGCAGCGGTCTCGCCAGCGAGAGGCTGCCAGCCATTCACGATCTCCATATCCGCTTCCATCCGAGGCCGGAGGTGACCCTTGAAGCCCTGCTTCATCCTCATGGCGAGCCGCTGCCACTGTCGAATGCAGACGGCCAATGGGTCGTCAATCTGCCGCCCTTGGAAACCCACCTCGGCATTGAGATCACCCAGAAGACAACATGACCTACCTGCCGACAATCGAATCGCTCAAGAGCCATCCCATCCCTGATTGGTACAACGATGCCAAGCTCGGCATGATGATCTGCTGGGGGCTCTATTCTGTGCCCGGTTGGGCGCCGCTTACCGGTGAGCTGGCAGAAATCGCCCAGACCGAGGGCTTTGAGGCTTTCTTTGCACGCAATCCCTACGCCGAATGGTACTGGAACTCGATGCGCATCGAGGGCAGCCCGACGTGGCACTACCATCGTCAGCAGTACGGCGAGCATTTCGACTACGATGCCTTCGCCGGCGAATTCAACGCCAGCGTCGAGAAGTGGGATCCGGACGAGTGGGGCCGTCTCTTCAAGCGCGCCCATGTCAAGTACACCGTGCTGGTGACCAAACATCACGATGGCTTCTTGCTTTGGCCCAGCAAGCGCACCAGCCCCTACAAGCCCCACTACCACACCCGGCGCGACCTGGTGGGCGATCTGGCGGAGGCGATGCGACGATACGACATCCGCCCCGGCGCGTACTATTCTGGCGGCATCGATTGGAGCATCAAGCCCTTTGTCATCCGCAACCACCGCGATGTCTACCAGGCCATTGTACAGACTCCCGACTTCATCGACTACGTCGACTACCACTGGCGCGAGCTGATCGATCGCTACGGCACTCCTATCTTGTGGAACGCCAGCGGTTACCCGATCAACGCGCCGGCCCTGGATTTGTTTGCCCACTTCTACAACGTCCGCCCCGATGGCGTGATCAACGATCGCTTCGGCCAGACGACCGAGCCGCTACCGGTCGAAAACGGCATCGTGCGCAACCCGGACGGGCTGCACTTCGATTTCACCACGCCCGAGTACTCCTCGTACAAAGAGATCAAGCCTTTCAAGTGGGAGAGCACGCGTGGCATCGGGTTTTCATACGGCTACAATCGGGCTGAGACAGAGGAAACCTATCTCTCAGCCGGGCAGGCTGTGCACATGCTGGTGGATATCGTCAGCAAGAACGGGAATCTGCTCCTGAACGTTGGGCCCATGCCAGATGGCACGATTCCCGACTTGCAGCGGCGCTGCCTGGAGGGCCTGGGCGCCTGGCTGGACGTGAACGGCGAGGCGATCTTTGGCACGCGACCTTGGGTCACGGCCGAAGGGGCCACGGCTGACGGCGCCGGCATCCGCTACACGCAGAAAGGCGGTGAGCTCTTCGCCACGCTGCTTGAGGCGCCGAAAGGTGCGCAAGTCGTTATCCGGTCACTTGGAGCTCAACCTGGCACAGAGCTGCGCCTGCTGGGCCACGAGACGACCCTGCCCTGGTGCCAAGAAGGGGCTGATCTGTGGGTGGAGCTGCCCCCCGGACTGCAACCTGCCCCGGCCTATGTCCTCAAGTTGAATCCGGCTCTGTCCTGACACAAAGGAATCTGACTGATGTCCTATGAAGACGGCTGGGCCGCCATCCACCTCGAGATGCCGCCCCGCGTGCCACGCACCGAATACTCCGCCGAAGGTCATTGGACGTTGATCCGGGCTGTCACCGGCGTGACCGTGGACATCGACAGCCCAGATGAAATCAAGAGTCAGGCAGCCGCTGCCTTTATGCGGGCATGGAACTACGGCTTCATCTGGAACATTCTTATCAGCCGGGATGACTTTGGCGGCTTTTACACCGACATGGGTCATGCCGAGTACGCAGCCGGGGGCGTCGACCGCCGCGATACCATTTCTAGCCCGTTCCAGTCGCCCGCAGAGGTTCTCGCCTTTGACCCCTGGGAGCAATTTGGTGAAATCGACAGGTGGGCGACCACCCGGCGCTTTGAGGAGCACTACCGCGCGTTGTGTGCGCAGTATCCCTTCGCTGTCAACATGACCGGCGTCTATATCACCCTGGTCTCCGGCTTCATCGACCTGTTTGGCTGGGACCTGTTCTTGCTGGCACTGGGCGAAGACCCATTGCGCTTCGGGCGACTGGCGAATCGTTACGCCTCGTGGATGCAGCAGTACTTCGATGCGCTGGCCGCAGCCGATGTGCCGGTGGTGATGGTTCACGACGACATCGTCTGGTCATCCGGCCCATTCATGCGCCCTGCCTGGTACCGTGAGTATGTCTTCCCAAACTACAAGAAGTACGTGGCGCCCCTATTAGAGAGCGGAAAGCGGGTGTTGTTCTGCTCCGATGGCAACTTCAATGCGTTTGTCGACGATATCGCCGCCTGTGGAGTCCATGGTTTCGTCTTTGAGCCCCTTACAGACCTGGAATACATCGCCGGCAAATATGGCCGCAGTCACGTTATTGTGGGAAATGCCAATACGTGGACGTTGCTGATGGGATCGAAGGCCGAGATCAGGGCCGAAGTGGAGCGTTGTATGGCGCTGGGGAAGGACTGTCCCGGTTATTTCCTGGCGGTGGGCAATCACATCCCAGCCAATACACCGGTGGAGAACGCACTGTATTATAACGAGGTGTACGAAGAGTTGAGCCAGAGATAATCAGATCCATTGACACCCAGGGCACACTGCCCGATGGCACCGTGGAGGACGTGCGCCAGGAAGTGCTGCACCGGCTGCGCCATGTCGCACCTGGAGGAGGCTTCATTCTCTCCGGCAGAAAATATCAACCAACCCAAACTCGCAAAAAAAAGTCGTGAGGACTCAGATGGAATATGCCTATTTAGGAAGGTCCGGACTGCAGGTAAGTCGACTCTGTCTTGGCACCATGCATTTCGGAGATCGCACTGATGAGAAGGAATCCTTCCGGATTATGGATGCTGCCCTGGATGCAGGTATCAACTTTTTCGACACAGCTAATTTCTATGGAGGCTCCGGCCAACGCGGTTTAACAGAAGAGATAATCGGTAAGTGGTTCTCATTGGGAGGGGGCCGTCGCAACAGGGTGATTCTCGCTACCAAGGTCTATCACCCCATGCAAAATGACAGGCCCTATGATCAGGCTGGACCAAACGAAGCCCCAGGTCTATCGGCCTACAAGATCCGACGGCATCTCGAAGACTCACTGCAAAGACTTCAAACGGATCGGGTTGAACTCTACCAGATGCATCATATCGATCGCCATATCACCGGATCGGAGTTATGGGAAGCCTTCGACAATCTGGTCCAACAGGGCAAGATACTTTACGTGGGCTCGAGCAACTTTGCGGGCTGGCATCTGGCAAAGGTTCAGGCCGAGGCAGAGAAGCGGAACAGCCTGGGCCTGGTTTCAGAACAACACATGTACAACTTGCTTTGCCGATGGCCCGAATTGGAAGTGCTGCCCGCCGCCAGGCACCTGGGCATCGGCGTCATCCCTTATATGCCCTACGACGGCGGCTTGTTAACCGGCAAACCATTCAATTCCCAAAGGGTTGCCAGGCGTTCGGACATGGGTGCCAAAGCTGAGAAGTATCGCGAAGCGCTGGTAGCGTACTCTGACTTCTGCAAGTCCATTGGCCTGGCAGAAATCGATGTGGCCCTGGCATGGGTGCTGGCGAATCCCGCGGTGACGGCGCCGATCATCGGCTGCCGCATGCCTGGACATCTTGAGGGCAGCCTGCGGGCTTTGAGCATAGCGCTTGATGCCGGCATGATGGCCCGACTAGACGAAATATTCCCCGGGCCGGGCATTGCCCCCGAAGGCTATGCCTGGTAGCGCCCTGGGGCGCATGGATATCCCAACCCAATCCATCCAGAGAGTGATAGGCCAACCGATGCAAACAGTTGGACTTGGAACCAGCGATGACCTGCTTGACTACTGCGCCAACGAGGGTATCACCCTGCTGGCCTATTCGCCGCTTTTGAACGGCGCCTATACCCGCGAGGATCGCTCGTTTCCCCCTCAGTATCAGGGTCCCGACAGCGACGCCCGCCTAATAACCCTGCGTCAGGTGGCGGAGGAAGTCGGCGCCACTGCGAACCAAGTCGTTCTGGCCTGGATGATGCAAAGCGATCCGGTCGTGATACCCGTGATAGGTGCGACCACCCCTGAACAATTGACGGACATCATTGGGACACTTGCTGTTCATCTCTCGGATGAGCAAATGACCCGCCTGAATGCTGCCTCGGTATGAGGAGAGATAACACATGACACAAAAGAACTGGTATGGTTCAACGTTCCGCAAACTGCACCTCGATTATCACCAACCACCCTGGATGCCGGATGTTGCGGCGGCGGTGACGCCTGACGTGGCCCGGCAGCAGGCGCGGATGTTCAAGGCGAGCGGCGTGGAGGCGGTCGAGTACTTCGCCCACGATCACCATGGTTTCTGCTTCTTCCCGGCCCAGTTGCCAGGCCGGCCGCATCCCGGCCTGGCGCAGGATTACGTCGGCCACATGACCAGCGCGCTCAAGGCTGAGGGTCTGCGCACTATCACCTATCTCAACGTCTACACGAATATCTGGCTGAAGGACGAACACCCTGAGTGGGTTCTGCGCACGCCCGACGGAGCCCGCATTGGCGGCGGTTGGCTTCAGTTTGAAGGTTCATTCATGTGCCCGTCCTCGCCCTATCTGGAAACATATTTTCTGCCGCTGCTGCGCCAACTGGTCAGCCGTTACGACATCGACGTCGTCTGGCTGGATGCGGGCATCTGGCTGGCCGACACCCTCTGTCACTGTGATTATTGCCGGGCCGCATATCGCAAGGACACCGGCCGCGATCTGCCCAGGGGATGGCCCAAGCCCGCACGGCGACGCTCGGATGTGGTACTTTGGATGCAACACACGGAGCCGGTGGCGCAATTTTGGACTCTGTCTGATGATGACGGCGAGGATGAAGATTGGGTGACCTGGTTGACCTGGCGGCTAGGCCAGACGCCGCGCTACCTGCAGGCGGTTCGGCAGACGCTTGACAGCGTACGCCCTGGTATCCTCTTCACTGACAACAGCAGCGGGCGCTTCAATTTACCTCAGGCTCACGTCGAGGAAGGAAAGTTCGTCAAATGGCTGACGCCTGGTGAACTGGGTATCGACTTTCAGTCCAGCGACCCCGTGCCCTGGGGCGGCAACCACGAGATCATCCTGAGTCGTGAAGGTCGTTATCACGCCACAAGCGGTCTCGCTTTCGACTTCATGAACGAACGCTTCCACAAGTGGGGTGAGTGGCAACTGCGCTCGACGGCTGATTTTGAGCTGGAGTTTGCCACCATCCTCGCTGTTGGCGGTCGCTGCTTTTTCGCTGACCAGCCGTATCCGGACGGCACCCTGGAGCAGGCGGTCTACGCCGAGCTGCGACGAGCCTACGACTTCGTGGCCGCGCGCGAGCCTTTCGTGGCCGGGGCTCAGGTGGTGCCTGATGTGGCGATCCTCGCCAGCGCTCCCTCGCAGCTATTCGGCCCGCTCGGCAGCGGGCGCAACCCCGGACGGGTGGTTCACGGCCCGGTTGGCGCCGATCACGCTGCTCGGCGCACCGACCGCGTCGACGGCGCCCACCTGGTCTGGAACGAGTTGGGCATCCACACGTTGCTCTATGATGAGCCTACCCTGGCCCAGCACTTGGCTGAACAGACCGCCGTAGTTGTGGCCGAGCAATGCCTTCTGAAAGATGCCACGATCGACGCGCTGGCAGGCTACGTGGAAAACGGCGGCTCGCTGTTGGTGACAGGCCGCAGCGGCTGGTGGGACGAGGCGAACCGCCCCCGGCAACACTCGCGCCTTTTCGACCTGCTAGGTCTGCGCATCAAGGGCGTCCACCCCTCACCCATTCATTACATCCGGCCCGGCGCCACTTTCCTCGAGGACGCCTCGCTGCCCGACCTGCCCCTGCAATGTTGGGGCGCTGCGGTGGCAGTCGAGCCGGTCGCAGCTACGGTGCTGGCTGACCTGCTTGGGCCGGCGCCTTCGGTCTGGCGCGACGGCGTGCAGGATGAAGCCCACTGGCAGCATCACACGACGATGGGCGCCTGCCCGCCCGGCCACGACATCGTTGGTCCTGCGGTCACGGTGCGCGAGCTGGGCCGAGGCAGGGCCTTCTATGTCGCTGTTGATCCCTTTGCGGCCTACCGGCACGAAGGACATCACCTGGCGCGGCGGTTTATTGCGCAGCTCAGGGCGATAGTGTCGCCAGTCGAGCGGAGGCGCATCAGTGCGCAGAAGCCGCTCCATGTCGAGCTGTCGCTGCAACGGCAGGGCGAGCATCTGATCGCGCATCTGGTGAACTACACCGGCCAGAAGCGCGTGGGCAACCTGGCGCATGTTGAAGAGGTCATCCCTGTGCGCGACATCGTGCTGCGCGTCCGTACTGAACGAAGTCCGAAGCAAGTCGTGCTGCAGCCGGGTGGTCTACGGCTGCCCTGGGACTACGCCGGCGGTATAACGACTGTGCGCGTGCCGGAGTTGCAGCTCCACGCCATGGTCGTGTTCGAGTAGGACCGGATCGCCGATCTTGTGGCGGTGGCTTGAATCGCGCCGGAGCCGCTGGCGACCGAAGCTGCTGCCACGAATACCAATCGATGAAGGAGCTTGCCAACCATGCCGCCTCTTCCTTTCCGCCAGGTGCACCTGGATTTTCACACGTCACCTGCCATCCCTGACATAGGGGTTGATTTCGATCCAGACGAGTTCGTGGCCACCCTCAAGGCCGCACACGTCAACTCGGTCACCGTCTTTGCCAAGTGCCATCATGGCTACAGCTACTACCCAACCAAAATCGGCACAGTGCATCCCGGCCTGAAGCGTGACTTGCTGGGCGAGATGATCGATGCGCTGCACAAAGCCGGCATTCGTGCGCCAGTCTACACGACCCTAACATGGGATGAGCTCGCCTGGACTACGCACCCTGAATGGCGGCATCTCACCCCGGATGGCCGCGTGGGCTGGACAGGGACGCCGCTCAAGCCAGGATGGAAGAACCTGTGCATGAACACGGGCTACGGCGACTACGTCATTGCCCAGATCGAAGAGGTGCTGGACCTGTACGACGGCGACGGCGTGTTCATCGACATCGTGCGGTATATGGGCGCGCCGTGTGTCTGCGCCACCTGTCTGTCCCAAATGCAAGCCGAAGGGGTGGATCCAACCGATGCCGGCCAGATTGGCGCTTTTGCCCGGTCTGTCGAACGCCGTTTCTTGACGAAATGCTCAAGTGCGATTCGCGCTAAGGATCCGCGCCAGACCATCTTTTACAACGCGCGGCTGAACATGGACTGGGATCCGGAACTGGGAAACCGGCCCGAAGTGCAGGAGTTCACGCACTTCGAGATCGAGTCCTTGCCGGGCGGGTTCTGGGGCTACGACCATTTCCCGCTCAGTGTGCGCTACTTCCAGACCTTCGGGCTTGAGCTATTGGCAATGACTGGGCGCTTCCACACGATGTGGGGCGACTTCGGCGGATTGCGCAACCGGGCCGCGCTGACCTACGAGTGCTTCACCGCCCTGGCCCACGGCGCCGCCTGCAGCATCGGCGACCAGTTGCACCCTCGCGGTCGACTCGACCCCACCGTATACGCTCGTATCGGCGAAGTCTACGCCGAGGTGGAGAAATGTGAGCTTTGGGTGGCTGGCAGCCGGCCCCTGCCCGACATCGGTGTCATCGTCGCCACCCACGGTGGGAGCAGCCATGAAGGGGAGTTCAGCGAGGCTGATCGGGGCGTTCTGCACGTGCTGGAGCAGTGCCACCACCAGTTCGAATTCCTGGACAAGAGTTGCGATCCATCGCTTTACGAGCTGGTTATCCTGGCGGACGAAGTACGGGTGGACGCGGAACTGGCTGCCAAACTGCGCTCGTATGTGCGCGCTGGCGGCAAGTTGTTGGTGAGTGATCGCTCTGGACTGGACGAAGCCAGCGGTGATTTCTGGCTGGCCGATTTGATGGGCGTCCACTATGCTGGGCGGGCCCCCTTCGCACCAGACTATCTGGTCATAGACCCCGAACTGGCAACAGGCATCGAGCCGATGGCGTACGCATGCGAGAATCAGGGCGCGCGTGTGACCGTCGAGACCGGGGCGCGGGTGCTGGCGTGGGCGGCAGCGCCGTACTTCAACCGCACTTGGGAGCATTTCTGCTCGCACCAGTACACGCCGATGGATCGCGTCACCGATGAAGCGGTGGTTGTGCAGTCAGCAGATGGCGCCGTAATCTACTGTGCACGCCCGCTCTTCACCGAATATGCCGAGACCGCGCGGCGGGTGCACAAGCAGGTGCTGGCGAACTGCATTGCCCGCCTGTTGCCCCGGCCTCGGATTGGCGCCAACAACTTGCCCACAACCGCCCAAGTTACGGTACGCGGGCAGGGCGCTGACCTGATCGTCCATCTCCTGCATTACGTCCACCAGCGCCGCGGTAAAACCCTTGACATCGTGGAGGACGTCATCCCACTGCACGATGTCAAGGTCAGCGTGCGTACATCCCGGTCACCGTCGGCAGTGCGCCTTGTTCCCGAGAATCAGCCAATTGTGTGGCAGTACGAAGATGGCTACGTTCGCTTCGAGGCGCCGCGACTGGACGGGCGGCAAATGGTGCAGATCGCCGGTGTGGTCTAGATAATCGAAGGCAGCCGTGCCTTGCGTCTCTTCCGCCTCACTGGCTGAGCACTCGCTAGTCCGGTAACTCCTGGGAGCTCAGTGCCAGAAACCTGGAACTGCGTCTGAGCTTGCGTTGGACGCGGTAGCCGAGATGCTGGCGGATTGTGCTGAGAATCCGCGGTGGGAGACGATGGGTGATGTGAAACACGCGCTGATGACTCCCGAAATCTGATGGTGAGACTGGGAGGATATCAGCCGACGGCTGCCTGAAGGGCCCAGTTCGATGCTCAGATCAGAATGGATGTGCAAATGGCCACCACGACTACATTGGTCGGGACGGCCAATATCCTGTTGGGCTTGCCATTTTCACCTTGCCGTGTTATGTTAACACACATAAGTACGTGCTCGATCCCGTCACGCCGAACGTAAGGTGAATGCTCCATGTCCGCTCCACCATTGGCGACAACGCTGAAAGACGCTTTCAACACCGCCGACCCAACGCTCCCTCTGCAGAGCGGAGACCGGCGCTATGTGGACTGTACGGCCGTGCGTGGAAACGAAGATGTCATCTCGCAGATGTTCAACATTATCTCGTGGACGGAAAGACCTACCACCGCCCAGCTCTTCACTGGTCACCGCGGGTGCGGCAAGTCAACCGAGCTATTTCGGCTGCGCAAGCGGCTGGAAGATGCGGGCTACGCTGTGATCTACTTCGAGGCGGACGAAATCATTGACGTCGAGGACATCGTTTACAGTGATGTGCTCGTGGCGATCGCTCAGCAAGTCTATTTTGGGCTGCGAGAGCTCGACGTGAAACTGCACGACGAGCTGTTGAACGACGTCTTCGCCTGGTTCGCCGAGGTCGTCTTCGAGCAGAAGAACGTCAAGGAGTTCGAGGGGGCGTTGCAGGCCGAGTTTGGGTTTGGATTACCGCAAGTGCTCACGCCTTTGGCCCAATTGATGGCGAAGATCACTGGCCAACTGCGCACCGGCGTCGAGTCGCGCAAGGAGATTCGGCGCAAACTGGACCCACAGATCGCCCACCTGATCGACCGCATCAACCTGCTGATCCAAACCGGCATTGCGGCCCTTCGGATGCAGGGGAAGATGGGGCTTGTGATCATGGTGGACAATCTGGATCGTATCCCTTTTCGCCAGCTCGATGAGACACGCAACAACCACGATGTGCTGTACATCGAGCACGGCGAGCAGTTGCGCGCGTTGCGTTGTCACGTGATCTTCACCGTGCCCATCGCTATCTTGTACTCTGCCAGAGCGAGCATTCTGACTGCTATCTTCCCTGACTGCCTAACGTTGCCGATGATCAAGGTTCACGCCAAGAACGAGGAGCCATGGCCGGACGGTTTACGCATAATGCGTCAGATTCTGGCAGAGCGCATCGACCTTGACCTTGTCTTTGAGGAGAGGGCGCTAGACATGCTAGGCGTGGAGAGTGGGGGGCATCCCCGCATCCTCATGACGCTAGTCCGCTACGCCTGCCAGTATGCGGCCAACCGCTTTCCTCGGCCGATCGATGCCAACGCCGCAGAGCGCGCCATCGGCCGCTTCACGAGCGAGTTCAGCCGTTCCATACCGGAGGAGCATTTCCAGCTTCTGGCTGGCGTGCACAAAGCCAAGCGCTGCAGGAACGATGACGATCATCGTTTGATGCTGCACAACTTAAGCGTGCTCGAGTACATGAATGGCCTGGAGCCGTGGCACGACGTCCACCCCTCGGTGCAGCGGCTGGCCAAGTTCAAGGAAGCGCTTGATCGTGCCTGAGCACCCGGCGGCCCTGTCCGCAGAGAACATCGCCACCCTCGACCGTCTGGTGCGCGCCATCGACTTGGCCGAGGGCTTTGCGCTTTTCTTTGCCCGCTGCAACATTCCCGCGCTCAGCCGGCAGTTGATCGATCGCGCCGGGCAACAGCTAAAAGCGCTGGGCGTGCCGGTTCTTGAAGTCGCGCTCGAAGGGGCGACCACCAACCTGCGCGAGCGCTTGAGTCAGGAGCTACGATCGCTGAGTGCTGGTTTCGACGTTTTCACACCTGCCCCAAGCGTGGCGGCCCATGAGCTGGCCCAGGTCCGCGAGCCAGTCGTGGAATACCGCGAAGTGCCCAAGTGCGCATTCTTCGTCACCGGACTGGAGTACGCCATTCCCTATGACCGGCCGGATGCTCGCATCCTGGCGGAGCTCAACCTGGGCCGCGAACTCTTCCACCGCAGTGTTCCGGTGCCGCTAGTACTTTGGCTGCCTGATTACGCGGTGACGGCCGTGGCCCGCCACGCGGCTGACTTCTGGGCCTGGCGCAGCGGCGTCTTCGAGTTCACCGGTGTAGATGCCGAGCGCAGTGCAGCCGTGGCGCAGGTCGTTTACGAGGGCCCCGGCCTGGCGGCCTTGAGCAATCTGTCGCCAGCGGCCAAGCTGGCGCGACGGCGCCAACTGGAGAGCCTGCTGGACGATTATCACAACGTACCGGACGATAGCCGCACTGCTCGCGAGAGGATGGCGATTATGGCCGACCTGGGCCGAGCGTGCTACCTACAGGGGGACTTCCCCGCAGCTCTTGGCCACTTCGACCAGGCCTTGGGGATCGCCAGCCGGATCGGCGACCAGGATGCGGAGGCAGATGCTCAGCGCTCTATTGCCACTGTGCTGCAGTTAACAGGCCGGCCGCAGGAGGCGATGGCGCTGTATGAGGAGTCGCTGGCGACGAAAAGAGCCTTGGGCGACCCTCGTGGCGTGGCGGTGACGCAGAGTTCGCTGGCGGACGTGCTCCGTCAGTTGGGGCGGCCGCAGGAGGCGATGGCGCTGTATGAGGAGTCGCTGGCGACGAAAAGAGCCT
>CAZHTZ010000023.1:0-31929 GCA_964535455.1 uncultured Caldilineales bacterium
GCGATGCGGCCTGTTTTCTGCAGCTTGCTGGCCAGGGCCAGGCCTGTGGCCTGGTGCACCTGGGCGCCGACGATGCCGTTGCCGCCCATCAGGCCATGCTCCGGAGCGTAGAAATGCATCGAGCCGCCCTTGCCTTTGGCGAAGCCGGTGGACCGGCCCAACACTTCGGCGATGGCGATCTTGGGGTCCATGCCTCGTGCCAGGCCGTGATGGTGGCAGCGGTAGGTGCAGGTGGCGTAATCATCGGGGTTGAGCGCCCAGGCCGCGCCCACGGCGTTTGCCTCGTGGCCGATGGCCGTATGCATGGCGCCGCCGATCTTGCCGGATTCGGCCATGCGCAGAAGGCTTTCTTCTACGATCCTGATCAGCAGCATGTTGCGGTACATGTCGAGCAACTGCTCGGTGGAAAGGTTTCCGGTTTTGAAATGCGTCTTCGCCAACGGCGATGGGACGTCGGTGGTCAGGGAAATGGCCATTCTATCCTAGCCTCTTGAAAAATTGGTATATATACGACTATGAACCTTTTATCTTGTCGGGACTGTTAGCTGGCTCCCTTCCCGCAGGGAATGGGAGACTATCTCTGCCCGACATCATAGCAGACGCTAAGATATCTTGTCAAGACCATTGCAAAAACTTTATAATTCTTTGCACTCGAGTATAGATGTATGCCGCGCTGCGTCATTTACAATCCGCGAACAAGCAAAGTACAATACAGGATGCAGCACGCTTGAGCATGCAACGTACGATCCTTAAGGCGATGGTGCCTGGGGGGGTCAGTGCTGTCATCTTCGCTTTTCATGGTGCATTCAATGTCCGGCGCAGGAGACACGCCCACAGGGGCGGTTCTTGTGTTGGCTGCCTGTGCACCTCCATCGAGTTCCATGCGGAGTCGTTCTATGTCAATCAATGGCAAACCCAAACTGCCGGTGAAGCATCCCGGCATCCCCACCACCACCGACGGCAGCGGCACCGTCAGTTGGGTGGAAACCCAGATTACGCAGGGCGCCTGCGCTTATCCTATCACCTCCTCCACCGTGATGGGGGGGAACTATGCCCAGGCCGTCGCCAACGGACAGACGAACCTGTGGGGTGAGCGGCTTATCTTCATGGAGCCGGAGAGCGAGCACTCGTCCGCTTCGGCGGCAGAAGGGTTCGCCCTCGCCGGCGGCCGCGTCACCAACTTTACCTCCGGCCAGGGGCTCATCCTGATGAAGGAAGTGCTCTACGTCATCTCCGGCAAGCGCCTGCCTGTCGTGTTTCACATCGGCGCCCGTGCCCTCACCAGCCACAGCCTGAACGTCCACGCCGGGCACGACGATGTGATGGGCGTGGCTGACACCGGCTGGGGCATGCTCTTTGCCAAGAACGCACAGGGGGCGGGCGACCTGGCGCTCATTTGCCGGCGCGCCGCCGAGGACAGCGTGACACCGTTCCTCAACATCCAGGACGGCTTTCTGACCACCCATACCATCGAGAACGTTCTCCTACCCGAGCCGGAGTTGATGAAGCAGTACATCGGCAACCCGGCCGAGAAACTTCGCAATCTGAT
Source organism: uncultured Caldilineales bacterium (assembly GCA_964535455.1). GTDB lineage: Bacteria > Chloroflexota > Anaerolineae > J102 > J102 > SSF26. Next base: position 1,550 of record CAZHTZ010000023.1, read on the forward strand.
GGACACGACGCGACCGGTGATGTCTGGCGTCGTCCAGAACCAGGACAGTTACATGAAGGGCAAGATCGCCCAGCGCTATTTCTATGACCGGGTCAAGACCATCGTCGTGGCGGCGATGGACGAGTTCTATGAGCTGACGGGGCGGCGCTATGACCTGGTCGAGCCCTACCAGATGGAGGATGCCGAGTATGCCATCGTCTGCATGGGCAGCATGGCAGAGACCGCGGCCGTGACCTGTGACTACCTGCGCCGGGAGACGGGGCTGAAGGTGGGCGTAGTGCACGTCACCTGCTTCCGGCCCTTCCCCGGTCCTGAGCTGGTCAGGCTGCTCAGTGGTCTCAAGGCCGTCACGGTCGTGGAACGCATGGACGCTCCCATGGGCCAGAGCAACCCCCTCACTACTGAGATCAAGGCGGCGTTCGCCGACGCCCTCAACGACGCACCCGGCTATCCGCGCCTTCATCGTCTGCCGATCATCTACAGCGGTTCGGCGGGCTTGGGCAGCCGCGACGTGCGCCCCGGCGACTTCATCGCTGCGGTCAAGAACATGGTCGAGGGTGGGCGGCGCTACTTCGTGTTGGGCATCAAGCACGACCTGGCTTTGGCAAACACCTTCGACCCTGACGTGCGTCCCCCCCACGCCTTCTCGATGCGCGGGCATTCAGTGGGTGGCTATGGCTCGGTCACGACCAACAAGGTCATCGCCACCATCGTCGGCGACCTCTTCGATCTGTACGTACAGGCCTATCCCAAGTATGGTTCCGAGAAGAAGGGGCTGCCCACTACCTACTATCTCACTGCTGCCGACGAACCCATCCGCACGCACTGCGAGCTGAACTTCGTCGAGTTCGTCCCCCTCAACGACGTCAACGCCTTCAACCTCGGCAATCCCCTCATCGGCCTGCAGCCGGGCGGCGCCGTTTTCCTGCAGTCCCGTCACGAGAACCCGGAAACGGTGTGGCACAACATCCCTGATTATGCCCGTCGCAACATCCGCCGCAAGGGTATTCGCGTGCTCTACCTGGACGCGGCCGCCATCGCCCGTGAGGTCGCATCCGCGACCGACCTGCAGGTGCGCATGCAGGGCATCGTGCTGCTGGGTGTTTTCCTCAAGGCCACGCCTTTCCTGCAGGCCCGGAACCTCAGCGAGGCCAAGCTGATGGGCGGCGTCGAAAAGAGCCTGCGCAAGTATTTCGGCAGGCGCAGCGAGCAGGTCGTGCAAGAGAACCTCACCGCCGTGCGTCGCGGCTACACCGAGGTGCGAGAAGTCCCGCGGTCGATCATCGACGTCGCCGACAAGCTCGACATCGAAACCGGCGATCGCATGGTGCGCGACGTGATGCAGGTGGGCGTGGTGGCTTGCCAGCCCCACACGCCCCTGGACAAGGTGGCGCGGGCGCTGGCCAAGGACAACATCGGCGCCGTCGTGGTGGTGGATGACCAGGGCTACCTGGAGGGACTTATCAGCCAGACCGACCTGGTGCGGGCCGAGGCCAGCAACCGGGAGTTCACCAAGCTGCCCGACATCCTGCCCGAGCACATCATGACCCGCAATGTCATCACCACCACCCCCGACGAGTCGCTGGCCCTGGCCGTCGACAAGCTGATCGAAAACCGCATCCACCGGCTGGTGGTGGTCGAGCAGGACAATGGCCACAAGGTACCCGTCGGCATCCTGACCGTTACCGACCTGGCGCGGCTTTCTATCAGCAACTAGCACCAGACAAGCGACCGCCGCCGGTCGCCTCCAAGGAAACCAACATGGCTACTTCAAGTAACATATTCCTGATTGACGACGACTTCATCCGCCAGCCGGAGGTCGTTCATTCTCGTGTCACCGGCACCGAGGGCCTGGGCTCGCTGATCAAAGAAGCGGGCACCAGCAAGGAAACCCACGCCGTCGGCATCGACACGCATATCTTCGAGTTCGACCTGGAAGGCTACGTCGAGGACTTCAACGAGAGCGTGATCGGCGCCTACAACCGCGGCTCCGACGACGAGCTGCCTGCCGACATAGGCGTGGCCCGCTCGATCATCCCCGCCGGGACGGGCGCCTTCCGCGATTTCTCCTACATCGCCCCTGAAATCCCTGAGTTCAACCACAACAACTGCGTCGGCTGCATGTCCTGTGTCACCGAGTGTCCCGACACCGCCATCCTGGGCAAGGTCATAGAACCGGCGACCCTGGAGCAGGCCCTGGCGGGTGCGCCCGCGGACCGGCAGGCATGGCTGGGAGAGCAGTGGGCCACCACCAACAAGTTCTTCAATGTGCCTGAGAAGAAGCAGGCCGGGGCCGGGGGCAAGTTCGGCATCTTCATCGACCCTACCAAATGCAAGGGCTGCGCCGAATGCGTCACGGTCTGCGCCGACCTCGGCTACAACGCCTTGACAATGATAGAGAAAGAAGACAACACCATTCCTCTCTACCGCGACGCCTTCTCCTTCTTCCACAGTCTGCCCTCCACGCCCGACCGCTTCATCGATGGCCGCGTGCTGGTGGACATGATGCTGAAGGATGAGAGCCTGGGCTATGTGGGCGGCGCCGGGTCGTGCGCGGGCTGCGGCGAAGGCACGGCTTTGCGCATGTGGATGGCGGCGACGGCTTATCAGGTGGGCCGGGAAAACATCGGCATCGTCAATGCCACCGGTTGCTCCACCGTCTACGCCAGCACCTACCCGTACAACCCCTGGACCGTTTCCTGGACGAACTCGTTGTTCGAGAACGCCAACACCGACGCCATGGGTGTGCGCGCCCGCTGGGACCAGATGGGTTGGCAAAGCAAGCGTCTCTGGGTGATCGGCGGCGACGGCGCCACCCTCGATATCGGCTTCGGCGCTCTGAGCCGCATGCTGGCCAGTGGCATGGACATCAAGGTGTTGATGCTGGACACACAGGTCTATTCCAACACCGGCGGCCAGTCCTCTACCGCCACCTTCACCGGCCAGGGCACCAAGATGAGCCCCTTCGGCTCTGCCGAAATGGGCAAGAGCGAGCGCCGCAAAGAGATCGCTCAGATCGCTATGATGCACCCGAACGTGTACGTGGCGCAGACCACCGCCGCCCATATCAACCACTTCTACCGGGCGGTGCTAGAGGCAAACGAGTTCCCCGGTCCGGCCGTGATCAGCGTGTACACGACCTGCCAGCCGGAGCATGGTGTAGGCGACAACGAGGCCATGCAGCGGGCTCGCGCCGCCGTCGACAGCCGGGCCTTCCCGCTGTTGGTCTACGATCCGCGCAAAGGCGAGACGTTTCGCGAGCGCCTGGACCTGAAGGGCAACCCGAACGTGAAGCACGACTGGTACGTCAACCCCAAGACCAAGGAGACGTTCACGTTCATCGACTTCGCCCGTGGCGAAGGCCGCTTTGCCAAGCATTTCGGCCGCGATGGCAGCCCCAGCAACATGCTCCTGTCTGCCCAGGCCGACCGCCTGGCCAACTGGAAGCAGTTGCAGGACCTGGCGGGGGTGACGCGGGAGTAAGGGCTCCCCTTCGCTCCCGGCATTACAACACAGCCGGTTTGCCCTGTTGGCTCGGGGCAGACCGGCTGTGTTTTGCTGCGAAACGTCGCTATCCCTGAACCCTCTGTGCTCCTCCGCCCTCTCTTGCGCCGTAGGCCCTCCGCGGTGCGAGATGACCGTGCCCTGAACGCAAAACGTTGTCACGCCGGTGGTTCGGTTTTTTCCCGTCGTTGAAGCCAGCGCTCAAACGACACTGCGCTTTCACTTGACCGCCTGCCAAGCAGTAATCCTTCTACGTCGATGTCTTCATCCAGGTCAGGCCAGTGAACGCCATAGCCTGCGCCACTAATGAGAAAGTTCGCCCGTTCCGCCGGCGTGCCATAGGCCAGGCGCGGGTACCAGCCGATGGGCACGGCAATCATGCGACCGTCTTCGAGGTCAAGTGAAAGCGTATCATCGGTGGTCATCACTTTGGCGACTCTAGTTGGCGCCAGAGCTGTCGCCACAGAAGGAATCCCATTCATGTCGCAGATTCTCCCGATACTCGCGTGTGATGGTGTCTGCCAAATGCTTTGATCGCCGCGGCCTTTCGCAGCCTACATCAGCATTGTAGGTTGTACAGGCTTCCATGTAAAGGATGGTTTGGTGAGGCGAACAAGGTGCTGGCTGACGAGTGTATTTCAGTTTCCTTTTGACCAGGTGTGGGCGGTCTGATATCATGCCTACAATCTCGATCCCCAACCGTTTCCTGCTGTAAACTCATGTATGACCAGGCTTGAAGACCTCATCCGCGGCGCCATCCTTCGTGGTATCCTACCCGGCAGTCAGGTCACCGTGGTCGATGCGCGCTGGTATGGCGTCGCCGCCGTCGAATTACAATCACGCCGCACACCAACTGCCGCCATGGAGCAAGGATCGATGAGTCAGAAACATTCCAAATCACAACAGCGCCGCCTGGAAGACAAAGCCCGGCGGCGTAAGCACAGGCATGTACACCAGATGTCGCCGGCGCGACCTGGCCGGGCAGACGGCGAAACCGATCTCCTGATGAAGGCATTCGATGACATGCAGGCGCGAGGTGAGCTGGCCGGGATGCCAACCGTGTTCAATCCGCCTGGCCAGGAGAAGATGTCCGAAATCCTCGAGGAGTTCGTCGAACCCTATCTGCAGTACACAGAGAACGTGCAGCAGGTCAAAAAGCTGATGCTGATTGCCAGCGTTGCCTGGAACGCGGCCCTGATGGAAGGTGACAAGCGCGAGGATTTTCTGCAAGGCATGCTCGAGTCCCTCCCGCCCGATGGTCGTGATGATTCCCTTGCGCTCATTGACGGAATGATCAAGCATAAGCTGAAGTACTTTGCCGCCTACCGGCGCCTCGTGGTCAGTGTGCAAGTCTTCGACACCGGCGATGGCTTCCACGTGGCCGTCGCCTCCTTCGAGACGGGCCCCAATGATTGAGACAACAGCCTTACCATCAAGCGCAATGCGGCGCGGGAGAAATCCATCCGCCACGGCCACCCCTCCACCCTGCACCTGTGGTGGGCGCGGCGGCCCCTGGCGCGATAGAATGCTTAGCGCGGTCGAGAATTCGCTTAGCGTTCATGGAGTTCTTCTATGTCCACCCCCGTGACTGTGAAAGTCAGCAGCCGCCACCAGATCGCCCTTCCCAGCAGCGCCCGCCGCCAACTGCACATCCAGGCCGGCGACCGCCTGCTGGTGGATGTGCAGGATGGCATGCTGGTGCTGATTCCCGAACCCGATAGCTATGTCAGCCATATGGCGGGCCTGGGGCGGACCGTGTGGTCCGGCATCGATTCCGGTGCCTACTTGCAGGCCGAGCGCGAGGCATGGAGCGAGACATCAAGCAGCCTATCGCCCGACTGAGCCAGCGCTTGAGAGCGCATCGCCGAATCGGGCTTGACACCTCCGTCTTCATCACTCATTTCCAGGCGCACCCCGCCCGTCTCGCCCTGACCACGGCCGTGCTTACTGCTGTCGAAACCGGCGCCGTCGAGGCGGTGACTTCCGTGGTCACGCTCATGGAGCTTACGGTGCGCCCCTGGCAGCAGGACGAGGCCGCCCTCGCTCGCCAGTATGAAGCCCTGCTGGTCAACTTTCCCCATCTCGACATGGTGGAGATCGACCGGACGGTGGCTCGACAGGCGGCCCAATTGCGCGCCTCCCACCATCTCCGCCCTGCCGATGGTCTGCAGGCGGCAGCAGCTCTCGGTAGGGGCGCCACGGCTCTTGTCACCAATGACCGGGATTTCCTGCGCCTGGCCACTCTGCTCGACATCATCGTGCTCGATGACTTCGTCTAAGCGTCCTGGCGTGAACAAGCACAACCGGAAGAGGCAAGGATGCCGGGACGCCAACAAGAAAAGGCAGGCAGCGTCCCGGCGTTAAGTATGTGGAGGAATGATGGCCCTCACCAATCGTGACCGCGTCGGCAAGGCGCTTGAGCTGCTGCAAGCAGGGCTGGCGCCCTATGTGCAGCGGGAGACGCGGCCCAGGTGAAGGCTATCGAGGCCGAGATCGATCGGCTGGTAGCCCAACTCTGGGGTCTGACGGAGGCGAAGTTGAAGGAGATCCAGGAAAGTCTGGCGGAGCTGGGGTGATGGCGTTATTTCGCATGTATGTGGACGAAGTGGGAAACCACGACATGACTCACGCAGACGACCCCAACCAGCGCTTTCTTTCGCTGACTGGCGTCGTCCTCGAGTCGAGTTACATCGTTCGTATCTTGCAGACCGAGATGGATCAGATCAAGCGGGAATTCTTTCCTTCGGATCCGGACGAACCGATCATTTTTCATCGCAAGGAACTGGTCAACAAGCGTCCTCCTTTTCACCCCTTGCGAGATCCAGACACCGAACAGCGCTTCAACGCTGCCTTGTTGACAGCACTGGCAGGCTGGGATTACCGCGTCGTTTCCGTTGTCATCGACAAACGCTCCCATCGCGATCAGTATCAGGTCTGGCATCATCATCCCTACCACTACTGCATGACAGTGCTGCTGGAACGCTTCGTTCTGTTCCTTCACTACGGCAACCATCGTGGTGATGTCATGGTTGAGAGTAGAGGCGGCAAAGAAGACGGAAAGCTCAAGGCTTCGTATGCCCGGCTCTACGAAGGTGGTACTGACAACATTCCAAGCCAGCGCTGGCAGGCACGGCTGACTTCCTCCGAACTGAAAGTCAAGCCCAAGAGCGCCGACATCGCCGGTCTGCAATTGGCAGACCTCATAGCCCATCCATCTCGACGCGAAATCCTGATCGATAATCAACTGCTTGTGGACACCCGGGACGTTTTCGGAGACCAGATCTCCGCCATTTTGCGCCAAAGCAAGTATCATCGCGATTGGCGCACAGGAAGAATCGAGGGCTATGGGAAGAAACTCTTGCCCTAAAAAGAAAAGCGCCCTTGCGGGCGCCCTTCCGATGACCTACGGCCATCCAACTCCACTCAATGGATTATCTCTATTCTAGCATGGTTTCAGCGTTTTGGATCACTGGATTTCTCTGAGAATTCATCATGGACATTGGCCGTCTGGAACGTCTTCCGTTGCGCGAACTCCGGCGTCACGACGCCTGACTTCACTGGCTGGCGCATCTCAGAGGGCTGACCGAGGCGGAAAGGAGAATGATCTAATCCAGATCGCCGATGTGCTGATGGGAGCGATCGACTATGAAATGAACGGCGCGCATATACGGATAGGGGCCAAACGCAGCAAAGTGCTGCTGGCGGAGTACATCGCGTCCAAAGCCGGGCTGGTAAACCTTCAGCAGCAGACTCCCCGTAGCAGTAAACAGTTTTCGATCTGGCACTTCCATTTCCGAGGCTCTTTGCCAAGATAAAAAATGCCTCAAGTCCTACGCCCTTGCGGGCTACCCTCGGAGGGTTTCCGTGACGTCATCACGGTTTTCGGACTTGATGGCACTTTCTGACTTGATCATATCATGGGTTGTCAAGAGGTTTCGGTCACCTCGTCATATTTGGAATTGCTGGGTCACCTCTAAGGTATCAGCACCACCACTCCTTTCGCACCGTGTCAACCTATGCACCACGAGCCAACTGATTTGTCATCTGACAATTCAACACAAGTTCTACAGTTTTTCAAGCCCGCAGATATGCCCGGTGACCCGCGCCAGAAGACCGCTCTGCTGATCAACCCGCCCGTCTATGACACCCAATATTGGGCGGAGTGGTCGCAGCCCTATGGCCTCTTGCGCATCGCTCGGCTGCTGGGCAACCTGGGCTACAAGCGTCGCGAGCTGTTTGACTTCATGGAAGCGCCGGGCGAAAAGCGCAAGGTGGTCCAACGCCGCATTTCGCCGGGGGAGTCGTTCGTCGAGAAGAACGCACCCGCACCGCGCTCGCTGCCCCATCGCATTGAGAAAGACGGCCAGGCGCTAGAACTTTGGAAATACCACTTCGGCAAAAGCTGGGACGAATTCGACGCCTGGCTGGATGAACGCGGCTTCACCGCCGCTAACCCGCCGGATGAAGTGTGGATCGGCGCCGTCATGAGTTACTGGTGGGAATCGGCCCGCGATTTGGTGGGGCGGCTGCGACGGCGCTGGGGGAACAAGAAGCCGCTCATTCTTCTTGGCGGCATCTATACCCTCCATTGCGCCAGAGCACGCCGCCCGGTTCGTGCAGCCCGATATTGTAGCGCAGGGCGAAGTTGCAGCAGCCAATGACCTCTGGCCGGACCTCTCGCTGTACGACAACCCTCCCAGCTATGCCATCATCACCCCCTCTCGCGGCTGTCCTTTTGACTGCGCCTACTGCGCCCAGCTCACCATCAACGCCGGGCTCCGCAAGGTGCGCTACCGCCCGGTGCAAGATATCCTTGCGGAGATGCAGTTTGCCCAGGATACCTACGGCAGCAAAGACTTCGCCTTCTACGCCGACTTCGTTCTGTGGGATCACGAACACAACTTCCAACCGCTGCTGGAAGCGCTCGTCGCCGACCGCCGCTTCTACCGCCTCTACGCGCCCGAAGGTCTGGACACTAAATTCCTCAGCCAGTCTCAGCGGCTGGTGGATCTGCTGAAGGCTGCCAACTTCCAGAAGATCTACCTGCCTTGTGAAAGTATTGACGACAGCTTCTTGCGCCAGCTCAATCGCCGTCATGTACGTTTGGAGCACTTCGTCAAGGTCGCTGAGATGTGCGAGCGGGCTGGGTTCCGCATGCGCAACCTGGAAGTGAACGGATTTGTGCTCTACGGTCTACCCGGCGAGCGCATCGACGATGTGGTCAAGTCGACGCTTTTTGTGTCCGAGATCGTGGGCTCGATCATCCCCATGCTGTTTACGCCCGTGCCGTCAACGGCTCTGTATGAGCGGCATTTGCCCTACTTCCGGCAGATGGGTTGGGACCGCGAGCTGCACATGCTCAACGGCAAGCTCTTCCCCTTCCTGGCCACGAACGAAGGCTCGGTCGGCGACTATGTGGACTTGCAGCGGCTGATGTATGCGCTCAACACGCACTATCGCAGCCGGTCGTTCCAGGTGTTTGGGGATACGACCGTGGCGCATGCCTTCAGAGAGAACATCCGCAACGGCTTTGAGGACTTTGTGCGTGGGCAGAGGTCAGGAGAGCCGGGGAATCGGGAGGAGGCTCTGCCTGCGCCAGTTGAGGAGCCTGCTCAGCAGTCCCTTCCTGCAACAGCCCAAACTCAACAGCAAACTGCTTCGTGATGGTCTCGGGGTCCGGCACGACGGTGGCGTCGGTGATCACGCCGAAGGTGATTTCGCTGTTGTAGCTCAGCATGCTGATACCCGCGCCCAAGGTGGCCAAGGTGGTGGGATGCGGCGCCCAAAAGATGATGCGTGATACAATCAGCGACTGGCGCTATGCCCTCTCTGTGGCGGCGCTTGACCGCACCGAATCACCGACCACCGACCGCCGACAACGACCACGCACCACCCTTGCGCACCGCCAACGAGCTTTTTCTCGCCTCTCGCTTCTCTTTTCTCGCTGTGCCCCTACCCCTCATCCTCGCTTCCGCCTCTCCTCGCCGCCGCCAACTCCTGGCCAGCCTTGGGTTCGACTTCACGGTCGACAGCGCCGGCATCGATGAGAGCGCCCTGCCAGCGGAGGCGCCGGAGCCGCACGCCCGGCGTCTGGCCGCCGCCAAGGCCCAGGTCGTGGCGTCCCGGCATCCCGATACGGTCGTTCTGGCCGCGGACACTATCGTGGTGCAGGCGGGCGCCATCCTGGGCAAGCCTGCCGGCGCGGTCGACGCCCGGCGCATGCTGGCTGCCTTGCGCGACGCGCCCCATCAGGTGGTCAGCGCCGTGGCGGTCTCCGGCGCCAACGGTCTTGTATCGGCCTCGCACACCAGCCAGGTGATCATGCGTCCCTACACGGATGCCGAGATCGAGACCTACCTTGCCAGCGGCGATCCGTACGACAAAGCCGGCGCCTATGCCATTCAACACCCGGAATTCCAACCCGTTGCCCGCTTCGACGGCTGCTTTGCCTCGATTATGGGCCTGCCTCTAGCGCTCGTCGTCGACCTCATGGCCGCCGCCGGACTGGCTGCCACCCCCGATTGGCCCACCGCCTGCGCCGCCCTCACCGGCGCCTGCTGTCAGGGAACGTTCGAACGTTCCAACGTTTGAACGTTCGAACGTTAGATCTCGCCACCCGCCACCCGCTACCTCTCACCCGCCAGCCAGGGCGACCACTGGGGGTCGCCCCTACCCGCATCTCGCCTCTCGCCTCTCCCATGCACGGCATTGTCCTTCGCACCTACTCCGACTTCTTCGACGTCCTGGCAGCGGATGACGGCGCGGTCTGGCAGTGCAAGGTCACCGGCCGCCTGAAGAAGGATGTCCGGCGCAGCACGTTGGTGGCGGCAGGAGATCGCGTCGAGTTCGAGCCGGTCGATGTCGTGACCCGCCTGGGACAGATAGGCGTGATCGCCGAACGGGAGCACGTGCTCTCCCGCCTGCGGCCCGACAGCGGCTATCCTTACGAAGACGTCATCCTGGCCAACCCGGACGAGATCATGATCGTTTTCGCCGCCGCCCGGCCAGAGCCACACCTGCGCTTGCTCGACCGTTTTCTGGTTGCAGCCGAGGCAGCGGACGCCGAGACTATCTTCATCGTTGCCAATAAGGTGGACGTCTGCGGCGAAGAAGCGGCCCGCCAGCTCTTCGGTCCCTATGAAGCGATCGGCTATCCTGTCTTCTACACCAGCGCCAAGACCGGCGCCGGCATCGAGTCGCTGCGCGGCCAGATGCGCGACCGCATCACGGTGGTGACAGGGCCGTCCGGCGTGGGCAAGTCCTCTCTGATTAATGCCATCGAGCCGGGGATGAACCTGCGCGTCGGCGAGCTCATGCTGATCGGCAGGGGCCGCCACACGACACGTGCGGCCGAGCTGCACCCCCTGGCCAACGGCGGTTTCATCGCCGACACCCCCGGCCTGCGCGAGTTGGGCCTGTGGGACGTGCGCCCCGAAGAGCTCTCCGACTACTTTCCCGAGATACGCCGTCGCGCCGCCCACTGCCGTTTCAGCTTCTGCACCCATCTGCACGAGCCTGACTGCGCCGTGCAATTGGCCGTCGCCACCGGCGACATCATCCCCGCTCGCTGGGAGAGCTATCAGCGCCTGTTCGCCGGAGAGGGTTGAACGTTTGCACGTTGCACGTTAGCACGTTTGCGTGTCTGAACGTTAGCATGTTTCCTGCAACCTGCAACCTGCAACCTGCAACCTCATGTCCCTCATTTCCCGTCTCAATTTCCCGCAACAGACCGCCGTCACCGCCACGGGCGGGCCTATCCTGGTGTTGGCCGGTCCTGGCTCCGGCAAGACCCGCGTCCTGACCTACCGCATCGCCTACCTGATCCGTGACATGGGTGTCGCGCCCTGGCACATCGTGGCCGTGACCTTTACCAATAAGGCGGCAGATGTGATGCGCGAGCGCACCGAAGCGCTGCTGGGCATGACCGGCAGCCTGAGCGGTCTGATGCTGGGAACGTTCCATCGCATCTGCGCCCGTCTTCTCCGCATCGAGGCCGAGCGCATCGGCCTGAATCCCCGCTACGTCATCTTCGATAGCGACGACCAGCTCGACGTCGTCAAGCAGGCGCTGCGTGACCTGAACATCGACGAGAAACGGAATCCCCCGCGGGCCGTGCTCGCCGCCATCTCGCGCGCCAAGAACGAGCTGATCACGCCGGAGTATTATCCTATTGCCACCTATGGCGACGAAATCACGGCGCGGGTCTACGAGCGCTACCAGCGTTTGCTGGGGGTGAGCAGCGCCCTGGACTTCGATGACCTGCTCCTGCGCACCGTCTTCATGCTGCGCGACCACGAGGAGATCCGGGACCGCTACCAGCGCCGCTTCGAATACGTTCTGGTCGACGAGTTCCAGGACACCAACACGGCCCAATACGAGCTGGTGCGACTCATGGCCGGCCACCATCGCAACGTGTTCGTGGTAGGCGACGAGGACCAATCCATCTATCGCTTCCGCGGGGCCGACTTCCGCAATGTCGAGCGCTTTCGCCAGGACTTCCCCGACGCCAGGGTTATCCTTCTGGAGGAGAACTACCGCTCCACGCAGACCATCCTCGATGCCGCCAATGCTGTCATTGGGCGCAACCGCCATCGCACCGCCAAGAAGCTTTTCACCGACCGGGGGACAGGCGCCAAGATCACGCTTTACCAGGCGTACGATGAGCACGACGAGGGCAACTACATCATCGACGAGATCAGCCGGTTGAAGGCGGCCGGCCAGGCCAAGCCCGGCGAGTGCGCCCTGATGTACCGCACCAACGCCCAATCCCGCGCCCTGGAAGAGGCATTTGTGCGCCGGGGCATGCCCTACCGTCTGGTGGGGGCTACACGCTTCTACAACCGCAAAGAGGTCAAGGACGTGCTGGCCTATCTACGCCTGGTGCAGAACCCAGACGACGACGTGAGCCTGAGGCGCATCATCAATACCCCACCGCGGCGCATTGGCAGCACCAGCATCGACCGCCTGGGCGGATGGGCCGCAACGTTGGGCGTCAGTGTCTACCGGGCGCTGCGCCTGCTCGGTGGTGATGCTGACCCGGAATTGGCCCGAACCGCCGGCGCTCACCCGCTCACAAAAGCCACGGTGGCGCCGCTTGTAGCCTTCTATGAGCTGCTGCAGAACTGGATCGAAGTGCGGGAGAGGCTCAGCCCGGCTCAGCTCGTCGACCGCCTTCTCGAAGAGTCGGGCTATCGCGAGTGGCTGCGGGACGGCACCGAGGAAGCAGAAGACCGCTGGCAGAACGTTCAGGAATTGCGCACGGTGGCGACCGCCTATGACGAGATGGAGATCGACGTCGCCCTCGATGCTTTCCTGGAGGAAGTGGCCCTGGTCAGCGAGACCGATAACTTCGAAGCGGGCAGCGATGTGCCGACGCTGCTTACCCTGCACGCCGCTAAGGGCCTGGAGTTTCCGGTGGTGTTCATTGCCGGGCTCGAGGAAGGCCTGCTGCCGCACAGCCGCTCGTTTGAAGACCCGGACGGGATGGAGGAGGAGCGGCGTCTTTTCTATGTCGGCGTCACCCGCGCCGCTGACCGTCTCTACCTGCTGCGCACGTTTCGGCGGGGCAACTGGGGACGCAGTGATTTTGCCGAGCCTTCGCGCTTCCTTGAAGACCTGCCCCGTGAGCTCACCGGCGGCAGCACGCCCGCCCGGCAGTCGCATCGCCAGATGACGACCTGGGGGAGCGAGGAACGCCGCCCTGCTTCTCGCGCCACCTACGGTGCGACCCTGCGCTTCAGTCCCGGACAGCAAGTCCTGCACCCGGTTTTCGGCAAGGGCACCGTCATTACTTCCAAGCTGGTTGGCGGCGACGAAGAAGTGTCCGTTGCCTTCACCGGCAAAGGCGTCAAGCGTTTGTTGGCGTCCATCGCGAATCTGAAGACAGCGGATGGCAGATAGCAGGTAGCAGGTAGCAGGTAGCTGTCATGCATCAACACATCGTTCCGGATCTAAGTGGCGGAACCCTCAGCACATCGTTCCGAGGCACCGCAGAAGTCGAGTGTCGGGGCGACGGCTCCAGCCACAACATATTGTGGTTGACTGTCGCTGGAACCCTACAGATTGGGTCCATTGCTCGCTTCATCCGGAACGATGTTCCGATGGTCATACGCCCCTTAGGTTGCCTGATGAGCGGAACGATGTGTTGAGGGGCGACAATTACGCATTACGTAATTACGTAATGCGTAATGCGTAATCACGATTCTGTGCGCGGGACGACGGCTACGAACTGTGGATCGAGCGCCGCCTGTCGCGGCTTCGGTCCCTTGCCCTCGCGATGCTGGACGAAAATGCGGATCGGTTCGCTCTCGGTTTTGTTGCCGGCGCTGTCGAAGGCGGTGGCCTTGATGACGTGGGTCTCGGTGTAACCTTTGCTGTCGTGGATAATGCCGAAACCGTTTTCTTCGGTGACGGTGAGCCGCGTGGGATCGTTGGGGTCGACCGTGCCCACTCCGGCAGTCAGGGGACGGTCCAACATCTTGATCGTCCACTTGCCGGCATAGGGCGCTACGGTCGTGGTGATAACCGGACTGTCGTCGACATAAAAGATGACCCGATCCATCGAGAGGTCGTCAGTAGCAAGGGCGTTGATATTGACCCACTCATCATCTTCCATGACATAGGCTCGCCCGTTGCTGGGGTTGGTGACGACAATCGTCGGCGGCTTGTTGTCTATGGTGACGGGCGTCGATACCTGGCGGACATTGCCGCTGTTCTCGACCACGCTCAACCGCAGCGTATAAGCGCCGCTGAGGTTCGTGGTATCCCAGGTCTCCAGCAAGCCCTTGTCCACCTGGTTGTAGTGGTCGGGGCCAATCTGTTGCCACTCGCCGGGCTCAAGACCCTGGCCGAAGTGCAGTTGGTAGAGACGGAAGTCGCCGCCGCGGGCATTGCCCAGGATGTCCATGACGCCGCCCACATAACCGTAGAGCGGCGGACGGGCAATCGCCAGCTCGTCTTCGCTGAAGACCGTCTCCGTCAGGGTTGCCGACGCCTGCGGCAGTGGGGGTTGCTCGAAGCTGCCGGCTTCCGATTGCTCGCGCGTCCAGTCGCCAGCCACCGACGGCAGCACCCGGAAGACCTTACGCTCGATTTCCTCGGGCGGGGTGTTCGGACCCGCCAACTGCCCGGTGCGCCGGTCGATCTCGTAGATCTGGTAGACGTTGTCGTACTCTTTGGGTTCCGTCCCTTTGATGAAAAGCTCGTTGTGCCGGCGCTCGCACAATTCCGAAGGCAGCAGGCCGCTCTCGTTACACACCGTCACGCGCGCCATGTCGCTCGGCTCCGTCCAGTCTTTCACGGGCAGATCGCGGTGGGCGTACTTCATAATGTCATTGAAGATGGGCGCGGCCCCCACCGAGCCCGAGATCTTGTCCATGGGCTTGTTGTCGGCATTTCCCACCCATACGCCCACACTGATCTGCGGGCTGCCACCCAACGTCCAACTGTCACGGTAGTCGTTGGTCGTGCCCGTCTTGGCAATGATGCGGCGATCGGGCAGCGTCAGCAGAGCGGAGAAGATGCCGAACGAAGCCGGACGTGGCTTGGGGTCGCTCAGGACATCGTTCAGCAGATACCCCAGTTGCGGACTGAGCACTCGCTGCGTCTGCGGTCCATCGAACCCATAGATGCGGTTGCCGTCCTTGTCGGTGACTTCCAGGATGGAAGCCGGATCGACGGTGCGGTAGCCAGGGCGCAGATCCTCGGCCAGAACCGGTTGGCCCGCCATCACGCCGCCATTGGCCAGCGTGGCGAAGACATAAGTCAGGTCGATCAGCTTCACATCGCCGCCGCCCAGGGTGAGGCTGAGACCGTAAAAGTCCTTGTTCAAGGTGGTGATGCCAAGACGATGGGCCATGTCCACCGCCTTCTTGACCCCCACCTGGTTCAACACCCAAACGGCCGGGATGTTGTAGGAACGCTGCAAGGCCGTGCGCAGATCGACCGGGCCGTGATACTTGCGGTCATAGTTCTCAGGCGCGTAGGGCTCGACGGCGTCCGGAAAGACCTGGCGCACGTCCATCACCACCGAAGCCGCCGTGAGGCCCTCGCTGAAACCGGTGGCATAGGTGATGGGCTTGAAGGCCGAACCGGGTTGGTTCTCGGCCAGGGCGTTGTTGACCTCGCCGTCGATCTCGGCGTCGTTATAGTCCAGCGACCCCAACATGGAGAGAATCTCTCCTGTGTCCGTGCGCAACACCACCACGGCGGCATTGGAAACCGGTGGGTCGTCTTCCTTGCGCACCTTCAAGCCCTCGGCGGGTTTGAGCTGGGTGCATCCGGCCAGGTCAGGCTGCTTGCCGTTGATGTGACCAATCCGTTGGCGGGCGCTGCACGTGACCTCGCGCTGCATATCCATGTCCAACGTGGTGCGCACGGTCAGACCATTCCGCCAGATGAAAAAGGGATCGTCGGCCGTATTGAACTGCTTCTTGACCTGGTCGAGCACGAAGAGGGCAAAGTGTGGCGCCAGGTCGTTCTCGAAGCGCTCGAGCGCCGACTTGCGCACCTGCAGCTCCTCGGCATACGCCACATCGGCCTGGTCCTGGTTGATATAACCGGCCTCCACCAATGACTGCAAGACCTTGAGCTGGCGCCGCTTGGCATCCTCAAGCGCTTGAATGGGGTTCAGCCCCGGATACTGCGGCAGCGCCGCCAGCATGGCGGCTTCGGCCAGGTCCAGGTCACGCGCCGATTTGTCGAAATAGACCTGCGCCGCCGATTCGATGCCGTAGCTGAAGTTCCCGTAGAAGTTGTTGTTCAGGTACCACTCAAGAATCTGCTTCTTGTCATAGTGGCGGGTGATCTCCATCGCCGTCAGCGCTTCTTTGATCTTGCGCGTATAGGACCGCTGATAACGGTCTTCCGGAGCGATGAGCACGTTCTTGACAAGCTGCTGTGTGATGCTCGAGGCGCCCTGCACCCCGCCCCCCTGCAGGTTGTTCATGAAAGCGCGGGCGATACCGCGGATGTTGACGCCAGGGTTCTCCCAGTAGGAGCGATCTTCCAGGGCCACGGTGGCGTTGATCAGGTAGGGGCTGATCTCTTCCAGACGGACATAAGTGCGATCTCCGCGGAAGGGTCGGGGGTCGATAGACTCGTAGAGCAGGACCTGGCCGGTGCGATCGTAGATCTTGACGGTCTCGAAGCTCTCCTGCTCGGTGACGATGGCCGTCGGGTCGGGCAGGTCGCGGGTGAAGTAGTAGTAAATGCTTCCCGCCACGGCAACGGCGCTGGCGGTGACGCCCAGAAGGGCGGAAAAAGCGATGACAACAGCAACGCCCAGGATGCCCGCCGAGATCTTCCAGCCCGGTGTGCGGCTGAGTCCGGCGCGGCGGCGCTGGCGGCGGGTGACGAAAATGCGAGTGGAGCGGTTCATGGTTGGCAGAATGATGCAGCAGGCGTGATTCAGGTCCGGATGGAGGGCAAAGGAGAGGGGCGGTGCGAGCCGCCCCCATGCCGCATTCGGACTGGTCATTTTAGCACGCCGCCACAGCGAATCCCAAAGCAGATTGGCGGCAGGAACCTTAATTTGGTCTGTATTTCACTGCCCCGAAGCAGCCGGACCGGTCACTTTCCCCAACATACGCTGCTGCGCAAGATCAAAGTCCAAAAACCAGGCAACCGTCTCTCTGAATTACCCATCCCGCGCGAAGCGGGAAGCGCCCCCGGCAATGACAGCCGTCGGCATATCATGAGCAACGAAGACAGGAGTTCCGAAGGTCAGAAGCCTAGCCCTTCATACACAGCCGCACGATCACCGCCCGGGTCGCTGGTAGTATAGATAAGGTTGCCAATGGCGATGAGCCCAGGGGGACCAGTCAGGGTAGAAACGACGGCGCTACCCTCGAAACCGCTGGGAAAACCACTCAGGGTGTTCGTGTTGTAGCCTATCGCCTGGTTTGCTTGCAGGGTGACGGGAGGTGTACTGTAACGGAGAGTGCCATCCAAGGAGTTGTAGTACTTGACTTCGATATTCACAGGTGTGCTGGATGTGTTCATCACATTGATGGCCGAGCGCTTGCCGCCGCTGGTGTACATCTGCTTCGCCAAGGCGACGTTGACCTTAGCGTCTTCAGGGCCTAACATGGAGTAGGTGCCGGCGCGGTCGCCGCCGATCCAGACGGTGTTAACCGTGCCAGCCACTTGGCCACTATTGGCAGTCACGGCCAGGGCGCCGCTCCAGTCCAGACAAGCGCCGTTATTCTCAAGGGGTAGGAACAGGTTGGCGTCGAAGACACCATTGCGATAGCCGCCAGAGCGCGTATTATAGCCATGCGAACTTAAGCGAGGGATAGTGTCCTGAAAGACCCGCGAAATCAGACAGGCCGCTGAGCTATCGGAGCGTGAGGTGAAGTTGAGGGTGACGGAGACGGTGTTCGCCGTCACGTTTTGCAGCCGTACACCAGAGAGGATGTTCCATGTCGTGGCGTCAAACTTGGTCCGATAGATGGAAGGCGCATAAAGTTGCGTTCTTCCGGTCGTGGCCCCGCTGTAACTGCTGGCGCGGGTGCGAACGTCATTGGTGTACCACTCCACCCGCCCGGCAACAGCCAACGATTCAGGAGCCATCAAGACCGCTCCGCCCTCGTCTAGGCCTGGTGGCGGAGCTTCATCCTGCCAATTGGCGTGCAGTTCGAGCGGATAAGTATAAGGACCGTAGCTTGCACCGGTGGTGCTGTAATAGGTTACTCTTGCCGTCATCGGGGTTGGCGAAATGCCGGCGTTGTGGGCTGTCAGGACCGTACGGTTGGTACTTGAGTTGTACACTGTCGGCTGGTAGGCGGTGGTAGAGGGAGCGGTGATACCTGAATAGGCCGTGGCGATGGTGTTGCCCGCGTGCGTGCTTTCGACGACGACAGCGAGTGGCTCACTGCCTACGACCAGGGCCGAGCCGAGGAGGCCTCCCGGCGGGCTGACAGTGAGGGTGCGGCGTGGTCCGATCAAGTCAGTACGTTGAAAAGACACCAATCCGGCGGACCCTTCAAAAAAGGTCGTAACGACTTGCGCTGTCCGACTACCACTTGGATTGTGGATGACGATCTTTGCATCCCAACCGCCGATGGCTCTGACATCAGGGAGATAGTTGGGATAAAGGCCAACGTAGGTAATCTTGCCGACTGTGAAAGTATGTGTACCAAGCTGTTTATAGTCAACCCATTGCTGCCCATTCCACTGTTTAGCAACAAGGCTATAGGTTCCAGGTGTAACATCAGTTGTGGCGAAATTTTCTACGAAGATATCATCGGAATTCAACGCTGGGCTACTGTAGGTTGTGGACCATCCAAACGCCCAAGCTTGTTGCTTTTTCATGCCGACAACCTGTAGATTTGGAACTGGTGTTCCGCCCGTGTCTGTCACTTTCCCAATCATTGCAGCTGTGTTTGGGTAGGGATTGATCCATAGTTCGGGATTGCGAGAATGTGCCTCGGTCCAAGTCAATGGGTAAACCAATGTCTGATTCAGGTTGGGATCAATCATGAGTTGAAGATGCAAATGATGGCCAAACGAATTCCCGGTGTCGTCCACGTCGCCGATAACTTGACCAGCAACCACGTTGTCGCCTGGGTTGACAAAGGCCCCAGACTTTGACAAATGGGCGTACAGGGAATAAACGTAGGCTGCCTGGCCTGTTGTGCGGTCGTAATGTTGCTTTGTATGCCGGACAAGGATGAAGTTGCCGAAGGCAGGGCATGTGTCGCACCCATCATCAAAGCTTTCTTCAACCTGCCGCACAACTCCATCTGCGATGGCAAACACATCTGTGTCAAGAGCAGCAGGAAAATCCACACCTTTATGTGCGTAAATCTCGCCGTATAGATTTGATTGACTAATGTACCCATACGGGCCCACCGCAATCGGGCGCATTGTTCGATATGCTGCGTAGCTGGTCGCAACCGCTGCAATGAGCATGATACTGGTGAGCAATAATGCAGCCGATCGACCCCGTTTTGACGACGAATAACGAGGCAATTTCATTTGCTCCCTCCTATTGCATAGTTACTCCGAAAATCGTAGGGGAGATCAACCTTAGGAGAAACGATCTCGCCGGTTGCCAGCGACAGGATGGTCAGACCCACACCCGCGCGTTGGAAAATCAGGCGCGACGCATCCGGGCTCCAGAATGCTTCACTATCTTGTGGCAGCCCTGACGTTACTCGCAGCAAGTGCTTGCCATCATTATTCAGTAACCAGATGCCATAGGGCGACTCATCTCTCTCATACAGTTGCATGGCGCTGAAAGCCAACCATTTTCCGTCCGGCGACCAGGTCCCCAACGTTGCGAACATGTCTTGCGTCATACGCTGGCGCTCGCCGGTATTGATCGCAATGGTCCACAGATCGACGGGTTGCTTCGGCGCCTTCTGGTCAGGAACTGTGGCAAACAGACGTTCACCATCAGGGGTCCAGCCGAAGGCATATGGGTAGAAGTCCGCAGGTAGGCTGGGTGCGAGAGAAGAAGATGGTTCAGCCACGCCCGCTATCCAGATCTCAGGGTGTTCTACCATGCCGTCACGGTATCGATAGGCGATCTCCTGGGAGTCTGGTGACCAAGTCCATTGACCCAGGCGTAGCATGGGACGAGCCGGGTCTCCCTTGACCAATCCATCGATCCGACCAGTCTCCAGGTTGGCCACCCAGAGCAATCCGTCAGGTGAAGTCGTTGTTGGTGCCGGATCCTTAACAAACGCAATATGCTTGCCATCAGGCGCCCACTTGGGCGTGGTTCCCTCGCTCAGAAACTTGAGTTCGCCCGTCCCGATATCGAACAGGTAGATACTGAAGGTGAACCGGTCGGCCATAGTACCCTTGATCTTGTCAACGACCACAAGGGCCAGCTTATGGCCGTCCGGCGATACGGTCACGCGCCGACCGATCGTACAGCAATCAGTGTTTTTGAAGGGATCGGGAATATCAGTCAGCCACTGACCCAAGCTCTTATAGGTGTCCAGCAGCAACTGCCGTTCCTGACCCTGGTCATCGATCCGCCACACTTCGTTGCCCTGCCAATAGATGATCCAGAAAGGTTGTAGGACCTTGCCGACGACATCCGGCAGTACGGGAGGCGCTGTCGTTGGGATCGGCGTCACGACGGGGGTGGGAATTGGTGTAGAAATCGGCGGCATCGTCGCCGTCGGGGGCGCGGTGGGAAGAGGTTCGGGAGTCAACCACCCTCGCTCCGGGGTCCGAATAGGCGACAGGAAGGCTGCCGCCGGGGTGGGCAGGGGCGAATCGCCGCCGGGCGCCCGCACCGGCGCCTGCACCGGACCTCCTTTCCGCTCGGAACTCACAAAAACAACGAGGAGAACCGCCGCGAGCGCGACAATACTCACCCACGATACGATGCGTAAGAATGAGCGAAATCGAGCGTTCATGTGAGCCCTCTCCAATTTGGACGCCGGCGGTTCGCCGCGAATGTGACCGCCAAGAACGTGGCCACAGCGCTGGCACGAACAGAAACAAGTAGCTATAGCACGATTGTACAATATCACACAAAGTCAGTGTTGTCAGTAGTTGCTTTCGACAGAACCTTCAGGCGACAACGGCTGGCTTTGTAACCATGACGCTGTCGTCCGGCTGTGTGTTCCCGACTTTGGTTTTGGCAGTGTTTTGATTTCGTCCCTGAGTTGTTCTATCCTGGACGCCAGTGACGCCTGTGCGTCAGGAGGGCAACAACGCATGCAGACAACTGAACTGGTTGCCTATCTCGATGACCTTCTCCACCTCTCCGCCATCCCCGACTACGGCCCCCAGGGCTTGCAAGTCGAGGGCCGGGCCGAGGTGCACAAGCTGGCCGTGGGCGTGGACGCCGCCCATGCCACCATCGACGGCGCCCTGGCCGCCGGCGCCGACCTCCTGCTGGTCCACCACGGCATCTTCTGGGGCGAAGCCAGGCGCCTGACCGGCGCCTTTGGCCGCAAGGTGCGCCGCTTGTTCGAAGCCGATCTCAATCTCTACGCCGCCCATCTGGCGCTCGACGCTCACCCCACCCTGGGCAACAACGCTGAGCTTTGCCGCCTGTTGGACCTGCACCCGGCCGGAACCTATATGAACCACAAAGGCGTCGACATCGGCATTCTGGCCGAGCCCGCCGCCCCGACCACCTTCACCGCGCTGGTGCAGACCTTCACCTCCGTCCTCCAGCCGCCCGTGGCCGCCAGCGCCTTCGGTCCCAAGCCAGTCCGCCGTGTGGCCGTCTGTTCCGGCGACGCCGCCCGCAGCCTGGAAGAGGCCCACGACCTCGGCTGTGACACTCTGGTCACCGGCGAGACCGACTACACCGTCGTCCATCTCAGCGAAGAGCTAGGCATGAACGTCCTCTACGGCGGCCACTACGTCACCGAAACCCTGGGGGTGCAGGCCCTGGCCCGCCACCTGCAAGACCACTTCGCCCTTCCCTGGTCCTTCATCGACGTCCCCATCAACCAGTAAACCCTCTCCCTTCTTCACATCCAACCTTCTCCATCATCCAACCCAACGTGCAACGTGCAACGTGCAACCTGCAACCTGCAACCTGCAACCATGAACCGTATTCTGTGCTTCGGCGACTCCAACACCTGGGGCTACAACCCGGCCACCCAGGACCGTTTTGACCGCGACGTCCGCTGGCCGGGCGTGCTGCGCAACACCCTCGGTCCCGACTACGAGATCATCGAGGAAGGGCTGAACGGCCGCACGACTGTCTGGGATGACCCCATCGAGGGCTACAAGAACGGCCACGATTATCTGATCCCCTGCCTGGAGACCCACCGGCCATTGGACCTGGTCGTCATCATGCTGGGCACCAACGACCTGAAGAAGCGCTTCAGCCTGCCGGCCTACGACGTCGCCAGCGGGGCCGGGGTGCTGGTCAAGGTGGTGCAGCAGAGCGCGGCCGGCCGCAACGGCGCCGCGCCCGGGGTGCTGCTGCTGGCGCCGCCGCCCGTCGTCCGCTTGACCGAGTTCGCCGAGATGTTCGAAGGCGCCGAAGTCCGCTCCCTCAAGTTCGCCGAGCACTACCGCCGCCTGGCCACCGAGATGAACTGCGCCTTCCTGGATGCCGGCAGCGTCATCGTCTCCAGTGAATTGGACGGCATCCACTTCGAGGCGGGCGAACACGCCAAACTCGGCCGGGCCGTGGCTGCCAAAGTGGTCGAGCTGATCGGGAAAGCCACCTCTTGATAGCCTCCCCCATCGCCACCCCGCGCCTCGACCTCATCCCCCTGTCGCCTGCCTTTCTGGAGGCATCGTTGGCCGGCGACGTCGTCGCTGCCGAGCGTCTTCTGGGTCTGACGGTCCCCGCCGACTGGTTCGGCAACGCCGGTCTGCTGCAAATGCGCCTGGACCAGCTCCGTCAGGATCCCGGCCTCCAACCCTGGCTGCTGCGGGCGATGGGTCTGCGTGCGGAGCAGACGGTGATTGGACACATCGGCTGCCACACCCGCCCCGGCCCTGACTACCTCAAGGAACTGGCCCCAGGCGGGGTCGAGTTCGGGTACTCAGTCTTTCCCGCCTATCGCCGCCTGGGCTACGCCACGGAAGCCTGTACGGCGCTGATGCAGTGGGCGCACGACCAGGAAGGCGTCGACCGCTTCGTGCTTTCCATCAGCCCCGAAAACGAACCCTCGCTGCGCCTGGCCGCCCGCTTTGGCTTCCATCGCATCGGCTCGCACATCGACGAGGAAGACGGCCCTGAGGACATCTACGAGCTTGTGTGGGAAAAGTCATAGATTGCCCAAGCGTCTCTGGTCGCCACTACCCGCACCCCGCACCCCGCTACCCGCTCCCCTCCCCCGTCCACACCCCCGCCACCAGCTCGATCTCAACGCCCAGCGCCTGCGCCAGCACGTCGACGTTGCGACCCGCATCCCACAGCTCCATCGCCGCATTGCCGGTGGCCAGCGCTTCGATCTGCAGCCAGTGATGCGTCTGGTCGAGGTGGCAGCGCACGTCCCGCACCACCTGGCTGCGCCCCCGCTCCAGGTATTCTGAGAGCCGCAACATGCCGCACAGCGGGGCAAGCGCTTGTTCGTCACCTGGGGCCAGAAGAGGGGCCAGCTCGCCCGCCTTGGGCCAGCCCTTGCTGCGGTGGTAGCGACACAGCAGGGCGATCAGCGCCAATTCGCGCGGGGTGTAACCCGGCAGGCCGTGGTTGAGCACGATGTAGGCCGAGTGCAGATGATGGTACTGGTAATCCACCAGAGTGCCGATGTCGTGCACCAGGCTGGCCGCCCACAGCAGCTCGCGATAGGAACGGTCGAGCCGGTGGGCAGGCTGCAGCTCGTCGAACATGCGCAGGGAGAGGTCGGCGACATGGTGGCTGTGGGGATTGTCGCTGTCGAAAGTGCGAGCCAGGTTGAGGGCGCTGAACTGGCGCAGGTTGGCGATGATGGGCCGGGGTTGATCCGCCAGGAAGCGTTCGTAGAACACGCCCTCGCGCAGACCCTGGCGGGTCACGATGGCGGCGTCGAAGCCGCCGTGCTTCAGCAGAGCGTCATACACCAAAGCCCCGGCATGGATGATGTCAGCACGGTCGAAGTGAAGACCGGGAAGGGCGCCGCGACGCTTGAGCGTCATGCGCCAGAGCTGGTCCGCCAGCTCGTGCAGCACCTCAGCGCCAAGGGTGTAACCTTGCAGCGTCTCCAGGGGAAAGTTACGGCGCACCTGATCGACCTGGGCCAGGTTGCGGATGGTGCCGCCGATGGTGACCAATTCGTCCCCCGGCCTGGCCCGGAACCAATCCAGCGGCGCCAGTTGCCCGCGTACGAACCCCAGCATCGCCTCGACCCGGCTATTGGTGACTTTGTCCGCGCCCAGGTACAGTTCGGTCAGGCGTAACGCGCCCAACGGCAGACTGGCAGTCCGACCCGGCAGCCCGCCTCGCACCTCGACGATCTGGGCGCTGCCCCCGCCCAGGTCGATCACAAACCCTTCCCGCAAACCGGTCGAATTGATACCTCCCAGGGCGCCATAGTAGCCCTCTTCCTCTCCCGAAAGCAATCGCAGTTTCCAGCCCGTCTCCGCCTGGGCGCGAGCCAGGAACGAGGCGCTGTTGCCGGCGTCGCGCGTGGCGCTGGTGGCAACCACAGTGACGTCGTCAACCTCCATGGCAGCGGACAGGGCGCGGAACATGCGCAGGGCGTTCAGACTGCGGTCGATGGCGGCGGCGCGCAGGATGTTGGTTTCCCCCATGCCCTCGCGCAGCCGCACGACCTCACGCACCTCGTCGGCCAGGCGAAAGCGCCGGCCCGGCTCGTACTCATAGATCACCAGCCGGGTCGTGTTGGAACCCAGATCGACGATACCGACGCGTTCGCTCATCCGTAGTTCACGCCGCTGTACCGCATCAGCTTGTCCAGGCGGTGTGTAGCCGTGATCATGCGCAAGGTGCCGGAGCGTGAGCGCATGATCATGCTGTGGGTGGTGGCGCCGCCGCCGAAGTAGCGCACGCCCTGGAGCAGTTCACCGCTGGTGATGCCCGTGGCAGCGAAAAAGACGTTGTCACTCTCCACCAGATCGTTGGTATTCAGCACCTTGCTCAGGTCGATGCCCAGATTCAGCGCCTTCTGGCGCTCGCCGTCGTCGCGCGGCCAGGGTTTGCATTGGATCTCGCCGCCAAGGCATTTGAGCGCCGCCGCCGTAATGACTGCTTCGGGCGACCCGCCGACGCCCATGAGCACGTCGATGCCCGAATCAGGCATGGCGGTGGAGATGGCCCCGGCCACGTCGCCGTCTGTGATCAGCCGGATGCGGGCGCCGGCCTCGCGCACGGCGGCGATGAGGTTGGCGTGGCGCGGGCGGTTCAGAATCATGACGGTCAGGTCGTTGACTTCGCGCTTGAGGGCGCGGGCGATGTTACGCAGGTTCTCTGCCGGAGGGGCGTCGATATCGATGGCGTAGCAGCAGGCCGGACCAACGGCGATCTTGTCCATGTAGACCAGATGGTGCGGGTTGTACATGGTGCCGCGTTGGGCAATGGCCACCACCGAGAGGGCGCCATTGCCGCCCTCCGCCGTCAGGCGGGTGCCGTCGATCGGATCCACGGCGATGTCCACCTGCGGCTGCCTGGCCATGCCCAATCGCTCGCCATTGTAAAGCATCGGCGCCTCATCTTTCTCGCCTTCGCCGATGACCACGACCCCGTCCATAGCAACGGTGCCCAGCACCAGGCGCATCGCATCGACTGCCGCCTGGTCGGCGGAGTTCTTGTCCCCACGACCCATCCAGCGTGCGGACGCCAGCGCCGCCGCTTCGGTCACGCGCACCAACTCCAACGCCAGGTTTCGATCCGGTAGCTCGCTCATCAGTCCATCCTCAGGGATTGGGAAAGAAAACTTGGATCAGATAACACCCAACTCGCGTCCGACCCGTGCAAAAACA
Source organism: uncultured Caldilineales bacterium (assembly GCA_964535455.1). Taxonomy (GTDB): domain Bacteria; phylum Chloroflexota; class Anaerolineae; order J102; family J102; genus SSF26. Next base: position 27,413 of record CAZHTZ010000023.1, read on the forward strand.
TCGAGTCCGAAATCCAGGTCCGCCCGCGTGTGGGCGGCGGTATTCATGACCCGGATGCGCGCCAGTCCGCGCGGCACCGTGGGAAAACCAATGCTCATGGCGAAGACACCCTCTTCAAACAACCGGCGGCTAAACAGCTTGGCCAGTCCCACGTCACCCAGCATGACGGGCAGGATGGGCGTCTGGCTCTTGCCCGTGTCGAAACCGAGCTTCTGCATCTCAGCTCGCAGATAGGCTGTATTCTCCCACAGCCGGCCAACCAGGGTATCACTTTCCTCCAACAGGTCTACGGCGGCCAGGCAGGCGCCGGTGTCGGCGGGTGTGGTGGCGCTGGAGAACAGGAACGGCCGGGCCTTCTGCCGGATGTGATCGATGATGAGTTTCTTGCCGGCAATGACCCCACCCACGGCGCCGAATGCCTTCGAGAGCGTGCCGACCTCCACGTCGAAGCGGCCGTGCAATCCGAAATGGTCCACGATTCCGCGACCACCCCTTCCCAGCACCCCTTCACCGTGGGCGTCGTCCACCATGGTCAGCACACCATGCCGCTCCGCCACCTCGTAGAGCCTGTCCAGCGGCGCGACGTCGCCGTCCATGCTGAACACACCGTCGGTGATGAGCAAGCCGCGCCGGAAGTTGGGCAGATGTTCCTTCACCTTTGCTTCCGCGTCCGCCGGGTCGCAGTGCTCGTACACCACGACCTTTGCCCCGGCCAGCCGGCAGCCATCGATGATCGAGGCGTGGTTCAGGCGGTCGGAAAAGATCACGTCCTCCCGGCCGACAAGCGGTGGGATGGCCGCCTGATTGGCGTTGAAGCCGCTCTGCATGAACAGCGCATCCTCGACGCCCTTGAACGCCGCCAACCGGCGTTCCAATTCCACATGCAGGCTGGTGGTGCCGGCAATAGACCGCACCGCCGCCGGCCCCACGCCCCACCGGGCGATAGCCGCTTGCGCCGCCTGTTTCAGTTGCGGGTGATTCGCCAGTCCCAGATAGTTGTTGGTGCAGAAGTTCAGCACCTGTTTGCCGTCCACCACCATCCATCCATCCACCGCCGACTCCATCGTGCGGATGTTGATGAACAGGTTTTCACCCTTCAGACGATCGATTTCTTCCTCGATAAATCTCAGCTTTTCTTCAACCATCCCTACCTCCTTGCTTCAAATACCACTCGAAAACATCCGATCTTACGCATTTCGCATTTCGCAATGCGTATCACTTCTCCTGTCCTCCCGGAAACATCACTACCTTCCCGCTCTGCCCGCTCTGCATCACGCGCAGGGCTGCGTCGTAGTCGTCGAGGGCCAAGCGGTGCGTGATGATCTTGTTGAGATCGACGAGACCGCTGGCGAGCAGGTTGCGCATGCGGAACCAGGTCGCCCACAACTCCCGTCCCACAATGCCATACACCGTTGCGCCTTTCAGCACGATGTGGTTGTTGATATCAAAGGGGATGCCGGATGGCGTCAATCCCAGCAGCGCCGCCTCCCCGCCAAAGCGCAGCAGCTTGAAGCCCATGTCGATGGCCTGGGGCGACCCTGACATCTCCAAAAGCACATCCACCCCCTCGCCCTGGGTGTCCGTCATGATGGTTTGCGCCGCATTTCCCTCCGACACATTGAGCGCCATGTCTGCGCCCATCTGCCTGGCCATGCGGATGCGGTAGTTTGAGATGTCAGTGGCGTAGATGGTGCGGACGCCGGCGGCCTTGGCCACCATGATCGCCATCAGTCCCACCGGACCGCAGCCCGTCACCAACACGCGCCGCCCTGTCAGCTCGGTGGCGAAGGCCGTGTGGACGGCATTGCCGAAGTTCTCCTGCAGGCTGGCGATCTCGAGGGGCATATCCGGCGGGTTCAGCCACAGGTTTTCCGCCGGCATCACGATGTAGTCGGCCCAGCAGCCGTCGCGGTCCACGCCGATGATCTGCGTGTTCTGGCAGAGGTGCGCCCGGCCGGTGCGGCACGGTGCGCAGGTGTGGCAGACGATGTGACTTTCCGCCGAAACGAAGTCTCCCACCTTGACTTCATCCACCACCTCTCCGATCTCGACCACGTGCCCGCAGAACTCGTGCCCCACGACCACCGGCGGCTTGATGCGGCTCTGCGCCCACGGGTCCCACTTGTAGATGTGCAGGTCCGTCCCACAGATGGACGTGGCCGCGACCTTGACCAGCACTTCACGCGGCCCCGGTTTGGGAATCGGTACCTGCATCAACTTCAGGCCCGGGGAACGATCGGGCTTGACGATGGCACGCATCATGTTTTCGCTGCCGTTCATGGCACGCTCCATTGGGTGACCGGGCCGGAATGGTGATCAAACGTACAGCGTCGAGTATAGCACGCAGCAGAGCAGAGACCAATCGCTGCCCCGCCCCGCGCCAAATTGCCGGTGTCTGTCATCGCCAGCGAACGACGCCCTATGGCATCGTGTCCGCCGAATGCGCAGGGTGAAGGCGCGCCGCTCACCGCTTTCGGCGCCGCCGCTCGATCAAGGCGGACTCTTTTCAGTGACCACTTTCGGCGCCGCCGCCCGATCAAGACGGACTCTTCTCAGTGACCACTTTCGGCGCCGCCGCTCGATCAAGACGGACTCTTTTCAGTGTCCACCTTCGGCGCCGCCGCCTTGGCGGCATCGCTCGTGGCAAACAGGTATCCCACAAAGATGAGGATGACGCCGATCAGCTCGCTCAAATAGAGGATGCCAGGCACGCCGGCGCGCTGGAACGCTCCGCCAAAGGCGGGGAAGAGACCGCCTGCGGCAATGAGGATGTTGCCGAGTACGCGGTTGAGGAGGACGCGCTTGCGCCAAAACAGCCAGGCGGAGTAAATGGCCCCACCCACAAGAAACAGTGTGCCGTAGATGTTGAAGAACGGGGTCAGAATGCGCACGCCGGGGCTGACGATGATCTTGCCCGACATCTCGCTGCCAGTGAGCAGGCTGGGGTCAAGGGTAGCCGTGAAGACCTTGAAGATCGCGTACACCGAGCCAACCGCCAGGATGGCGAACAGCACTGAGGCCCAGCGTCGAGGCAACAACATGAAGGCAGTGCCCTGGCCAAGGTAGGCCGCCGTGAAGAAGGCGCCGGTCAGATACCATAGGCGGAAAACGAAGGCATTCCAACCGGCCAGGCTGAAATAGGCCTCCATCGACGCGCCAATGCCATACAATACGAGGCCAATGCCCCAAAACAAGAGATAGGTGCGCTGGCGCTGGGACCACCGCTTCAACACCAGGAAGGCAGCCACAAAAGCGACAATGGCCGTCGTCACGGAAATGAGACCAAACAGAACTTGAGAGGACATTGTAGACTCCAGAATGAGTGGGATCAGGCCAGGGGTCGCAACAGGACCACAAGCACAAACGCCAGGAGCACTAAGACCAACACCACCAGAACCACGAGGATGATGGGGATCAGGCGCTCATAGGCGGCGGGAGCACGACGGGGACCACGATCACTGCTGCTCATGAAGGCGACCTTGACGAACTATGAAAAGGTGACAAAACCTACAAGATTCTAGTCGACCCGAACGCCGCTTGTCAAAGGCGCTGGCGCTTCCCGCCTCCCATCACAGAAAGCGTCACAACGCTACCACGCCCAACCTGCGAACGACGCTCACAACTCGTCACGCAGCCGTTCTGCATTTTCGCGCTGGCGCCGCAGATACCGTGCCATCTCCGTGCGCCCCTTCTCAATCGGGAAGCGGGCGTCGGCCTTGGGCTGATTGGCCACAAGCGCCGTCTCCATGTCAATGTCGAATTGGTACGCCAACTTGAACAGAAACGTCATGCAGTCGGCCAGCTCTTCGGCCAATGCCGCCCGCTTGGCGTCCGCGTCACCCGTGTCCCGATACCCTTCCAGATAGAGCACCTCGCGGGCGATCTCGCCTAGCTCTTCCAGGGCGTGGACGAGCGTTTGGCTGGGATGAACGCGGTCGAAGCCGCGGTCTTGGTCGTAGTCTTGAAGCCACTGCTGGTACTCGGAGATATGCATACCGTTAACTTGATGCTGGCAGTCAGAGGCCTGCTGGCCATCTGAACAGTGATCATAGGCGCTCCCAATCCTCCCTATCGATCCCCGCTTGCCGCAATATCCTTGTGAGCAGAGCTACGCTGATCTCCCGCTGATGAGGATTGGGCAGCACAAGCCTCATTTGACCGCGGATCACGTACTGGTGCTTGCCGCCCATGTAGGGTCCATCGAATCCCAGGTTCCAGAGACTTCGGATCAGATCGGCGCCTGAGATCGGACCAAAAGGCGGCATCAGGCAGCCTCGAGCGCCGTGTCCAGGCGGTAGCCGTCTACCTCGGGTAACGGATGTCCAAAGCGAAGACCAAGAACGAGCCAGCCCTCCAGTGCCTCTTGTAGTTCATCTCGACAGGCCTCAAGCGTTGGCGCGCTTGCATAGACCCCCTGGAATCCAGGAATCTCGCCATAGAAAGCGCCATCGTCCATGATCTCATAGTGCGCCTTTCGCATGGCAGCGTGAAGGTAAGACGTCAGCATCACAACCTCC